>USAL01000016.1 GCA_900552545.1 uncultured Sutterella sp. | reverse complement strand
CACCAGCACTCCTTATTTCCCCCTTTCCTGACGTCAAAACGGGGGAGTGTGAAATCGATGTCATCAGTGCAATTCCTAGTTTGCGTGACATTGCAAAGGCTGCCAAAAACCCTCCCCAAAACCTGCATGCCAGAATGCGGTGTCCTCTCATTTTACGAGGATTGACTAGGTGTTGAGTATCCGATACATCAACAGCTCACGCCTACTTCTGTCGGATTTTTGTTTGAAAAATCGGCTTCTCGCATTGGAGATCTCTGGATTATGAAAAAAACTATGGCTGCAGTTGCCGTACTCGGCGCATTTGCAGGCTCCGCCATCGCCGCCGATGTGACGCTCTACGGTGTTCTGGACATGGGTCTGGCCTACAACCATGTGGATCTGGATCAGTCCGGCGTCAAAAACAAGAATACCTTTTCAATGAACTCCGGCCAGCAGTCCGGCTCCCGCTGGGGTTTGAAGGGCGTCGAGGACCTCGGCAACGGTCTGAAGGTGGGCTTCATTCTTGAAGACGGCTTCAAGGCCGACACCGGCGCTCAGGGCGATCAGATGTTTGATCGCGAATCGAGCCTGTTCATTGAAGGCGGCTTCGGCAAGATCGCCTTCGGCCGCATGGGCGCCATCAACCAGGGCGCTTCGTCCTGGGCGCTCGTCAACCACCTCTCGGCCTTCACCACGTCCTTCGGTCCCTTTGCCGCCCAAGCCGGCAACTTCATCTCGACGGCGGGCAAGTGGGACAACATGATTTCCTACCGGACCCCGACGTTTGCGGGCTTTACGGTGTACACCCAGTACTCCATGGGCAAGACCACCTCGAGAGGCAAGGCGATTGAAGGCGTTGTCGAAAATGAATCCTCGGCCGACCGCTACTACGCCATCGGCGCGACCTACGCCAACGGCCCGTTCCTTGGCTACCTCGCCGTGGATTCGACCAACTACAAGTCTTGGTACAAGGATGCCGGCGCCGCCGCAGCTTCGGCGCACAGTATTTCGACGAAGTGACGCTTTCGTCCATCGGCGGCATCGTCGGCACCATCAAGTATGACGAGAGCACCGAAAGCACGTCCTTGAAGGTGAAGGGCTACGGGCTGGGCCTGAGCACCTCGGTGCCGCTGGCGGGCGGCTCCGCTCTTCTGGGCGTAGCCTATGTCGACGCCAAAGAGGCCGACTCCGTGTCGGTTACTGACTTTGACTTCCGCCGTTGGAGCGTTTCGGCGGGGTACGACTACACACTCAGCAAGCGTACCAATGCCTACGCCGTGGCGTCCTACATGAACGACAAGCTTAAGGAAAAGGGTGAGGCAAGTTGGAACCCGACCGCCTGCTCTTTCCAGGTCGGCCTTCGTCACAAGTTCTAACGAAGCCGCTCCAAAATCCTGATTGAGACGACACCCCTTTTGAGATCTTCTCAAAGGGGTTTTTGCTACGCTCGCGCTGCCGCTGCAAGGCTTTTGCCTCGTCTCGCACAGCACACTTGATGCGAACTGACAAAAGCATCCATCCCCCTGCCTCTGCGAACTTGTTTCTTTTTTTTAGCATATGAAAAAGCCCTCCGGAATCGAAATTCCGGAGGGCTGCGTTCTAAAAGCTTCCTAGCTGAGAGGAATCAGATTAGAACTTGTGGCGCAGGCCAACGTAAACCGTGTAGGCAGAGAGATCGTTGCTCTCGGTAGCGGTACGATCCAACTGATCCTGCATGTAGGAAGCAACGGCGTACACGTCCGTGCGCTTGCTGAACGGATAGTCGTAGCCAACGCTGAAGGCATAGCGCGTGAGTTCAAGATCCTTGTAGTCGCTCTGATCTTCGCTATCGGCAGCTTCGGCATCAACATAACCCAAGCCAGCCATGACCTTGCCGCCGGCGACAGGAGCGTCAGCCGACAGGGTGAGACCATAGCCCTTGACCTTGACAGCACCTTCACCGAGCGACTGGCCCTTGATGATACCGCCGATCGAGGAGAGCGTCACTTCGTCGAAGTACTGACCGCCGAGGTAGACCTTAGCGACTTCGAAGTTGTAGCTGCCGCCGAGGGTGACGGTCAGGCTGTCATCAGTATCCTTTGCCGTATTACCATCCCAAGACTTGTAGTTCTTCGAGTCAACAGCGAGATAGGCAGCAAAGGGGCCGTTCTCATAGGTCGCGCCGATGGCGTAGTAGCGATCAGCCGACGATTCGTTTTCAACAGCACCTTCTTCGGCGTTACCCATGGAATACTGAGCGAACACCTGGAAACCTGCGAACTTGGGGGTTTCGTAGGCGATCATGTTATCCCACTGACCGGCGGTCGACATGAGGTTGCTGAGCTGAGCAGAGTATCCACCCCAATCAGACGTACCGAAGGCGCTGAGCATACCCATCTTCGCCCAGGAAGACTGGCCGTTGTTGATAGCACCGAGACGACCCATAGCGAAACGACCGAAATCGCCCTGCAGGAACAGGCTCGATTCACGGTTGAACATCACGCCGTCGTCAACACCGGTATCGGACTTGATGCCGTCTTCAAGGATGAAGCCCACCGTCAGACCGTTGCCGAGGTCTTCCGTGCCCTTCAAACCCCAGCGGGAGCCGGACGCCTGGCCGGACATCATCGAGAAGGAATCGATGTCATCCTTAGCACCGTAGCCGTCGAAATCAATGTGGTTGTAACCGACACCCGTATCAACGATACCGTAGAGCGTCACATCAGCAGCGATAGCGGAACCGGCAAACGCGCCGAGCACAGCCACTGCAGCAAGAGTCTTTTTCATTTAAATTTCTCCTAGAAAGAATCACCTGAAAAGTTGCTGAAAAACAAGGCACTCGCCCGTTTTCCGGGGCGCGGGGAATCCAATCCCGCTACACCTTTTCGAGGACAGTGCTCATTATGACCCCAACTTCATGATCAACCTGTTTTTCGAACGGGTATCGAAAAAACATGGTAGTTTCCCTGAGAAGTAATCGGTCACATTTCCCCCACCATCATGGGCTTAGAGAACTTTTGGAGCAAACTCACTCCATCCTCACTGACTCCTTTTGTCGATCACCCGCCTTGTTTTTGACGAACACATCTTTTCCTGCGGTCTTCTGCGTATACGGCGGCGCCCGACAATTTGCTACAGTACCGGCCTTCACAATCCGTCTACACCTATAGAAAAGGAACCATCATGACCGTGCGTGTCCTGACGGGCATCAACACCACAGGAACCCTGCATCTGGGCAACTACTGCGGTGCGATTCGCCCCTGCATCCGCGCCTCCAAGCGAGAGGACGTGGAAAGCTTCTTCTTCATGGCCGACCTGCACGCGCTCATCAAATGTCAGGATCCCTCCCGCATTGAGCTGAGCCGCATGCAGATTGCGGCGGCCTGGCTTGCCGCCGGACTTGATCCCGAGAAGGTCACCTTCTACCGGCAAAGCGACATCATCGAAATTCCGCTCTTGAACTGGATGTTCAACTGCGTCTGCCCCAAGGGACTCATGAACCGCGCCCACGCCTACAAGGCGATGCTCGAGGCCAACGCCGCGCAAAGCGAAGACCCCGACAACGGCGTCTCGATGGGGCTCTTTTGCTATCCCATTCTGATGGCGGCCGACATCCTGATGTTCAACGCCAACCTCGTGCCCGTCGGGCGCGACCAGACCCAGCACCTTGAGATGGCGCGCGACATCGCCACGCGCTTCAACAACCTCTACGGCGTGCAGAAGGACTTCTTCGTCATGCCCTACGAGCAAATCGACGACGACGTGGAGATCCTGCCCGGTCTGGACGGCCGCAAGATGAGCAAGAGCTACAACAACGTGATCCCGCTCTTTGAGGGCGGCAGCAAGGCGCTCGAGCAGGCGATCGGCCGCGTGGTCACCGACAGCAAGCTGCCGGGCGAACCCAAGGATCCCGACAGCACGTCGCTCACGAAGATCTTCGACGCCTTCGCCACGCCCGAAGAGCGCGAGGCGTTTCGCGCCGAGCTGCGAGGGGGCCTCGGCTGGGGCGAAGCCAAGAAGCGCCTCGTTAACCAGATTGAGGCCGAGATCGGCCCGATGCGCGAAAAGTACGCCTACTACACGTCGCACACCGATGAGCTCGAAGACATCCTGCAGGCAGGCGCCGAAAAGGCGCGCAAGCTCTCGGCGCCCTTCATGGAGCGCCTGCGCGAAGCCGTCGGCCTGCGCAGCTTCCGGCACGTCGTTGCTCCCAAGACCGCGCCGCAGAAGGCCGAACCCGCCAAGAATGCGCCGACGGCAACCTTCAAGCAGTACCGCGAAGCCGACGGGCTCTTTTACTTCAAGCTCACGCTCACGGGCGGGCGCGTGCTTCTGACCTCCAAGGGCTTTGCAAGCGGCCGCGACGCGGGCCAGAGCGTTGCCAAGCTCAAGAGCACCTGCACGTTAGGCGACCTTGAGCAAAACGTCGTCCTCGGAGATGGCGTCACGGTCGCCGAGGTGGAGGCTGCGCTTGCCGCGGCCAAGGCCGAGGATGAGCGCAAGGCCGCCGAAAAAGCGCAGAAGGCAAAGTAGTCCGACACGTCTTTTTCGCGAGCTCGTCTTGCAACCGCATCGCCCTGCCCGAGCTTTACGCCCGGGCAGGGCGTTTTCTTTCTGTCCTTTATGCCGCTCAATTTTTGCCGCTCTTTTTGCCGCTTTCAGTCAATCTTTTGACCGCGCCGCCCGAAAGGGCGCTGTTAGGCTATCCGTCAAACGTCGCGCCCGAGGACGCCGCGGCAGCACCTAGCGCTTTCCGGGCGCACGCATTCAAAGTCAAAGGAATCCTCTATGCCCAAAATCATCTGCCACATGATCACCTCCGTTGACGGACGCCTTTATCCCGACCGCTGGAGCGCAGGCCCCGACGTCACCGAGGGGATTGCCGGCGCCGACATGACAAGCGTCTACGAAGGCGCCGCCTCGCACTTTGCCGATGCGGCGGGCTGGATCGTCGGCCGCACGACGATGGCCGAATATGCCGCGAGCGTCTCCGAGCACGCCCCGGCGGCCGAACGCACCGACGGCTCGATGCCTGCTGCGTTTATCGGCGACCGGCAGTCACGCAAGCTTGCCGTCGTTTTCGATCCGCACGGAAAGCTTCACTACGAGGAGTCGGGACTGCCCACGGGCGAGCATCTCGTTGCCGTGCTCTCGCCCAAGGTGGGTGATGCGTACCTCGAGAGCCTGCGCCGCGTCGGCGTCTCCTACGTCTTTGCCGCCGATGAAAATGCGCCGCTTGCCAGCGGCCTCGCAGCCCTTGAGGAGACGTTTGATGCGCGCCTGCTGTTGCTCGAAGGCGGCGGCATCATCAACGGAGCCTTTCTCAAGGCGGGATTGATCAATGAGTTGAGCATCGTCGTCTACCCCGCCATCGATGGCTTGTCGGGCGTTTCCTCGATCTTTGAGTACAAGGGAGCCCCGGGCGAGAAGCCCGCGCAGGACCAGCACCTGAAGTTCATCGCCTGCGAGCCGCTTGCGGGCGGCGCCGTGTGGCTGCGCTACGCCGTGCAGAAGAACAATTAAGTTTCCTGCGTCATCCGCACGCAGGGCGCTTTGCAGGCCTTCTCTATTCTTCCTACAGGACGGAGAGACCGGGAGCGTCCTGCGGCCTGTGCATGATCAGCTCACGATCGGCTGAAGTGTTTCGTCTGGCACACACCCGGCGCCCGTTGAGGACGCGTTGAAGGCTCGCCGCCAAGTCATGTGCAAAAAAGTTTGTCTTCCTTTCTTGTGAAGCGCCTTTTTATGGCATTCTTCGCGCTTCCTTATTTGTTTGACCCACCATACGCCAGAACGCCAATGAACACCACCTCGGAGCCCTCTAGCTCGAGCAAATGCAGCGCCGCCCAATCCCTTATGGACGGTCAGGGAAAACCCAACGAAAACTTCATCAACCTCTTTAACCGCATCATCACCGTCGGTCAAGCCATTGCGCTCATTGTCATCGCCATTGCCGCACTATACGGCGTCGGCGAGTCCGTTCTTTCGCTTTTTGAAGGTCAGAAGGTTCAGATCGGGATGCTGCTGATGATCTTCCTTTACATTGAGATCCTCTCGATGGTGAAGGGCTCGCGTCTCGGGACCTGCGAAATTCCGATTCACACGCCGATCGCACTGGCAATCGTCGCCGTCGCCCGCTATCTGATGGTCGACGTAGAGCACATCGACGCGCTCTACGTGATGTACATCTCGGGCGCCATCCTGCTGCTGGTTCTGAGCCTCTGGATCGTGCACAAAAGCGAGCAGACGAAGGGCTTCAAGAAGCTCTTCTAAGTCTTTGAAAACACGCACCTCCAGGAGAAACTGAAAAAGAAGTTGAGAACCCTTCTTTTTCCCTTGCTTCAATCCTGCACTTCACTTTCTGAGGTGCAGGATTTTGTTTTTTCGCACCATCGCCAAACAGCGATGGCCTTTACCTGCAGCGAGCGCAGATTTTCCCCAAAATAAAATACCGGTCGACGAAGAGAACTTCCGTCGACCGGCGCATAGTTTTAAGCAAATCAGATCAAGCGCTTTTTACTTGGCCTTCCCGGCTGTGCGGTTGGTCACCGGCGCCGGATCTCGCAGGCGCGCCACGCAGTGATAGACCACGAGCAGCGCAAGAATGATGAGCGCCACGGCAACGACGAGCTGCAGGCCGTGCACCATCATCACGAAGGTGCCGCTCACGGCAGCAAGATAGATCTTGTAGATCGACTCAAGCAACGCCGTCATCGTCACGACGAACATGATCGTCATCGGAACGTAGAGCATCCAGCCCTTGCGGCCGGTGGACTTCAGGAACACCGCCATGCCGGTGAGCACGAGCGCCGACAGCAGCTGGTTGGCCGAGCCAAAGAGCGGCCAGACGCTCATGTAGCCCGCGATGCAAAGCGCATAGCCGCCCAGAAGCGTAAGGATCGTCGCCACGGCCGTGTTGGTGAAGAACCTCTGCACCGGGGTCTTTTCCTGGCCGGCGGGCGGCATGAAGAGCTCCTGCAGCGACATGCGGCCGATGCGGGCCACGGCATCCACCGAGGTCAGGGCAAGCGCCGAGACACACATCGTGAGAATGCAGGCCGAGATCTGATGCGGAACGCCGAAGATTTCCGTCAGAAACGACGCCACCGAAGTCGAGAAGATCTGGAAGGGCGTGCCCGAGGGAAGCTTGCCGTTGCTGGCCGCGGCGCAGACCACCACGAGCGAGACCACGCCGAGCACCACCTCAAAGCACATCGCGCCGTAACCCACCGGGCGCATGTCGCGCTCGTTGGAGATCATCTTCGAGCTCGTGCCCGAGCTCACGAGCGAGTGAAAGCCCGAGACCGCGCCGCAGGCGATGGTCACAAAGAGGATCGGGAAGAGATCGAGGTTGTTGACCGTAAAGCCCACGTAGGCGGGCATGTTGAGCGTGGGATTCTGAATGCATACGCCCACCACGGCGCACAGAATCATGCCGATCAAGAGGAACATCGACAGATAGTCGCGCGGCTGCTTGAGAAGCCACATCGGCATCACCGAGGCGGCAAAGAGGTAGGCAAAGACCACGTAGCGCCACGTCACGGCGTCGGCATAGACCGGGAACTCAATGCCCACGGCAAGCATCAGCACCATGAGCACGATGCCCACGATAAGCTGCACGCCCGACGAGGGCTTGAAGTACTTGAGGTACAGGCCGAAGAAAACCGCAACGACCATGTAAAGAAGAGAGATCGAGGCCGCCGCCGCATTGGGCATCAGCTCGGCGCCCGTCTTCGAGTAGCCGTTGAACGTGTTGGCGACCATGTCGCAGAAGGCGGCGATCACCAAAAGCGTAAAGAGCCAGCAGAAAAGCAGGAAGAGCTGCCGGCCCGTGCGGCCCACGTAGTCCTCAATGAGGGTGCCCACCGAGCGGCCGCCGTTCTTCACGGAGGCATACAGCGCCGCAAAGTCCTGCACGGCGCCGAAGAAGATGCCGCCCACGATCATCCACAAGAGTGCGGGCAGCCAGCCGAACATGGCCGCGATGATGGGGCCGGTCACGGGACCTGCGCCCGTAATCGAGGTGAACTGGTGCGCAAACACCGTCCAGCGCGAAGCCGGAGAGAAGTCCTTGCCGTCATTAATTCGTACGGCCGGCGTGGGTTTGTCGGGGTCGATGCCCCAGGTTTTCTCAAGCCACCTGGCGTAGACGAAATAGCCGAGCAGCAGTGCAACCACTGCGATCAGCATGATTGAAAGACCGGACATGATGTATCCAAACTCCCTGTTAGAGCGTGTTGTGTTTGTTCTGTCGTGCGCCTTCCCAAAAAGGGGGCGGCGCACAGCTCGCTTTTTCGAAGCGGGCGGTCATCGTACTCCCGCGCAAAGCGGGCAATCAACAGCGCGGCATGTCCATTGTCAAGATTTGTGCAAACAAAGCCCAAAATTTAAGTACTTATACCTAAGGTTCTCGGCGATCGCTTGATTTCATGGTGTTTTTGAAAGACCCGCTTTTTCCGCCCTTGACGCATTTCGGTGCGCAATTGATAAAACCGGTCGGTTTTTCGCACTTTTGAAGTGCAAAGCCCGCTTCCAACTCGTTTTTGGGGCCGCGCGTCCGGCTGCAAACGCAGACTCCCCCGTTGGCGGGCCTGGCCTCGTCCGTTGTATTCTCTGCCGTTGACACCAACCAACCGCCACCGACGACATCAGCATGAACCGAGACTTCACTCCGCTATCGGACCCGGCCGCGAGCGCGCGCATCGGCGATGTTCTGCTCGGGCCGCAGCCCGTCAAGATCATCGCAAGCATCATGGCCGCCAACACGAGCGACTTGATCGAGACGGCCCTCGACTACCAGCGGCTTGCGGGCGACAAGAGCATCGACATCCTCGAGTGGCGCGCGGACTTCTTTGAAGCGCGCAGCCTCACCGGCTTTCTCGGCGCAGCGCTCGAGCTGCGCCAGGCGATCGAAAAGCCCGTGATCTGGACGCTACGCAGCAAGGCCGAAGGCGGCCACGCCAACGCCGACGCAAGCTACCTTGAGCTTGTCGCGGGGATGGCCGCCTCGGGCCTGGTCGATGCCGTGGACATGGAGCTCAAGCGCGGCATTACGGCCGAGAACGTCAAGGCCGCCCAGGAAACGGGTACGCGCGTGATCATGAGCTACCACAACTTCGAGGCGACGCCGCCCGAGGCCGAGATGAACGACCTTTTTGAGACGATGAACGCGCTTGGCGCCGACGTTCTCAAGGTGGCCGTGATGCCCCGCACGCCCGAAGACGTGCTCGCGCTCCTGTCGGCCACGTGCGCGGCGCGCCGCAGCACCGGGAAACCCGTCATCAGCATGAGCATGGGCGGCTGGGGTGCCGTCTCGCGCGTCACCGGCACGCTCTTTGGCTCGTCGGCCACCTTTGCAAGCGTCGAGCGCGCCTCCGCCCCGGGGCAGTTTGGCGTCGAGACCGCGCGCCGGCTGATGAACGAACTCATTTAAACCTTAAAGCCCTAGCCGCAGGCTGATCTTGCATCGCGGCAACGGGCGGCGGACAATATGAGGCCGACTGCCTCGGGCGCGCGGCAACAGCGCGCCTGATGCGAGCTTTGCCAAGCTTTCGCAACGATTTGGTTTTTGCGCGCCTATTCAGAGCCTCATGTCCGTCGATTCAGATTCAAACACGCCGCAGCGTAGCGCCCAACCCACGCTGCGCGACGTCTTCACCCCCGCCTTCATCGGCATCTCGCTCATCAACTTTCTCGGCATGGCCGCCTACTACGCGACCTTCGTCGTGAGCACGAGCTTTCTCACCAACACCTATCAGTCAAGCACGAGCATGGCGGGGCTAGCGACCGGCATCGTCGTGATCGGCTGCCTCGTGGGGCGCTTCTTTACGGGCCGCATCGTGACCTCGGCAGGCTACCGCAAGGTGCTCGTGATCGGCGTGCTTCTCTACATGATCACGAACTTCGGCTACCTCGTGGACGCGGGGCTCGCCTTCTTTTTTGCCGTGCGCTTCATTTCGGGCGTTGCGGTGGGCGTGATCGGCACGGTCACGGGCTCGGTCGTGGCGGTGATTACGCCAAAGCCCCTTCTGGGTCGCGGCATTTCGTACTTTTCAATGAGTACAGCCTTGTCGCTTTGCTTCGGGCCCTTTCTTGGCATCGCCTTTCTCGACAGTTTGGGCTACACGGGCATCTTCATGATCTGCGCGGGGATTTCGGTCGTCTCGGTCGTGATCGCCGTGCTGCTTCACATTCACCAGCCGCCGATGAGGACGCGCCCGCATCCGATCTCGCTCGACGACTTCATCGACCTCAAGCTCATTCCGTTCTGTCTTCTGATTGCGCTTTTCTGCCTTGCCTGGGGCTGCACGCAGGCCTTTCTTGCCTCGTACGGCAAGGAGTGCGACGTCACGGCCGCGGCCTCGCTCTTTTTCCTGTGCTACGCGGCGGCCATTCTCATCTCGCGCCCGATCACGGGAAAGATATACGACACGCACGGCCCGGCCGTGGTCTTTTATCCAGCCATCGTCGCGTTGGCCGCCGGGCTTGCGCTCTTGTGGGCGGCCTGGGGCAACTGGAGCGTGCTCGTCGCAGGGTTTCTCATGGGCTTTGGCTTTGGCAACATCCAGTCGATCGGCCAGGCGACGGCCGTTTCCATGGTCGCGCGCGAGCGCTACCCGCAGGCCACAAGCACCTTCTACATCTTCTTTGACCTCGGCATCGGCATCGCGCCCTACTGCTTCGGGCTTTTTGCCGGAACCCTTTCCTTTGCCGAAATCTTCGGCGTCAACGCGTTGATCGTTCTTGCGGGCGCGCCCCTTTACCGGCTGCTTCGCAACTACCGCACGCGGCGTCCAACTCTGGGCGAGGAGCTCGAGATCAAGTCGGAGAAATAACGTTTGTTTTCAACGAGGCCGCGGGAAAATGGGCTTTGATTGGACTTTGATGGGGCTTTGCCGCCCGAAGTTCCGCGGCCCGCCGCGGCGGTTCTTCACTTAAACGAGACGTCATAAAGAGACAGATCAAGGCTCATATAATTAGCAAAGTGAGCCTCATCCGGACGGAGTAGTCACTTCGGTCACCTTCTGCGGGCGCCGCGGGATTTCTGCCCGGGCCACGGAATCCTTACAGCACAGAGATAAAGGAACAGTCACGATGAAGACCTATGAGTTTGCCTACGGGCGCTCGACCAAGAAGTTCACCATTGACGAAGAGCTCGTCATCAAGGAAGTAGTCACGCAGCCCTTCCCGGTAATGACCGACATCAAGTCGGGCGTGCTCGAAGCCATCTACAACCCGATCGGATGCGAGCCGATCGACAGAATCATCAAGCCGGGCGACACTGTCGCCTTCATCTGCAACGACCCCACGCGCGTTGCCAACAGCTACGACTTCATGCCCGTTCTCGTCAACGAGATGAATCGTCTCGGCGTCAAGGACGAGGACATGCGCATCGTCTTTGCTCTCGGCACCCACCGCGACATGCCTCACGAGGAAATGGCGCAGTCCGTGGGTCAGGAGGTCGCCTCGCGCATCAAGATGTACAACAGCACGGCCACGAAGTCCGAGGACTTCCAGTACTTCGGCACGACGAGCCGCGGCACGCCCGTGTGGATCAACAAGCTTCTGTGCGACGTCGACCACGTCATCATGACGGGCTCGATCGTGCATCACTACTTCTCGGGCTACGGCGGCGGCCGCAAGGCGATTCTTCCGGGCTGCGCCGCGATGGAGACCGTGCGCGTCAACCACAGCTTCATGCTCGATGAAAACGCAGGCTTGGGCCGCACGACTGGCAACCCCGTCTACGAAGACCAGATGGAAGGCGTGGCGCTCTTTGCCAAGGGCCGCTCGCTTTTCCTCTTCAACGCGGTTCTCAATGCCCATCACCAGTTCCTGCGCATGTTCGCCGGCGACTACATCGCCGCGCACAAGGAAGCCTGCAAGTTCGTCGACCAGGCCTACGGCTGCGTGATCCCCGAAGAGGCCGATCTCGTGATCGCCTCCTGCGGCGGCTATCCCAAGGACATCAACGTCTATCAGATGCAAAAGACGATGGACAACGCCGCCTGCGCCGTCAAGAAGGGCGGCGTGGTGATTCTGCTTGCCGACTGCGAGGAGGGCTCTGGCTCGAAGATGCTCGAAGAGACCTTCAAGCGCCTGCGCACGCCTGAAGCGATCAAGGAAGAGCTCGAAAAGAACTTCCAGATCGGCGCCAACAAGGCCTATGCCGTCACGCGTCCGATCTCGAAGGCGCACTTCATCCTGGTGACGAGCCTTGATCGCAAGATGGCCCGCGAGATGCTCTTTACGGGCGCGGTAGATACGGTTGAGGAAGCGCTTGCACTTGCCAAGCCCTACCTGCCCGAAAAGCCCACCATCATTCTCATGCCCGAAGGCAGCCTCACGGTACCCCGCGTGGAGTAACCGTACGCCACCGCCAGCCCCGGGCCGTAGACGTTTTCTGTCGGCCTGAGGGCGCTATGGGGTGATGTCAGGCGATTTTTTTAAAGGCCTTCGCACCGCACGCACGGGCGAAGGCCTTTTCCCTCATTTTCCCCTTTTATTCTTTTTCTGCCTGATCGTCGCAAATCCGGCCGCGCGCGCCGAAGTCGTGCGCCCTGCGTGCTAGGCTTTGCCGCGCTGTTGGCCTTCCTGGGTCTTTATGGGCCCTCTTGGGCAGCTTCCATTTTTTGGACTTTTGATTTTTCTTCGGCGGCTTTCATAAAGCTGCATCCGTCAGCATGTCCACCTTTCACCCTGACTCCGCTCCCTGCATCCGCTTTGACATCGAACGCGACGTGCGCATCGGCATGCCCGAGGCCGTCTTCTGCGAAGGCAAGCCCCGCCGGGCGCTTGAGACGCTGCTTGAGCGCTTTGCCGATCCGGCCGAAAAGCCCATTCTCTTTACGCGCCTTGCGCCCGAAATCTTTCACTCGCTTCGCGAGGGTCTGCAGGCGGTCTACGACTACGAACCCTTGAGCCGCACGGCGTGGCGCACGACGCTGCCGCGCCGCCCCAGAGGGTGCGCTGCGGTGGTAAGCGCCGGCACCGCCGACGGGTTCGTCGCCCGCGAGGTCTGCCGCACGCTCGAATACCTCGGCTGGGGCGCCAAGCGCTTTGAAGACTGCGGCGTTGCCGGCCTCTGGCGCATTGAAGAGGCGATCGGCGAGATCAACCGCGCCGACGTCGTGGTCGTCGTGGCGGGCCTTGATGCGGCGCTTGTAAGCGTCGTCGGCGGCCTTACCTCGCGACCTCTTTTTGCCGTTCCCACCTCGGTGGGCTACGGCGTGGCCGCGCACGGAAAGCCCGCGCTCTCCTCCATGCTTGCCTCCTGCGCCCCGGGCATCGGCGTGCTCAACATCGACAACGGGTACGGTGCGGCCTGCGCCGCAGCGCGCGTGCTGCGCGCGATCTATCCGGACGCCGCCACTGAATAAACGTTTTCAAAAGGAATTTCGTCGTGACAAACATCGTCTTTGAACGGCCGGTACTCACCGTGCGCATTCACGCGGGATTAAATGCTGCGAGCTTTCTTGCGGGACTGCTTTCGGTCGCTAGCCCCGCAGAGCTTCTCGACGCCGACGAGCTGCTGCACGCACGCTTTCCGAACACCAAGGCGCATCTCGTACACGCGCCGCATTCCGTGAACGGCATCGCAGGCAGCATCTGCCGCTTCGAGGGCCTCAATGAGGCAGAGCACGATCATGGGCAGGACCACCACCATCACGTGCACCGCACCTGCGCCGAGATCGAGGCGATTTACGACAACGAAGGCAAATTGAGCCCGGCCGCGCGCGAGCTCGCCTCATCGATCTGGTCGGTTCTGGCCCGGGCCGAGGCGCGCGTGCACGGCGCCGCCCCCGAAGACGTGCATTTTCACGAAGTGGGCCGCATGGAGAACATCCTTGCCGTCGGCCTTATTGCCGAAGTCTTTGCCGCGATCAATCCGATCGACTTCGTCGCCTCGCCCGTGCCGCTAACCGACGGCGAGGTGCACTGCGCACACGGCGTGGTGCCCAATCCCGCGCCCGCGCTTCTTGCGATGCTCGACGGCGTGGCCGTGGGCCCCTTTGCGGGCGAAGGCGAAGCGGTGACGCCCACGGGGCTAGCCGTTGTTCTGGGCCTGGGCGCGCGCTTCGGGCGCTGGCCCTCGATGCGCGTAGCGCGTCACGCCACGGCCTTTCACGCTGCAAAGGTCTTTGCCGAGAGCCCCAACGGCCTTATCTTTGCGCTGGGCGAGGCGCTTGAGGGTTGAGACTTGAAACCCGCCTGAAAGAAAAACCTCACCGTACAAAAACACCGCGCTCAAAGCCACCCGAACGAGGGCAGGACTTTGAGCGCGGTGTTTTTATTCATTTGGAGCAGCAGGCCTGAGACCTGCTGCCCGCCTGACGGGACGTTCTTAGAAAGGCATTTGGATCGTGGGATCCACGCTCTTGAGAAACGCCGCAAAGCGCGTCTTGATGCGCTCAAGCGCCTCGGGCGTATCGCCTTCAACGCGCAACACCACGACCGGGGTCGTGTTCGAGGCGCGCGCCAGAGCGAAGCCGTCCTTGAATTCCACGCGCAGGCCGTCGATGAGACTCACGTCCTCGGCGTCGTCAAACTTGGCCGCCACACGGATCTTTTCAATGAAGCGCTTGTTTTCACCCTCGGCCATCGGAATCTGCAGCTCGGGCGTATTGACCGCCGTGGGAAGCGAGTCAAGAAGCGCCGAGGGGTTGTCGACGCGGCTTACGATTTCGAGCAGTCGCGCGGCGGCATAGGCGCCGTCGTCAAATCCGGGCCAGCGGCCGTCGTTGAAAAAGAGGTGTCCGCTCATTTCGCCCGCAAAGGGAGCGCCCGTCTCGCGCAGACGCGCCTTCACAAGCGAGTGGCCGGTGGCCGAGATCGTGGGCACGCCGCCATGCTCACGGATCCAGGGCACGAGCGCACGGGTGCACTTGACGTCGTAGATGATCTGCGCGCCGGGGTGCTTGGCAAGGATGTCGGCCGCAAAGAGCATCATCTGACGGTCGGGATAGATGATCGAGCCCGACTTCGTAACGACGCCGAGCCGGTCGCCGTCGCCGTCAAAGGCAAGTCCCAGCTCCACGTCGCTCGTCTTGACGCACTCGATCAGGGCGTTGAGGTTGGCGGGCTTGCTCGGATCGGGATGATGGTTCGGGAAATGGCCGTCGATGTCAAAGAAAAGCTCGGTCACTTCGGCGCCGATCGCCTTGAACATGCGCCGCACGGTGGGGCCGGTGACGCCGTTGCCGCAGTCGACGGCAACCTTCACGGGACGCGCGAGGCGAACGTCGGCGGCGATCTTTGCGAGATAGGGCTCAATCACGTCGACCGTCTCAACGCGGCCGGGTTTGTCGGCCGCAACGAAATCCTCAGCCTCGATCATGTCGGCCAGATGCGCGATTCCGTCGCCAAAGAGCGTCATGCCGCCCAGCATCATCTTGAGGCCGTTGTATTCGGGCGGGTTGTGCGAGCCAGTGACCGCCACGCCCGAGCCGTTCTTAAAGTGCGTCGTGGCAAAGTAAAGCACCGGCGTCGGCGTCATGCCGATGTCCTTGACGTCGGTGCCCGTGCTCGCGATGCCTTCGATCAGGGCGGCGGCAAGCGCCGGTCCCGACAGACGGCCGTCGCGCCCCACGCAGAGCTCCTTGATGCCCTGCCGGACGGCAAGGGTGCCCAACGCACGGCCCACCGCACGAGCCACCGGCTCGGTGAGGGTCGATCCGACGATGCCGCGGATGTCATAGGCTTTGAAAATCGAACGGTCGACTTGCATATGCTTTGAAACGAATCCCTAAAAGAGTCTTAAAAAAGACTGCGCACCGTCCCGCCTGCGGGGCAGCGGCAGAAAAAAGAAAAACGCGGTCGTGTGCAGGCTTTTGCCCGCGTCGATTGAGCGTCAACGAGCGCCATTTTAGCCGAAGGGCGTAGGCGGCCCTCCCGAAAAGCGGCATTTGGTTACCCCTCTTTACCCCTTTTTCCAAGCAGAATCCTTTAGGACAAAGCCGCTAGAACTTTTTGCCCACCGCAACAACCCCGCAGATCGCCCGGTTTGAAGGCACTTGAGGGCGGGCGCACGATTTCCAAAGAGCGGATGAGCGGGGTAAACTAGTGCTTTTGTCAGATTCAAGAAGCACGGGAATCAGGTGTTCCAACGCAGATTCCGGTTCCCGCGCTCGAAGTCGCTACAGAACACTACACACCGGAGCACCTATGCGTACCGTTTACTGTGGCCTGGTCGATGAAAAGTACATCGGTCAGACTGTCACCCTCTACGGGTGGGCCCACCGCCGCCGCGACCACGGCGGGGTGATCTTCATCGACCTGCGTGACCGCGAAGGTCTCGTGCAGGTCGTCTGCGATCCGGATCGTCCGGAAGTCTTCCAACCCGCCGACAAAGTGCGCAACGAGTTCTGCCTCAAGGTCGTGGGCCTGGTGCGTGCCCGTCCCGAGGGCACCAAGAACCCCGCGCTCATCTCGGGCGGCGTTGAAGTGCTCTGCCATGATCTCGAAGTGATCAATCCCTCGCTGCCGCCGCCCTTCCAGCTCGACGATGATACGGTGAGCGAATCGGCGCGCCTGACCTACCGCGTGCTCGATCTGCGCCGTCCGCAGATGCAGAAGAACCTCAAGCTGCGCTTCAAGGTGACCCAGGCCTTCCGCCACTACCTCGACGACAACGGCTTCATCGACATCGAGACGCCGTTCCTCACGAAGTCCACGCCCGAAGGCGCCCGCGACTACCTCGTGCCGTCGCGTACGATGGAAGGCCACTTCTTCGCCCTGCCGCAGTCTCCGCAGCTCTTCAAGCAGCTTCTGATGGTTGCGGGCTTTGACCGCTACTACCAGATCGTGAAGTGCTTCCGCGACGAAGACCTTCGCGCCGACCGCCAGCCTGAATTCACCCAGGTCGATATCGAAACCTCGTTCTTGAACGAGATCGAAATCCGCAACATCATGGAGAAGATGGTCCGCTACGTCTTCAAGCAGTGCCTTGACGTGGATCTCGTCGCTCCCGACGCCCGCTTCCCCGTGATGCAGTACGACGACGCGATGGCTCTCTACGGCTCGGACAAGCCCGACCTGCGCGTGAAGCTGCAGCTGAAGGAAGTCACCGACATCGTCATCGACAGCAACTTCAAGGTCTTCAGCTCGGTGAAGAACCTGCACAACGGCAAGGTCGTCGCCCTGCGCGTGCCGGGCGCCTGCGCCCTGCCGCGCTCCGAGATCGACGGCTACACCGAGTTCGTCAAGATCTACGGCGCCAAGGGTCTCGCCTACATCAAGGTCAACGACAAGGCCGCCGGCCGCGAAGGTCTGCAGAGCCCGATCGTGAAGAACCTCTCCGACGAAATCCTCGCCAAGCTCCTTGAAGTGACGGACGCCGAAAACGGCGACATCATCTTCTTCGGCGCCGACAAGGCCAAGATCGTCTACGACAGCCTCGGCGCCCTGCGCCTGCGCATCGGCCACAGCGAATTCGGCAAGAAGAACGGCCTCTACGAAGACAGCTGGAAGCCCCTGTGGGTAGTCGACTTCCCGATGTTCGAGTTCTCCGAGGAAGAAAACCGCTGGATGGCCTGCCACCACCCGTTCACCGCGCCGCACGACGACTGCGTCGACAAGCTCGTGACCGATCCCGAGCACTGCTACGCCAAGGCCTACGACATGGTGCTCAACGGTTGGGAAATCGGCGGCGGCTCGATCCGTATTCACCGCGCCGACGTCCAGAGCAAGGTCTTCGAAGCCCTCAAGATCGGTCCTGAAGAGGCCCGCATCAAGTTCGGCTTCCTGCTCGACGCCCTGCAGTACGGTGCGCCGCCCCATGGCGGCATCGCCTTCGGTCTGGACCGCATCGTGACGATGATGGCCGGCGCTCCGTCGATCCGCGACGTGATCGCCTTCCCGAAGACGCAGCGCGCCCAGTGCCTGCTCACCGGAGCCCCGACGCTGGTCGACGAAAAGCAGCTGCGCGAGCTGCACATCCGTCTGCGCAACGAGCCCAAGGCCGCCTCCTAATCAAGAGGATTCTTGGAGCTACTCACGGAATCGCCCCTGCGGCGATTCCGTTCGTGGTGCCGCCGCTGTCTTCGGACAGAGGCGGCATTGTTCATTTTTGGGCTTGCTTTTGTCCTGTTTTTGGCTTGTTTTGAACCTGTTCGTCGTGCCCGCGGCGGCCGTTCTTTCTGTATCCGTCCGTCATCATCCGTACGGCTGATGGCGAACTTCGGCAGGAAGCGACTCGCTATACTGCCGGAATTGGCCGCAAAAAACCTAAGAAATTCAAAGTTTTCACGATGGCACTCATGACCACCACGAAGCAGCGCCGCCTCATCGGCGGGCGTCTTGCCTCCGAGCGCGAACGGCTCGGCTACACGCAGCAGCAGATCGCCCAGCTTTTAGGCGTGGCGATCGAACCGTATGCCGACATGGAGACGGGTGCGGCCGATCTGAGTGCCTTTGCCATGGCGCGCCTGCACGGCAGCGGCTTTGACGTCTACTACATCATCACCGGGGAGCGCTTTGCTCCGGTCAAGGAAGAAAGCGAACTTCTGCGGCGCTTCCGCGAGCTGTCTCTGAAGGGCCGCACCTCGATCTTCACGACGCTTGACGCCCTTGAGCGCCTTGCCCCGAACCTGCAGGGGCGCATCCGCGCCACGCTCGCGCGCGAATAACGCCCGAGAATTCCTCAGCGTCCCGCCCTTTTTTCCTCTTTCCCCCTCTTGGGTCGACCGCCCTGGCCGTCCTGGCGCTGAAGGCCTCTTCTTTGCGCCGTCACTTTGCGCCGTCCGGACGAACATCTTCAAAAGACGAGCCATCTTCAGCCGTTCGTTGTTCGTCGTTCCCATTCGCAACGCTCTGACGCGGCGCTTTCTGTAGAAGTCCGGCAAACTGTTTTACCATTTGGCCTTGGCTTTTCCTCTTCACTGAGTTTTGTCGGCTCCGTTCGGCCCGCCTGCAGTCAGCCTGCGGCCGCCCGGGGAGCCTGCCGGTTTTCCCGATGATTGATACCCGCGTCAAGCGCTTTGTCCTTGGTTTCGTTGTCCTCGTCGCCCTCATCTGTCTGGGCGCGGTGGCGGCACTTTTTCTCTGGGTCAATGAGAAGGCGGTTGAGCGAACCGTCGAATCCTTTGCCGCCACGTCGTTAAACGCTGCGGTTCGTTTTGAAGGCCCCGTTGAGATCAAGCGCCTCTCGTCGCTCAAGGTGAAGCTCCCGGCGATGACCTTCGTCGACAAGGAAACCGAAGCGCCCATCGGACGCATCGGCGGGGCGCAGGCCGACGTGTCGCTGTGGTCTCTTGCATTGGGCGCCGTGCACGTCAACGCCATTGCCATCGAGGGACTTGAGGCCCGCCTTTCGGTGCCGGCGCTCTCGGGCAACGCCCTTTTTGACGCCACCTTCGGCGCGGTGAAGTTTCCCTCGGACCTGCGCATCTCGGCGCTCAGCCTTGCGCACTCGCGCCTGACGCTAGACGTTGCCGCCCACGAAAAGCCGCATCGCTTTCTTTTGACGGCTCTCACCGTCACGCTCGGGCGCTTTTCGCCCGAGATGACCTCGCCCTTTGAGTTGAGCAGCCGCTTTGAAGCGCTCGACGAGGCGGGCAACAACGTCGCCGAGCCGCAGAACACCGAAATGCCCGTGCTCGAACCGGAGGACGCTGGCAGCGCCACGACTTCCAACGAGACGCCTGCGGCCGACGCTGTACCCGAGGCCGCACCTGACGCCCAACAGCAGCCCTCTGCGCCCGCCGCTGAAGGGACCACTGAAAGCGCTCCCGAAGCTGACGCGGCCGCCCCCATGCCGGGGTATCACGCGCCGCAGCCTTCCGAATCCGATCAGGCAACGGCGCGCGCCGAAGCATCCGGAACCGATGCGCCCGGCACCGATGCCGCCGCAACGACGTCCAATGGCTCTGAGGCCTCTGATGCTTCTGCCCCCGCAGCAGCCCCCGAGGCCGCCCCGGTTCCCGAAAAGGCTGAGGGCGACGAGCAGTCCGACCCCGAGCGCCGTGCAATTGAACGCCACAATGAAGGCGAGGCCCCGGCCGCTGAACAGAACAATGGCAGCAGCAACAACGACTCCGCCACGAGCGCGCGGCTTGATCTTCGCGCGCTGCGCTCGCTCCCCCTTGTTGCGAGTGCGCACGCCGCTGATGCACAGCAGCCCGCGGATGCAGGTGCGGATGCTACTGAAGCCACCGCTCAAGCCGAGCGCGCCGCGCGCGCGGCCTCGGCCGAAGAGATTTTCAAGAACTTCGACCCGAGCCGCAGCGCCGGCCTCATTTCGGCCACGGGCACGCTCACGATTTCGACCGCCAACCGCTACGTGATGCTCGAGAACCTCAACTTCTCAGGCGAAATCTTCTACGACGGCGTGCACTACACGACCGTCGCCAAGGCCGACGTTCTGCGCTTCAAGGGCGAAGAGCTCTCGGGCATGAACGCCGCGGTGACGCTCTCGCGCCCGCAGCAGGCTTCGGGCGACCTTCACTTTGCAGCCGTCGACTTCAGGCTCCGTCCGGGCATTCTTGAAAGCCCCGAGATGCGCGTTGTGCACAGCATCACCGAGGCGGGGCGCACCACGACGCTTGAAATCGCAAGCACCGTCAAGGCCGACTTCAACGCCCGGACGCTGGACTGCGACAGCTTCAGCACGCGCGTCACCGTCACGGGCGACAAGACGCTTCCGAGCGACTTCGAGGCCTCGCTTTCGGGCTTTGTGCGCGCGAGCCTTGCGCGACACCACGCCAAGGTCGGGCTCTCGGGCTCCTTTGCGGGCGCCCCTGTCTCCTACAACGGCGAGATCACGTTTGCCGATCTGCCGCGCCTGCGCGGCGACCTGATGCTGGGCGACCTCGATACCGCAAGGTTTCCCGCCATCCGCAGCCTTGACTGGATGCATGCCGTCGACTTTGCGGGAACGCTTCGCATCGCCAACATCACCTCGGGCGCCTTTGCGGCGACGCAGCTGCGCGCGCTCCTTACCGTGGGAGAAGGCCGCACGCACTTCGATGAGCTCATCGTCAACCTCGCCGACGGGCGCCTTCTCGGTACGCTTGATGTGAACGCCGCCGGCAACTGGGTGTTTGACGGCAAGATCGACGGCGTGAGCGTCGACAAGCTCATGATGGGGCTTGGGGCCGCGCCCCTTGTATCGGGCGTGGCAAGCGGGACGCTTGCGCTCGCGGGAAACCGTCTTGAGAGCGCCGCACTTGAAGCCTCGGCCTCGCTCTCGGTGCTGCGCGGCGCACTCTGGGGCGTTGATCTTGAAGCCGCCCGCCGCGTGGTGCTCAAGACCTCGCAGCCCGCCGACATCACGCATCAGGGCGCGCAGAGCTCCTTTGACGAAGCCTCGGCGCAGATTTCGCTCAAGGACCAGAAGCTCACGATCGCAGGCATCAACGCCCGCTCGGTCTACGTGCGCACCACGGGCGACATTCGCGCCGACCTTGAAAAGGGAGAAGTCGCGGGAAGCCTCACGAGCACCTTTGCGCCGCTACACGGCGAACCTTCGATTTATCTCGCCTCTCAGGTTGCGGGATCAGGTCTCGCGCCCACATGGACCTTTGACTTTGACCGCGCGGCAAAAGCCCTTCAACGCGCCCAGGGCGGGTCGCTTTTCAAGACCCCGCGCGCAGCCGGCAAGGACGCCGCGCCCGAAAAGAGCGAGCCCCGCAGCATCTGGCAGAGCGTGCGCGACTTCTTCAAGTTCTAAGAGAAAAAGCGAAGACGCAAAAAATTTGAGGGAGGGTCCCGCGAAGGATCCTCCCTTTTTTGACGTCCCGATGCCTTGATGGGGCTATGCAGCTTTACTGCTCGCGGGCGGCCGCCCGCTCGAAGGCCGCGTTCACCATCCGTCTGGCTTCCGAGGCTCTCTGCGGCATCTCCCGCGCCGCGGTCTGCGCAAGCCACTGTGCAAAGCAGCGGATCTCGACGTCGCTCATGTCTTTGTCGGCGCGGGTGATGACGCACATCGTCCAGACCTGCCGCTCCCAGCCCTTCAAAATCGGCACCAGAGCGCCCGACTCGATCTCCTTGATCACGTGCCCGCAGTAGAGGTCGGTCGTGATGCCGCGGCCGCCCAGCACAAGCTCCTTGAGCGTGAACTGATCGTGCGTGGCAAAGGTGCGCTTCCACTTCAAAAGCGTCGAGGGAACGCCGTCGCGAAAGAGAAACTGCGAGGGCTTGCGGTTGATGGTTTGAAAAAGCAGCCCCGTGTGTTCCACAAGATCCTCGGGCGTGCGCGGCGTGCCGTGCCGCGCGAGGTACTCAGGCGAGGCTAGTACGGGCGTGGTCGACGTGTTGTAGGCTCGCGCCACGAGATTGCCCGCGCCAACGGCGCCCGTCTCCGGGCGCTCGTTGACGACCGCGACGTCGACTTCGCCCGAAAGGACGGCCTCGACGGGCACTTCCGGAAAGACCTGAAACTCCACGTGCGGATGCGCTTCGGAGTAGTCGTAGAGAAGCTTCGAGAAGTACTCTTGCTCAAGCTCGATCGGCGCGGCAAATCGAAGCACGCGCCGGGGCGCGGCGCCCACGGCATGCTCTTCGAACATCTGCCGGAAGCCCCTCACGAGGGGCTCGGCCGCAAGTACAAGTTCCAGGCAAAGGTCCGTGGGCGGAAACGGACGCCGCGTGCGGTCAAAGAGCGGGCCGCCCAACTCCTTTTCAAGACCCGAAATCCAGCGCGACACCCGCGGAACATCCGCGTTCATCAGCTGGGCGGTCTGCGAGATGTTGCCCGTGTGGGCCGTGATCACCACGGCCTCCCAGGCCTGAATGTTGTACTTGAAGCTCATGCGCGCCGAAGTCGAAAAGCAGATGATCCGTTGAGAACGACCTCTCTGGGAGTAGGGTTAATTCCTACTACAAAAGGCGTGATTGCAAAAATCCTGAAAACCGTTGATTACATTAGGATTTTTCAAAATTTTTGACGGGTAAAGGAAACTTTACAGCAGAGTTTGCAAAATTTGCAAACTACCCTGAGCAAATGACCTAGTCAAAAAGAGGAATTCGTTGCACACTGCCCCATGAGCGAAGGTCTGAACATCCGACAGACCATCCGCAGGGGGCGTTTTTGACGGGCGAAACAACAACACGTTCGAAAACAAACAAACGGACGGCCCCGCAGGCGTCTTCTGCCCAACCGCAACCCCGAAAATTGGTTTGTGTCCGCACATAGGCAGTGTTTCGTGCGGCCATCTTGAGCCCGACAGACCCATCTGAGAGACCCGAAAAAGCATAAAAAGGCTTCGCAGCGCGTACGCCGCACCGATCCCCTGGCGGCCGAAAGAAATTTCGGCCGTTTGCATCCTTTCGACGAACGAAAGACAGCGCAGCCCGCAATGCCCATCGGGCGCCTCAGGCGCCGCAAGCCGGCGGACCCCGACCATTTTCGTCCAACCAGGAGATTGAAAAATGGAAATGTCCGCGCTTAATCGCCGCAGCTTTCTGAAGGCTACGGCTGTTACCGGCGTCGCGGCGGCTCTCAACGAAACGCTTCCAGGCGGTCTCGTTGAAAGCACACAGGCTGCTCCGACGACAGAGGCAAAGAAGGACGAAACGAAGATCGTCAAGGCGTGCTGCCGCGCCTGCATTCACAACTGCGGCGTGCTTGCTCACGTCAGAAACGGCCGCGTCGTGAAGCTCGAGGGCGACCCCGACTACCCGATGAGCAAGGGCGCCATGTGCGCCAAGGGACTGGCCGGCATCTCGGCTCTGTACCACCCCAACCGCAACAAGTACCCGCTCATCCGCGCCGGCAAGCGCGGCGAGAACAAGTGGAAGCGCATTACTTGGAAGGAAGCCATCGACATCATCGCCAAGAAGCTCATGGACACCCGCGCCAAGTACGGCGCCGAGGCCGTCATGGTCACCACGGGCGGCGGCGGCAACCCGGCCTTCCGCGGCGTCGCGCGCTTCTGCAACGCCTTCGGCACGCCCAACTTCTACGAACCGGGCTGCGCGCAGTGCTGGCTGCCGCGTACGGTTACCTTCGATCTGATGTATGGCGGTCCGGGCCCGAGCATCGCCGACGAACAGTGCCGTGAAATCTACAATCCCAACACCAAGATCAAGACGATCGTGCTCTGGGGTACGGATGCCAGCTACAGCAACCCCGCGGGCGGCGGCCGTGCGCTCGTTGAGCTGCGCGCCAAGGGCGTGAAGTCGATCTCGATCGACCCGCGCTTCGTGCCTGATGCCGCACGTGCCGACGTGTGGCTCCCGATCCGCCCGGGCACCGACGTGGCCCTGATGCTCACCTGGATTCGCTACATCATCGACCAGAAGCTCTACGACCGCGACTTCGTGCTGCGCTGGACAAACCTCCCGTTCCTCGTCAACACCAAGACGAAGATGGTCTACATGGCCAACGAAGCCGATCCCAAGGGCGATCCCAAGACCCCGATGGTGTGGGACAACAAGACGAAGTCCGCCAAGCCCCTGCCCTATCCCTGGGACGACAACCTTGATCCTGCTCTCGAGGGCACCTTCACGATCAACGGCGTCGAGTACAAGACGGGCTTTACGCTTCTGAAGGAACGCGCCGAACCCTGGACGCTCGAAAAGGGCGCCGAAATCTGCTGGCTTGACCCCAAGAAGATCGAAGAAGCCATCAAGCTTTACGCCGACGGTCCTTCGGGCATCTCGCTTGGCGTCGCCACCGACCAGAGCCCCAACTCGGTTCAGGCGGCCATGGGCATCTGCCTTATCGAATCCCTCATGGGCAACGTCGAGAAGCCGGGCAACCTCATGCAGCGCAACCCGACGAGCAACGTCGTTCCCTCGGGCAGCCTTGCAACCCGCTGCTCGTACCTGCTTCCGAAGGGACAGCTCGCCAAGCGCATCGGCAGCAACGAGCACAAGGGCCTCATGCAGTGGGATGCCGCGCAGCCCTCTGCCCTTTTGAACGCCATCCTCACCGGCAAGCCCTATCCGATCAAGGTCTGGCTCGAACGTTCGGGCAACAAGTTCGCCGTCAACGCCAACGCCGGTTCCTGGGTGCCTGCGCTTGAGAAGCTCGACTTCATCATGCACATGTACATGTACCCGACCTCGTTCTCGGCCTATGCCGACATGCTGCTGCCGGCCACCGAATGGCTTGAGACCAACATGCTCGTCGAGTGCATGAACACGGTCTTCGCGCGTCAGGCCGTCACCCACCTGTGGGAGAACGTCGTCGAGCCGCTCAAGTGGTCGAAGGTGATCAAGAAGTGCGCCGAGATGGGCCACGAAAACGCCAAGCGCGCCTGCGATCCGAAGATCATGAAGGGCGACATCGCCTACTGGGATTCGATGGAAGAGCTGCTCGACCAGCGTCTGGCCAGCATCGGCCTCACCTGGAAGGAACTCCTTGCCAAGAACGGCCCCGTCGAGTACATGCCCTACGACAAGTGGAACCAGTACTACGTCTACAAGAAGATCGATCCCAAGACGGGCAAGCCGCAGGGCTTCCGTACGCCTTCGAAGA
>USAL01000015.1 GCA_900552545.1 uncultured Sutterella sp. | reverse complement strand
CTACGGCGCAGGCTGGCAGTCGGACCACATACCGGGTATGCTCGTGCGGCTGATCGACTCCGAGAAACCCGATCTGGTCGTGGTCACGGGCGACCTGAGCTGCGACGGCAACATTGATGCCTACCACCTCATCGATGCGGTTTTTCGCTCGCTGACGCGTCCGTGCTTCATGGTGCCGGGGAACCATGACCGTCGAAAGCCGTTTCTGGAGTGCCTGTCGCATTTCTGCCCAAATTACTTCAGCGCTGAGAATCTGAGTTATTCCGTGGATATGGGTGACATGCGCATCTTTATGCTCGATACGCTGCAGCCGGGCCGACACTGGGGCGCCGTGCCCGAAGACGTGCTTGACTGGCTTGAAGACGGCATGCAGCAGACGCACAAGCCTTCGCTCGTCTTCTGCCACCATACTCCGGTCAAACCCGGCATGGGGTATATGGACGAGCCTTTTGGCGGCGCCGAACGTCTGATCGACATTCTTTCCAGACAGCCGAATGTGCGGCTCTGTACCGGACACCTGCATCGCCCCGTCGCAACGCTTGCCAAAGACAAGGTCGTGGTGGTGACCGCACCGTCGGTCTCTCTGCAGATGAAGCTTGATCTGCGGCCGGAGGGGGGCGACGAGTTCGTCTTCGAAACCCCCGGCTATGCACTGCACAAGTTTCTTTCCGACGGTTGGGTCACGCACTTCGGGCAGTTCCCGTTTCCGAGCGACTTCAGCGGCCCGTGGCCCTTTACGAACACCATCAATCCGACGGAATGACATTCAAGGAAGGTCGGACGGTGCTTTTTTTAGCGCAAAAAGACAGAGGCTAAGAAAAGGTTTGCGATCATGCAGCAGGCCGGCTGACCGTGTTCATTTCGCAAAATTTGGCGTTTGATCCTGTTGCCGAAAAAGCCGCGTGCGGTGACGAAAAAATATCCCTTTTTTCAGAACGGCACCGGCTGAGGTGCTTCGACATGCTTGCGGCTTCTGTGCATGCCTGAAGCCGAAATCGGGGGTGTTGAAGGAGGACTTCTGGGAGAGGTGCGAACCGAACGAAATAGGTTCTGGCCGGGATGACAAAACAACATCTTGGCTCTTTGGTGCGTCATTTAAAAAGCTTTCGCTTGAGTCGCCTGACACGGTTGATATGTCTTTCAAAATCTCCGTTTGAAATAAGCTCCAGTAAAAGAAGTTGTTCAAATGTGGGGACGGTGCATGAGTTGAATCCAAGCTTGTCGTAAAAGCGAGGGACAAGACATTTTGGCAGCACCATGTAACCGATGCGCAGGGAC
This sequence comes from uncultured Sutterella sp., assembly GCA_900552545.1. Classification (GTDB taxonomy): domain Bacteria; phylum Pseudomonadota; class Gammaproteobacteria; order Burkholderiales; family Burkholderiaceae_F; genus Duodenibacillus. Next base: position 24,859 of record USAL01000015.1, on the reverse strand, counting down.
GGAGAAATCGTCAGAGAAAAGGTGTTTAAGTAGATGACGTTGTCGTGTTTTGACAGGCTGAACAAGGTTTCTTCAGGCTTGCGCAGAATTGTGAATTCGGATTCGAAATCGTCCTCAATGATAAGTCGGCCGGGTTTTCGAGCCCAGCACAAGTACTCGTGTTTTTTGGAGGCCGAGGCCGTGATTCCGCTGGGGAAGCTTCTGAACGGTGAGATGTGAAGCACGTTGGCCTTTGTTCGAGCAAGGGCATCGCTGGCGATTCCGTCCTTCACCAGCGGAAGGCGTTCGTAGGCTCTGCCTGCGCATTTGTAAACGCATTCGATTTTTTCATAGGACGGCGTTTCAAATGCAAAGACGCGTTCTCTGCCGAGCAAAAGGATGATCAGTGTGTATAAATGTTCGGCACCAGAGCCGATGATGATCTGTTCTGTGTCGGCATGAATTCCTTTGTTCCGAGCCAGATGGAGCTTGAGGGCTTCCCTCAGTTCGAGCAGCCCGGCGTTCGGGGATTTCTCAAAAATGGCACTGCCGTAATTGTTGAGAACCTTCCGGACGGTTCTTGCAAACACCGAAAAAGGAAATGCAAAGGCGTCGGAATGGTATGACTGGTGAGGGTGAGGGGCTTTCTTTGTGGTGGAGAAGAAACCGTCCTTTGCGCGGAAGATGACGAAATAACCGCTTCGTTGGCGGGATTCAATGTAGCCCTCATCGCAAAGCAGTTCGTAGGCGTGCTCAATTGTGATGAGGCTCAGGCCGGTATCGGAAGACAGCGTACGTTTCGACGGCAGTTTGCTGTGCAATGGAAATGTGCCGCAGATAATGTCATTTTTGATCTGTTCATAGAGTTGAAAATAGGCCGGTTTCGCGCTTTTTTTGCTAATGATGTACGTCATCTGGATATATAAAATAAACGTAATCTGAAGGTTTTTATAGTACCAGCGCGATTGTACAATTTCCCGACCCAAAAAGATGAGGAGGAAATTGGGGATGTCGCAAAACAGATACGAACTCAACAAGAATCTTGCACAGATGCTCAAGGGCGGCGTGATTATGGATGTCACCACGCCAGAGCAAGCGAAGATTGCGGAACAGGCCGGTGCAGCTGCGGTCATGGCGCTCGAGAGAATTCCTGCCGATATTCGTGCCGCCGGCGGTGTCTCCAGAATGAGCGATCCCAAGATGATCAAGGGCATTCAGCAGGCCGTCTCCATTCCCGTGATGGCTAAATGCCGCATCGGTCATTTTGTGGAAGCACAGATTCTTCAGGCAATCGAGATCGATTACATCGACGAGTCTGAGGTTCTTTCGCCGGCTGACGATAAGCAACACATCGACAAGACGAAGTTTGATGTTCCGTTTGTCTGCGGTGCCAAGGATCTCGGTGAGGCGCTTCGCAGAATCAACGAGGGTGCGGCCATGATCAGAACAAAGGGCGAGCCGGGAACGGGCGATATTGTTCAGGCTGTTCGTCATATGCGAATGATGCAGTCCGAGATTAGAAGAATCGGAGCGATGGCCGAAGACGAGCTCTTTGACACCGCCAAGCAACTGCAGGTGCCCTACGATCTGGTGCTGTATGTTCACGAGCACAAGAAGCTTCCGGTCGTCAATTTTGCGGCGGGCGGCGTGGCGACGCCGGCTGATGCTGCGCTGATGATGCAGCTCGGCGCTGAGGGGGTTTTCGTCGGTTCCGGAATTTTCAAATCGGGGAATCCTGCCAAGCGCGCTGCAGCCATTGTTAAGGCGGTGACGAACTACACCGCTGCGAAGATGATCGCCGAATTGTCCGAGGATTTGGGCGAGGCGATGGTCGGGATTAATGAGCAGGAAATCCAGTTGCTCATGGCCGAAAGAGGTAAGTAGGATGCTGATCGCCGTGCTTGCTTTGCAAGGGGCCTTTGTCGAACATGAGGCGATGCTGACTGCGCTGGGAGCGAAAACGTTTGAAATCAGGCAGAAAAGGGATTTGTCTGTTGCTTTTGACGGTCTGGTGATTCCTGGAGGCGAAAGTACTGTACAAGGCAAATTGATGCGTGAGCTAGGACTCTTTGATCCTATCAGGGAAAAGATCAATGAAGGACTGCCGGTTTTTGGAACCTGTGCCGGCCTCATGCTTTTAGCGAACAGGGTCTGCAACGATGACAGAAAACATCTGGCGACGATGGACATCGAAGTGGTGAGAAATGCCTTTGGTCGACAGCTCGGCAGTTTTCATACGGAAGGGGATTTTACCGGCGTCGGACGGATTCCCATGACGTTCATCCGAGCGCCTTACATCAAGAGTCTATGGGGGGATGCCGAGGTGCTCGCGCGCGTTGACGACAAGATCGTGGCAGCCCGGCAGGGCAGTCAGCTCGTGACGGCTTTTCATCCGGAACTGGATGCGGATGGCTCCGTTCATGAGTTTTTCTTGAATATGGTCAGATCGCGCTCGGTTTCCACGGCTCTTTAGCAGGCGAGTTTCGGCCGAGCGAAGGCAACGGCGTTTCCGGCGAAGCGCCACGTACGGGTTTCGTACGGAACGCGTCCTGCCTTTGCAGTGCGCCTGATGGATTCAAGCAATGGAATGTTTGGGCTGAAGAGACCCGCGCGCAGCGCGGGAGATTTCAGCCCGTCCTTTTTCTTTTAATGTCAACCGGTTGCCTCGGTTTCTTCCGCCATGAAATAGTCCCGCTTCCGGGGCTTTATGCACAATTGGATCCGGACTACCGAGGAGACGTAAAAATTCATACCTTTGAACGTCAATCACTGGACGTGGGATTTGCGTTAACAACAGGTTGTTGTTGGGGTGATGGAACACATCAGGCGAAATTCTCGCCTTGGCTTGCTGCCAAAAGAGTGCTTGTTTGTTTCCCTTGCAGTTAAGGTTGTCTTCAAGGTTTTCTTTTAGGCTAAGGGAAATTTATTTTTTGCACCAATTGCCTAGTAATTTGCTAGACAATTTGATCTTGGAGAGATTTCCCATGTTGCCCCCGCGTCAGATTGAGCTTGTCAAAGCGACCGTCCCCGTGCTTCGTGAGCATGGCGTAGCCCTCATCACCCATTTCTACCAGCGCATGCTCAACGGTAATCCGGAGCTGCGCAACATCTTTAATACGGCCCACCAGGCCCACGGCCAGCAGCAGAAGGCGCTAGCCATGGCGGTGCTTGCCTATGCGGAAAACATTGAGAACCCGGCCGTGCTGATGCCTGCGGTCGAGCACATCGCCACCAAGCACTGCACCCTCGGCATCCGTGCCGAGCAGTATGCGATCGTGGGCCGTCATCTTCTGGCCTCGATCAAGGAAGTGTTGGGCGAAGCCGCCACCGACGAGCTCGTCGAGGCGTGGGCCGCGGCCTACCAGCAGCTTGCCGACACTCTCATCGGCGTTGAAAGCGCGATCTATGCCGAGCAGACCACCATGGAAGGCGGCTGGTCGGGCTGGCGTCCGTTCAAGGTGCTCGAGCGCAAGGAGGAGTCGCCCGACGTGGTGAGCTTTGATCTTGTGCCCGCCGACGGCGGCGCCGTGCCCAACTACAAGCCCGGCCAGTTCATCTCCGTGCGCACCTACCTCAAGGCCCGCGGCATCGTGCAGCCGCGCCAGTACAGCCTCAGCCGCGCGCCGGGCGCAAAGAACGCGCTTCGCATCAGCGTCAAGCGCGTCACGAATGCCGAGGGCGTCGAGGGCGCCATGAGCTCGCACCTGCACAAGTACCTGCAGGCGGGCGACGTGATCGACGTCTCGGCCCCGGCGGGCGTGTTCTTCATCGAGGACAAGGAAACGCCCGTCGTCCTGCTCTCGGCGGGCAGCGGCGTGACGCCCGTTCTTTCCATGCTCGAACACATCGCCGCCAAGACTCCGGATCGCCCGGTCGTCTTCATCCACTGCAACCGCGACGTCGAGCACGTGGCGTTGAAGAACGACATCCACGCTGCGATGGTCGCGCTCAAAAACGGCAAGGCCTACATGTTCCTCTCGGCGCCCCCGCAGGGCCCGGGCTGCCCGTGCATGAAGGCCGGGCGCCTCACGGCCGAAAAGCTTGTGGCTCTCAATCTTGACAAGGCTAGCGACGTGTACATGTGCGGTCCGGTGGGCTTCATGGACGACATGAAGAAGGCGCTCGCCGACGAAGGCTTTGCAAACGGCCAGGTGCACGCCGAAATCTTCGGTACGGGCACGATGCAGTAACGCTTTTCGATATCGTCATTCTTCGACTGCCGGCTGTTTTTCCGGGCAATGGCGGCCGGCTGCAGTCGACGGCGTACGGGCGAAGTTTTTGGGATAAACCGATTGATCCTAAAGGCTTCGCCTATTTTCTTTGCGCCAGGCCAAGGCGGGCGTTTCGTTTTTCGAGCCCTCGTGGCCTGATGCAAGCCGCGTCGCATAAAATACGCTGATTGTGCACCGGCGCCGCAGATGGCGGTTTTTTGAAGCGGCTGCTGCCGCTCGAGGTGTGCATCCCAATTTCTTGTTGACACATTCATTTAGAGAGAGACATGACGATTCGCCACTTCCTCAAGCTTGCCGACTTCACTGCCGACGAGCTCAACCACATGCTTGAGCGCGCACTCTGGATCAAGAAGCAGCAGAAGGCGGGCACCCCGTACCGTCCGTTCGAGGGCAAGGTGCTTTTGATGATCTTTGAGAAGGCGAGCACCCGTACCCGCGTCTCCTTTGAGTCGGGCTTCTATCAGATGGGCGGCAACGTGATTCATCTCTCGAGCCAGGGCTCGCAGCTCGGCCGTTCCGAATCGATCGTCGACACCGCCCGCGTGGTGAGCCGCATGGTCGATCTGGTGATGATCCGCACCTTCGGCCAGGACCGCCTGCAGGCCTTTGCCGACAACAGCGTCGTGCCCGTGATCAACGGCCTCACCAACGAATACCACCCCGTGCAGATCATGACCGACATCATGACCTTCATGGAGCACAAGGGCTCGATCAAGGGCCGCACGGTGTGCTGGGTGGGCGACGCCAACAACATGAGCTACTCGTGGCTTGAAGCGGCCAAGATTCTGGGCTTTCACGTGAATCTTGCGATCCCCGAAGGCTATCCGCTTGACAAGTCGCTCATCCCCGCGGGCGACGACTACTACACGCTTTTCCGCGATCCGATTGAAGCGGCCAAGGGCGCCGATCTCGTGACGACCGACGTCTGGACCTCAATGGGCTACGAAGCCGAAAACGAAAAGCGCCGCCGCGACTTCGCCAACTACTGCGTCAATGACGCGGTGATGGCTGCGGCCAACCCTGGCGCGCTCTTCATGCATTGCCTGCCCGCGCACCGCGGCGAGGAAGTGGCCGCCTCTGTGATCGACGGCCCGCAGTCGGTGGTCTTTGACGAGGCCGAAAACCGCCTGCACGCGCAAAAGGGTGTGATGGAGTTCTGCCTCAAGGGCTGGGTCGACTGATTGCGGCCCATGCACACGAACCGAAGTCATTTCATGGACCTTCAGCCTCGGACGTCTTTCAAAGGACCTCAATCGTGAGCGGCTTTTCCCGTACGAAACCCCGCACGAAGCCTGACGGCGCCTTCGTCTTTTCACGCGGCTCTGCCGGCGGCAGGCCGCACAAGACGGGGGCCGCCGCTCGCGGCGGCTTTCGAGATCAGGACGTCTCCCGAAGCGATTTCCGCATGGAGTCGCGAGGTGAGCGAGGCGAGGATGCCCGCGGAAGCCGCACGCGCCGCGAGCCTGAGTTCCGAGAATTTCGCGACAGCCGACGCGACAACGGCAGCGCCAACCGCAGTGAAGGTCGCGGCGGTGCCTCGCACGCGCTCAAGGCGTCCCCGTACGGTCAGCAGGGTCAGCACGGTCGGTGCAGGCAGACGTACGGCGACAAGTACGACAGTTCGTCTAAGTACGACGAAAAACGCCGCGGCGCGGTAGGGTTCAAACCCGCAGCCCAAGTCTCGGCAACCGGCGGCGATTCCGACGGCCTCGTGCGGCTGTCCAAGCGCATGAGCGAGCTGGGGCTTGCGAGCCGCCGAGAAGCCGATGAGTGGATTGCCGCGGGCTGGGTGCTTGTCGACGGCAGGACGGCGCAGGTGGGCGAAAAGGTCGGCCCGCGGGCGCGTATCGAGGTGCGCCGGGAAGCCCGTGCCGCGCAGCAGCAGCTCGTGACGATTCTTCTCAACAAGCCCGTGGGCTATGTGAGCGGGCAGGCCGAGGATGGGTATGAGCCGGCCCGCGTGCTGGTGCGCCCGGAAAACCACTGGGAGGACGACTCAAGCCGCAGGCGCTTTGCCTGGACGCAGCTCAAGAGCCTCGTGCCTGCCGGGCGTCTGGACATTGATTCGGTGGGGCTTCTTGTGCTCACGCAGGACGGCCGTGTCGCCAAGGCGATCATCGGCGAATCGAGCACGGTGGACAAGGAATACATCGTGCGCGTTGCCAATGCCGACGGTTCGATGCCGCCCGAGATCACCGAGGCGAGGCTTCAAAAGCTTCGCCACGGACTCGTGCTTGACGGCCGCGAACTGCTTGAAGCCGGCATTGAGCAAATGAACGAAAGCGAAATCCGCTTTGTGCTTCATGAGGGTCGCAAGCGGCAGATCCGCCGCATGTGCGAGGCCGTGGGACTGAAGGTCGTGCGGCTCAAGCGCGTGCGCATCGGCGGCGTGCGGTTGGGTGCCCTTCCTCTCGGCATGTGGCGCTATCTCGCGCCCGACGAGCACTTCTAAAAAGTCCCCGCAATCGTCTTCGAACGGTTTGCTGCGAAGACAAATGGGGGGCAGGCTGCCCGCCGACCTTCCTTTTTCTAATCTTTCTTTCAACCGCTTTCACGTCCGCTTGCCGCAAGCGGCCCGCCATCGCCATGTATGCTCCGCAGTTTGATCCCGTCGCCTTTTCCATCGGACCGCTTTCGGTGCGCTGGTACGGGCTCATGTACCTCGTCGGCTTTGCCGTTTTCCTGATCCTGGGTCGCCTTCGGGCGCGCCAGAGCTGGCGCGGCAGCAGCCCGCAGCAGCTCGAGGACTTGCTCTTTTACGGCGTCGTGGGCGTGATCGTGGGCGGCCGTCTGGGACTTTGTCTTTTTTATCAGCCCGAGTGGTTTCTTACGCACCCGCTTGACATCTTCAAGCTCTGGCAGGGCGGCATGAGCGCCCACGGCGGCATTCTGGGCAGCATCGCCGCGATGTTCTTCTTCTGCTGGCGCACCGGCAAGTCCTTTTTGAGCGTCGCCGACTTCGTGGCGCCGCTCGTACCGCCCGGACTCATGGCAGGGCGCATCGGCAACTTCATCAACGGCGAGCTCTGGGGGCGGGCGGCCGATCCGTCGCTGCTCTGGGCGATGATCTTCAAGAATTCGGGGACGATGATCGCGCGCCACCCGTCGCAGCTCTACGAGGCGCTTCTTGAGGGCGTGCTTCTTTTCCTCGTCGTCTGGATCTATTCGATGAAGCCCCGCGCGCGCGGGACGACTGGGGCGCTCTTTTGCATGGGCTACGGGGTCGTGCGTTTCATCGTGGAGTTTTTCCGCGAACCCGACAGCTTCCTCGGCCTCGGACTGTTCGGCCTTTCACGCGGACAGTGGCTGAGCATTCCTGTGTTTCTCGTGGGGTTGGCGGTCTTTGTGTACTGCACGAAAAAAGAGCAGCAGCGTTCGGCATAAGGCGCGCGGCACAGCCCTCTGCCTCATAAAAACACAGACCCGCATCAGCTGCTGCTCATGCGGGCCTAACTGCCTATGCGATCCTTTCAAAGGATGTCAGGTCAGAAGCGGTGTCGCAGGCCGACGTAGAGCGTGTAGGCCGACAGATCTGCATGATCCTTCCTGGCAACTTCAAGCTTGTCCTGCATGTAGGAAGCAACGGCGTAGACATCCGTGCGCTTGCTGAACAGATAGTCGTAGCCGATGCTCGCGGTATAGCGGGTGAGGTCGATGTCAAAGCCATCAGCATCCTTCTTCTGGCTGTCGGCAAGCTTGGCGTCAACATAGCCTAAACCGAGCATGGCCTTGCCGCCGGCAACAGGGGCGTCAGCCGATAGGCTGATGCCGTAACCCTTGATCTTGAAGAAATTTCCGGCGGAGACGTCGTTGATCTTTTTACCATCGGCCAGCGTCTTGGTGATGCCGCCGATCGAGTTGAGCGTTACTTCGTCGAAGTACTGGGCGCCGAGGTAGACCTTGGCGACTTCGAAGTCGTAGCTGCCGCCCAAGGTGACGGTCAGACTGTCGTCAATGTCGACGCCTGCGGGCATCTTCGAGCCGACCGTTTGGTAGTTGATGGAGTCGACAGCGAGGTACGCTGCGATCGGGCCGTTGTTGTAGGACGCGCCGATGGCGTAGAAGCGGTCGCTCGAGGACTCGTTCTCGTGGTCGTTGCTTCCCATGCCGTACTGCGCGAACACCTTGAAGCCGGCAAAGTCGGGTGTTTCATAGGCAATCATGTTGTTCCACTGGCCGGCAATGGACATAAGGTTGCTGAGCTGGGCCGAGTAGCCGCCCCAGGAAGAGGTGCCGAAGGCGCTGATCATGCCGATCTTCGCCCAGGACGACTGGCCGTTGTTGAAGGCCCCCATGCGACCGAAGCCGATCTTGCCGAAGCCGCCCTGCAGGTACAGGCTCGACTCACGGTTAAAAAAGGCTGTGGAGCTCGAATTCGCTCCAGTGTCGGACTCAAAGCCGCTTTCAAGGATGAAGCCCACGGTGAGGCCGTTTCCGAGATCTTCGGTGCCCTTGAGGCCCCAGCGCGAGCCGGAAGCCTGGCCTGCCATCATCGAGAAGTTGTCCGTCTTTTCCTTCTGTCCGTCAAAGTCGACGTGCGAGTAGCCTACGCCCGTGTCCAAGATGCCGTACAGGGTCACGTCAGCAGCCATTGCGGAACCTGCGAAAGCGCCGCAAACGGCGAGCGCAGCTAAAGTCTTTTGCATTTTTTCTAATCTCCTAATGCATGAAGTAAAAAATGTAGTAAGGATTGAAAATTCAGTAGAAACTGCAGGGTGGCGAGGATGCGGTGCAGACTTTTGCTACGACGCGGCTCAACCTACGCAATTCACCTTAGTTCCTTTGGAGAGATTCTGATTCTGACAGCAATAACGCCAGCCTCCAAAAAAATTGTCGGGTCGGTGCGCCCTCCCTCGGGTCTGTCCCGAGGACGGATTGCAACAAAGCCGAAAAAAGGGTGTTTTCAAGACGCGAATGCCACCGTGAGCAATGGAAATTGTCGTTTTGAATCAACGGTTTAAGTGAAGGTGAAGCGTAACCGTCTGTCGTTTTTTTGATGGCTTTCTGTATGTGATTCGTGGTAAGTTTGATGTATCAAATTCACTATTTCCGTTTTTTTTCCGTCTTGGTGTGCGTCAAGGCGCGGTCCTATGGGCGATCGGTTGTCGCCAAACGATTAGGACAGGCGATAGTCGCCAACGGCGGCGTTGACAAGCGTAACGGCCACGATGCCCGCTGTTTCTGTTCTTAGTACGCGCGGGCCGATGAGCGCGCACTGCCAGCCGGCATCGACGGCCGCCTGGATTTCGGTCGAGTCAAAGCCGCCTTCGGGGCCGACTGCAAGCACAAACGAGCGCGCACCTTCAAGTTTGGGCGGGTTCCCGGCCGAGGGCGCAAGAAGGATGCGGGCGTCAGCCTTGAGTTCAAGCGCTTGGGCAAACGTGACGAGCACAATGTCCGGCACGTGCGTGCGGCCCGATTGCGAGCAGGCCGAGACGATGACGCTTTCCCAATGGGCAAGGCGCTTGCCGAGCCGCTCGCCCGAGAGTTTCGTCATTGAGCGCAGAGCCGGCACTACGACGATGTGCGAGACGCCGGTTTCGACCGCCTTTTCGACGATCCAGTCCATCTTCTCTGGACTTACGAGCGCCTGCACGAGCGTGATCTCAACGGGGCTTTCGACGGCGGGTTCGGTCACGGTCTGCACGTCGATCGTCGCGTCCTTTCCTTCAAAGGCAATCGGCCCTGTGCATTCGTGCCCCTGGCCGTCAAAGAGTGTGGCGATGTCGCCCGCGCGCATGCGCAGCACGCGTCCGGCGTGGTGGCGGGCTTCTTCGGGAAGAATGATTTTGGCGCCGGGGGCAAAGTCTGCGCCCGGGCAGTAAAAGCGCGGGATGGCCATGGTAGTGACGATGAATAGGCGAGTGCTGATAAAGGTTGGTGCTAGGCGTGTTGCGGGTGCTCGGGGCGATTGAAAGTCCTCGAAGCCCCATTGTGAGGCCGCTGGCACCAAAGCACAATGGCTCGTGCAGGGCGATTTTGGCAAATTTTTCTCTTCCCTTGGCTTTCTGTGCCTTTTGCTAAAATTGCCCGCGAAAGCACTCAGCGGCTAAGACAAAACCACTAGGACGGCCCGGACGTTTGCCCTGCGGCCGCGGTTTTTAGCGTCTGGGTTGCCATCTCACATTTCACCCCATCCCCCTTTAGTGACAAACATGTCTACTCAAGTCTCTCCCAAGACGATGGCCGCAGCCGTGCGCGCCCTTTCCATGGACGCCGTGCAGAAGGCCAAGTCGGGACACCCCGGCATGCCCATGGGCATGGCCGACATCGCGGTTGCTCTCTTTACGCGTCATCTGCGGCACAACCCGCTTGATCCCAAGTGGATCGGCCGCGACCGCTTCATTCTTTCGAACGGCCACGGCTCGATGCTGCAGTATGCGATGCTGCATCTGACGGGCTACGACCTCACGATGGAGGACATCAAGAACTTCCGTCAGTTCGAAAGCCGCACGCCGGGCCATCCTGAAGTGGGCGTCACGCCGGGCGTGGAGACTTCCACGGGTCCCCTCGGGCAGGGAATTGCCAATGCCGTGGGCATGGCGCTCGCCGAAAAGATGCTTGCCGCGGAATTCAACCGCGAGGGCTTTGAGGTCATCAACAACCGGACCTACGTGTTCTTAGGCGACGGCTGCATGATGGAAGGCATCAGCCACGAGGTCTGCTCGCTTGCCGGCGTCTGGGGCCTCAACAAGCTCATTGCGCTCTACGACGACAACGGCATCAGCATCGACGGCGACATCAAGGGATGGTTCAAGGACGATACGAGAAAGCGCTTTGAGGCCTACGGCTGGCACGTGATAGGCCCGGTCGACGGCCACGACGTCGACGCCGTCGACGCTGCGATCGCCGAAGCCAAGACGCAGCAGGAAAAGCCCACGCTCATCATCTGCCGCACCGTGATCGGCCAGGGCAGCCCCAACCGCGCGGGCACGGCCAAGGCCCACGGCGAAGCGCTGGGCGATGAAGAGATCGCCGCTACGCGCAAGAACATCGGCTGGGACTACCCGCCCTTTGAGGTGCCCGCTGAAATCTACGCGGCCATGGATGCGCGTCCGGCGGGCGAGACGATGGAAGGCGAATACAACGAAATGTTTGCCCGTTACGAGAAGGCCTATCCGGAACTTGCTAAGGAATTGAAGCGCCGTCTCGCAGGCAACCTGCCCGAGAGCTTCAATACGGCCGTGATGGAGGGCCTCTGTGAGGCACAGGCCGAGCACGCGCAGATCGCCACCCGCAAGGCGAGCCAGCGTGCGTTGGATGCAATCGCCCCGGCGCTCCCCGAACTTCTCGGCGGCTCCGCTGACCTCACCGGGTCGAACCTTACCAACTGGAAGGGCGTCGAGCGCCTTACGCACGACAACATGCTCGGCCGCCACATCAGCTACGGCGTGCGCGAATTCGGCATGTCCGCCATTCAAAACGGCATTGCACTCTACGGCGGCTTCATTCCGTTTAGCGGCACGTTCCTCACGTTCTCCGACTATGCGCGCAACGCCGTGCGCATGGCCGCACTCATGGGCATTCGCTCGATCTTCGTCTACACCCACGACTCGATTGGTCTCGGGGAAGACGGCCCGACGCACCAGCCCGTCGAGCACGTCTCGAGCCTGCGCCTGATTCCGAATCTCGACGTCTGGCGTCCGGCCGATCCGATCGAGGCGATCGTCGCCTGGGCGGCGGCCATTGAACGCCGCAACGGCCCGAGCGCGCTCATCTTCTCGCGCCAGAGCGTGCCCTTCGTCGACCGCGACGAGGTCGACGCCGACGCCATCGCGCGCGGCGCCTACATCGCAGCCGAAGCGCCCGCCGGTGCCGACAAGGTCCAGGCGATCATTGTCGCCACGGGCTCGGAAGTCGATCTCGCCATGCAGGCCCGCAAGACGCTCACCGCGCTCAACGTGCAGGTGCGCGTGGTCTCGATGCCCTCGATGGACGTCTTCGACCGTCAGGACAGGGCCTGGCAGGAAGAGGTTCTGCTCGCGGGCGTTCCTGTGCTTGCCATCGAGGCGGGCTCGAGCGCCCTTTGGTACAAGTATTTCAAGGGCCGCGGGGACGTGATGGGCATCGATACGTTCGGTGCCTCGGCTCCGGCCTCCGTGCTCTGGAAGCACTTCGGCTTTACGGTCGAACGTGCTGTTGAAAAAGTTATGGCACTGCTTGCCGACTAAATAATCACCCTAGGAGATTTTTTTGATGACGATTCGCGTTGCAATCAATGGCTTTGGACGCATCGGCCGCAATGTCCTGCGCGCCCACTACGAAGACGGCAAGTCGCACGATCTGGAGATCGTGGCCGTCAACACGCTGGGCTCGGAGGAGGTCAACGCCCACCTGCTGCGCTATGACACGGTGCACGGGCGCTTCAACGCTGATGTTTCCACCGAAAACGGCGAATGGCTCGTCGTCAACGGCGACCGCATGCGCATGTTCTCGACCCGCGATCCGCGCGAGATTCCTTGGGGCGAGCTCGGCGTCGATGTTGTGCTCGAATGCACGGGCGCCTTTACGAGCAAGGAAAAGGCTCAGGTGCACCTTGATCAGGGCGCCAAGAAGGTGCTCATCTCCGCGCCCGGCAAGAATGCCGACGCGACGGTGGTCTACGGCGTCAACGACGACGTGCTCACTTCCGAGATGACTGTGGTGTCGAACGCCTCGTGCACGACGAACTGCCTTGCGCCCGTCGTGGCGCCCCTTCACGCCGCCCTCGGCATCGAGCGCGGCCTGATGACCACGGTGCACTCCTACACGAACGATCAGGTGCTCACCGACGTCTATCACAAGGACATGCGGCGCGCGCGCAGCGCCACGCACTCGATGATCCCCACGAAGACCGGTGCGGCTGCGGCCGTGGGCCTCGTGCTCCCCGAGTTGAACGGGCGTCTTGACGGCTTTGCCGTGCGCGTTCCGACCATCAACGTGAGCTTTGTGGACCTCACCTTCATCGCCCAGCGCGACACCTCGGTTGAGGAAGTCAACGCTATCATGAAGGCTGCGAGTGAATCGCCGCGCTACAAGGGCGTGCTTGGCTACAACGACCTGCCGCTCGTGTCGATCGACTTCAACCACGATCCGCACTCGTCGACCTTCGACTCCACCCTGACCAAGGTATCGGGCGGACGTCTCGTGAAGGTGACGAGCTGGTACGACAACGAGTGGGGCTTCTCGCACCGCATGCTCGATACCGCCTGCGCGATGATGGCTGCGAAGTAAGACTCGCGCGAAACCGCGTGAAGCCCCTCGGCGTGCCGAGGTCTTCGCGCGAACAGGCCTGCCGGTGCGCGCAAACTGCGCCGCAGGCCTTTTTTAGTTAAAAATGCTTTATTAGGGAGAGTTTCTCCAAATGCATGTTCTCACGCTTGAAACGCTCGCCAAGAAGGGCGCGCTTGCCGGAAAACGCGTTCTGATCCGCTCCGACCTCAACGTGCCGCGCGACGAAGAAGGCCGCATCACCAACGAGGCGCGCTTGATTGCCAGCGTGCCTGCGATCCGTCTTGCCCTTGATGCGGGCGCCGCGGTCATGATCATGAGCCACCTCGGTCGTCCGACCGAAGGCGAGCTGCGCCCCGAGGACAGCCTCGGCGCGGTTGCCGTGCGCATGAGCGAGCTCGTGGGCGTTCCGATCGGACTCTCGCGCAACTATCTCGAGGACGGCGTCGACATCAAGCCCGGGCAGGCGATCATGCTTGAGAACTGCCGCTGCAACAAGGGCGAGAAGAAAAACGACGAGGCGCTTGCAAAGAAGTACGCGGCGCTCTGCGACGTGTTTGTGAACGACGCTTTCGGCACGGCGCACCGCGCCCAGGCTTCGACCGAGGGCGTGGCGCGCTTTGCGACGGTGGCCTGCGCCGGCCCCCTGATGGCCGCTGAAATCGATGCGCTCACGAAGGCCGTGGCCGAAGCCAAGCACCCGCTCGTGGCGATCGTCGCGGGCTCCAAGGTCTCGACCAAGCTCACGATTCTGAGCAATCTGGCGCAGAAGGTCGATCAGCTCATCGTGGGCGGCGGCATTGCCAACACGTTCCTGCTGGCTGCGGGCTACAAAATCGGCAAGTCGCTTGCCGAGCCGGAGTTGGTCGGCGAATGCGTGAAGGTGCTCGAGACCCTCAGGGCCAAGGGCGCAAGCCTGCCGCTGCCGGTCGACGTCGTGGCCGCCAAGGAATTTTCCGCCACGGCCGCGCACCGCGTCTGTGCCGTTGAAGAAGTGACCGACGCCGAGATGATTCTCGACGTGCGTCCCAAGCCCGCCGAGATGTTGGCCGACGTCGTCGGCAAGGCCGGCACCGTCGTCTGGAACGGCCCGGTGGGCGTCTTTGAAATGGAGCCCTACGCGCACGGCACCGAGCGCCTGGCGCAGGCCGTGGCCGAGGCGACCGACAAGGGTGCCTTCTCGATTGCGGGCGGCGGCGACACCATTTCGGCCGTCAACACCTTCGGCATCAAGGATCGCGTGAGCTACATCTCCACGGGCGGCGGCGCCTTCCTCGAGTTCCTCGAAGGCAAGACGCTGCCGGCGGTGGCCGTGCTCGAAGAGCGCTCGCGCGGCGAGGAAATCTAAGCCAGAGCGCTGAGCCTTCGGGCTCATAAAGCAATCAAGCGGTTCGGGTGCTGATGACCCGGACCGCTTTTTTACGCTTTCGAAAAAGACTGCCGCAGGGGCTTCAAGCCGTGCGGCAGGCTCAGACGCCAGATTCTGACGCTACTCCTTCTTGTCCTTGGAGTCGCTCTCCTTGGCATCCTTTGCGTCCTTGTCCTTCTTGGAGTCGTCGCCCTTGAGCGCATCGCGCGTGGCGTGCCCGATCTCGCGGGTGACGTCGCGCGAGGTATGGCCGATTTCGCGCGTGACGTTGCGGGTCGCCTCGCCGATGCTGCGGCCGGCCTCCTTCACGGAGTCAATGAATCCTGCCTCGGCGCTCGAGGCGATGACGAGCAGCGCGGGCCCAAGGATGAGGAGCGAGCGGCGAACGGAAGAAATCGGCTTTTTCATGGCGATAGACGGGACGGTAAAGGGGAACAAATTGCTAGCCCAGGGCGGGCCGGTCTTGTTGCGAGGTTATCCCAGCGCGCGGCTGAGCAAAGCGAGGAAAAAGTAAGCAAAAGAAAAGGAAAAAGGCCCAAAGGACCACGTGATCCAATCGAGCCTTTTGGCGTTGCCCGCTGCCGAGTGGGACGCGCGGGCGTGTCATCTTGGTGGTGCTTATTTGCGCTCACGGGCTGTCTGCGTATTGACGTTCATCGCCTTTTCGATCTTGTCGTTTTTCTCGCGGCGCATCTTGTCGGCGAGCTGGTGCACGTACTTCCAGCCGATCGCGACAACCACCGGGCCCATGGCCGCGCAGACGACGCCAAGGAGCAGGATCATTGAGAGATTGTCCTTGACGATCGGGATGTTGCCGAAAAGATAGCCCACGCCGATGAGCGAGACGGCCCAGATCAGGGCGCCCAGGCCGCTGTAGAGCTCAAAGCGCGCCATGCTCATGCGGGCGGCGCCAGCCACCAGAGGCGCAAAGGCGCGCACGATCGGCACAAAGCGCGCGAGCACGATCGTCTTGCCGCCGTGCCTTTCGTAGAAGATCTGCGTCTTGGAGAGCTTTTCGGCGTTGATCCAGCGAATCGACCCGTCGTAGATCTTGTTGCCGAGCCAGCGCCCGGTGTGAAAGCCCACGGTGTTTCCAAGGCAGGCTCCGAGCGTCACAGCAAGCATCAGCCCCCAGGGACTCATCGTGCCCGCGGCGGCAACGGTGCCCGCGACGAAAAGAAGCGAGTCGCCCGGCAGAAACGCCATGATGACGCAGCCCGTTTCACAGAAAAAGATGAGAAACATCGCCACGTAGACGAGCCACCCGTAGTCGGTGGCAAGCGTGATGAGGAACCGATCGGCGTTGGTAAAAAGCTGAAAGATGAGATCCATGGCCTTGTTGATGACTGAAAAGGCCTGACGAAAATCGCAGGTGAACAAACGGGCATACTTTAGCAAAATTGTGCTTTTCCTGAATGCAGCCGCTAGCCCGGTGCGACGAAGTCGGGCGGCTAAAATTAACGCTTTCGGGCGGCCTTTGACGGCACGTCATTGACGCCCTCCGCAGGCCTCGCGCCCTCCGCCGCACCCTTCCTTTGTGCTGTCGCGAGCCTTGCCGCCCTTTTTGATTCTTTTTTCGATCGTCATCGACGCATTTTGAAGATGGACACCGCAAGCCGCCCGGACGCTCCGGACGAAACCGTTGATATTTTCCAGACGCAAGACCATAAAGAGGCCGGTGCGGCCGTGCTGCATACGCCGCGCCATATCGCCGAATTAAACGACAGGCTGATCAGCCAGATCGCCGCAGGCGAGGTGATCGAGCGCCCGGCTTCGGTCGTGAAGGAGCTCGTGGAAAATGCGGTCGATGCGGAATCAACGATGATCGAGGTTCGGCTCGACGACGGCGGCATCAAGCGCATCGTCGTCACCGACAACGGCTGCGGCATTGAAAAAGATGAGCTCCCGCTTGCCGTCAAGCGTCACGCCACGAGCAAGATCCGCACGCTCAACGATCTTGAAAGCGTCGAGAGCTTCGGGTTTCGCGGCGAGGCACTGGCTTCAATCGCATCGGTCTCCGACATGACGGTCACAAGCCGCGTGCCGGGCGCTGCAAGCGCCTGGGCGATCGGCCGCGAAGGCGTCGAGCCCGCCGCGGGCGCTCCCGGCACCCGCATTGAGGTGAAGGATCTTTTTTACCTCACGCCCGCCCGGCGCAAGTTTCTCAAGTCGCCAGCGACGGAACTCGCGCACTGCTTGGCGCAGATCGAGCGCATCGCCATGGCCAATCCCGGGATCGAATTTCACGTCTTTGCCAACGGCAAGCCAGCGATGACGCTTGTCGCCGCAGGGCCCGAGGAGCGCATCCGCTCGATCATGCCCCGGGAGTTCACCGACGCGCGCCGCGAGGTCGTCGCCGAAGCGCCCGGCATCAGGCTCACGGGCTGGGTGGGGCTTCCCACTTCGGCTCGCTCGCGCACCGACAAGCAGTACTTTTTCGTGAACGGGCGCTTCATTCGCGACCGCGTGTTGCAGCATGCGGTGAAGACCGCCTATGCCGACGTGCTTCACGGTCAGGCGCAGCCCATGTACGCGCTGATGCTCTCGATCAACCCCACGCGCATCGACGTCAACGTCCATCCCCAGAAGTCCGAGGTGCGCTTTCGCGACAGCCAGCTCGTGCACGGCTTCGTCACGCGCGCGATCATGAAGGCGCTCTCCTTTGCGGCGGGCGAGGAAAGTGCGCTGCCGCCAGAAGCCGCGGGCAGCGTGCCGACGCAGCAAAATTCAATGCCCGCCGGCGCTAACGCGGGCGCCCCGACGGTTCTTGAGCCCACCGCGGCCGATGCCATGAAGGTGCAGTCGCTTGCGCGCTTTTCGGGCGGCCGCAGCCATCTGGCAGGCGGTTTTGCCAAACACGCCAAGCCCCAGCCCCTCACCGAAGAGCAGTGGCTCAAGCTTTTTGCCGACAAGGCCCCGCCGAGCATTGGCGATCGAGCAGATCCCTTGCATCCTGCTGCGTCGCAGCCGCCGCTGCGTGCGCCGGGAGGCTTTGCAGTTGGTGCGCCGGAAACCGCCCCTAAGGCCCCGGAGCCTGCGCAGACGGCCGCCGTCACGAGCCAGCCCCAAACCCAGGTTCAGCCCCAGATTCAGCCCGAGGCCTATCACCACGGGAGCCTTTCGCCCGACGCGCATCCGCTGGGCGTAGCCATCGCGCAGGTCGCGGGCATCTACATCCTTGCCCAAAATGCCAACGGTCTGGTGATCGTGGACATGCATGCGGCCCACGAGCGCATCACCTACGAGCGGCTCAAGTCGCGCGAGCGCCTCGGCATGGACCAGACGCAGCTTCTGGTGCCCGTCGTCATCCGCGTCTCGCCCGAGCAGATGTCGGTCTTTGAAGACTACAAGGAGAAGTTTTCCGCGTTGGGGCTTGAGATTTCAGCCGCAGGTGAAGACGCGCTCGCGCTGCGGGCGCTGCCCGCGATCCTCGCGCACGGGCGCTTTGATGCGCAGGCGATGGTGACCGAGCTTCTTTCGGACTTTGCCGCCTACGGCGAGAGCTCTGTCACCGAGGAGCTGAGAAACCATTGTCTTGCGACCATGGCCTGTCACGGGTCGGTGCGCGCGCACCGCACGCTCACGATCGAGGAAATGAATGCGCTGCTGCGTCAGATGGAGACGACCGAGCGCGCCGATCAGTGCAACCACGGGCGTCCGACCTGGATTGGGCTGAAGCTCGAGGACTTGGACCGCCTCTTCATGCGGGGCCGCTAGGAAGGGTCATGATTGAGAAGGAATTGAAAGTGCAGGACGCCCCGCGGGCGCTCATGATTCTCGGGCCTACGGCTAGCGGCAAGACCGCGGTGTCGCTTGCGATCGCCCAACGCCGGCCGATTGAAGTCATTTCGGTCGACTCGGCTCTCGTCTACCGCGGCATGGACATCGGCACGGCCAAGCCCGACGCGGCTGAGCGCGCGCTCGTGCCGCACCACCTGATCGACATCGTCGAGATTGAGGAGAGCTACAGCGCGGCCGACTTTCGCGCCGATGCGCTGCGGCTCATCGATGAAATCAATGCGCGCGGCAGACTTCCCGTGATCGTGGGCGGCACGATGCTCTACGCCAAGGCGCTGCGCGAGGGTATCGACGAGCTGCCCACGAGTACGCCCGAGGTGCGCGAGGCCGTAGCGAGCGAAGCGCGTGCCAAAGGGTGGCCCGCGATGCACGAGGCGCTTGCCGCCGTCGACCCCGAGGCCGCCCAAAGGCTCAACCCCAACGACAGCCAGCGCATCGCCCGCGCGCTTGAAGTCTTTGCCATGACCGGGCGCACGATCACGAGCTTTCAAAGCGGCAAAAGAGAGCCCGATCCCGGCATCGTCACCACGGCGCTGCTGCCCTCGGACCGCGCACGACTTCATGCCGACATCGGCGCGCGCTTTGAGGCGATGGTGGCCGCGGGCTTGCTTGACGAAGTGCGCACGCTGATGGCGCGCACGGGCTTTTCGCCAGATCTTGCGAGCATGCGCGCCGTGGGCTATCGACAGGCGATTGCGCATCTTGCGGGCGAAACCAACATGCGCGAGTTTCTTGAGGCCGGCAAGGCCAGTACGCGGCAGCTCGCCAAGCGTCAGATCACGTGGCTCAGAAGCATGCCGCAGGTCGCCTTTTTTGATCCCTACGGCGCCTCGCGCGAGGCGATTGCCGAGGCAATCCTCGCGCTCTGGGATGAGCGCTGCAAGACCGTCAACCAAGGCAACAAAGAGGCCCGATATGGAAACGATTCAATTCAAAACCGCGGCAGGCAGCACTAACCTCGGGAAAGATGGGGAGGCAGCGCACCTTTTTGAAAAGCTCGCTCAGGCGTTTGCGTCTGCCGCTGGCGGCACCCGGCGCCTGACGGTTGCCTATTCCGGCGGGCTCGACAGCAGGTTTCTCAGCTTTTGCGCGGCGAGCGAAGGCTATGCCGTGCGGCTTCTTCACGTTGCAGGCGACCATATTGCGCCCGAAGAAACCGAGCAGGCCGTGGCGCTAGCGCGTGCGATGAACCTTGAAGCCGAGGTTGTGCACATTGCGCTTGCAAGTCCCCAGACGCTAGCCCGCGCCGGGCGCGAGCGCTGCTATGTTCGCAAAAAGGCGATTTTCTCGCAGCTTCAGACGATGGCCGAAGGCGGCAGGCTCTGCGACGGCACCAATGCCTCAGACCTGGGCGTCTTTCGCCCGGGAAGCCGGGCGGTGGCCGAGCTTGGAGTATTTTCGCCTCTGGCCGAGGCGAACTTTACAAAGCCCCTGATCCGCCGCTGGGCGGCCGAGCTGGGGCTTCCGCTCCCCAATCAGGCGGCGCGCCCCTGCCTTCTGACGCGCTTTCCCTACGGCGTCGAGCCGCGGCAAAGCGCGCTTGCGACCGTGGGCGAGGTGGAGGAATGGCTCGCGGAAAGCCCTCTGGGACAGGGGCTCGCGTTTCGGCTGCGCTACCCCGACGGCGTGCACCCGGCGCTGCATGTGGCCCGCGAGGGGCTCAATTCAGCCGCCTTGCGCTCAGGGTGCAATGAAGCAGCGCTTTTGTCTGACATCCGCACGGCGCTCATCGCGCACTTCGGCGGGCGGCTCGAAGGCCTCACCGTCGAGGCCATGGACGTGCTCTCAGGCTACTACGACCGCCTCGAGAGCGCGGGGCACTAGTAAGAAAAGCGCGGACGCAAAACTCGCTCAAGGCTTCAGGCAACCGATCGGCACGACCAGGATCCCGTCGTCGCGGCGAAAAGCAAAATCGCCTGAGGTGGTCAAAACCATCAGAAATGAAGGGGGGAGCATGGCGTCCGTATCGATTTTCCTCGAGAGCGTCTTCAGGGCCTTGACGCCGTCATCGATGTCCTTCTCGCTTCCAAGCTTGGTTTCAATGAGCCCGTAGCGGCCGTCGCGGCGATGGACGACGGCATCGCACTCAAGTCCGTTCTTGTCTCGGAAATGACTGACGGAGTCGTCGAGCGCCTCCGCGTAGACGCGAAGGTCGCGCATGCACAGCGTCTCGAAGATGAAGCCGAAAGTTTCAGGATTCAAAAGCAGGTCGCGCGGACCGACGCCAAGAGCCGCTGTTGCAATGGACGGATCGACGAAGTAGCGCGTATCGGAGGTGCGGACAGCCGTTTTGGAGCGCATTTTGGGCTTCCATGCAGGCATGTCCTCAACGACGAAAATCCGGCGCAGCGCCGAGAGGTACGTTCCGCTCGTCTTCTCACAGGCCTGCCGCCCGACATCCTTTGCGATGTCGGTGAGCGACATTTGTGTGCCTTGGGCGCGTGCGTAGGCACGCAGAAGCCTGCGGGCCGTCTCCTCATTCCGACGCGTTCCATCGACGCGTGAAATGTCCTCGCGGACAATGGCATCAACATAGTCGAATGCATGAGACAAGGCTAGTTCGCCCGTCTGTCCGAGCGCGGTCGGACAGACGCCGCGACAAGCGGCGGATTTTCAAGTGCAGGTGCGTTGGGAACCGCATCAGAATCCGGCCGCCATCGGCCGCCGGATTTGATGCTTTGAAGGATGCGGGCTAGAGCACGCCGAAGTGCTTCAGAAGTCGACCGGTTTCAAACACCGGCAGCCCCATGATGCCCGAGTAGCTGCCGGCGATGCGGTCGATGAAGAGTCCCGCAAGGCCCTGGATGCCGTAGCCGCCCGCCTTGTCGTAGGGCTCGTCGGTGGCGATGTAGGCCTCGATCTGCTCGGGTTCAAGCGCGCAGAAATGCACCTGCGAGATGCTCACGGCGCTCTTCATGTCCTCTTCGCTCGTGCCTGCGACCAAGGCCGTGCGCACTTCGTGCGTCTGCCCCGAGAGGCGGTTGAGAAAGCTGCGCGCCTCCTCGCGGTCGGCGGGCTTGCCGAGAATCTCCCCCTGAAGGATCACGACCGTGTCGGCCGCAAGCACGGGCGCCGGGTTGAGATTCTGCGCGCGGATGCGGGCAAGTGCCTGACGGGCCTTGTCGGTTGCCGTGCGCAGCACGTAGTCTTCGGGGCGCTCTCCCGCCATCTGCACTTCGTCGCCCGCAAAAAAGCCGGGCGTCATGGGACCGGCGACAAGAAGCGCAATGTCGGTGACGCCCATGGAGGCGAGGATTTCACGGCGGCGCGGGCTTTTGCTCGCAAGATAAAGGCGGGGCATGGTTGAAAGTTCGTTTTGAGGCGAAATAAATTTGATGCGCTCGGCCCAGGCTCTCTACGCCCGGTGATAGGGGTGGTTGTGCAGAATCGACCAAGCGCGGTAGATCTGCTCGCACAGCAGCACGCGCGCGAAGGCGTGCGGCAGCGTCATCGAGGAGATGCGCATCATGAGACGCGCTTCTTTCTTGATGCGGGGATCAAGCCCGTCGGCGCCGCCGATGATGAAGGTCACGCCCGAGCCCTCGTTTTGCCAGCCCTGGATCTTCTGAGCGAAATCCATGGTGGTGAGGTCGCGCCCGTGTTCGTCGAGGGCGACTACGATGTCGCCGGCGGGAATCGCCTTCTCAATGCGTTCGGCTTCGGCTGCCATGAGCTTGGCGGGCGTCTGCCCGCTGCGGGTTTCGGCCTTGACCTCCTTGACGCTTACCGTGAAGTCGCGGGGAAAGCGTGCAAGGTAGTCGCGGACGGCCTCGTCGGCCCAGGCGGGCTGGCGCAGGCCGACGGCAACAACGGTAATGCGCATGATGTGCCTCGAGGCAATCAGAGGCCGGGAGTGGCGTCGGTCTGCGCCTTGGTCTCGGGCTTGACGAGCGGCGGCACCTTCACGAGATCCGGGCCCCAGAGCTCCTCGAGGTTGTAGTAGGCGCGCATGGCAGGCTGCAGGCAGTGCACGACGACGTCGCCCGCATCAAGGAGCACCCATTCGCCTGTGTCGCCGCCTTCGATGCCGTTGACGCGGTGGCCCATGTCCTTGAGCGCACGGCTTACCGAGTTGGCAAGCGCGCGGGTCTGACGGTTGCTCGTGCCCGAGCAGATGACGACGTGCGAGAAGGCGCTCGTCTTCTTGGTGGTGTTGTAGACGCGGATGTGGTGCTCAGAACGAGTTCGTTGGTTGTCAAGATTGATGTACTCCAAAAAATGAGTCCGGACAAAACGGCGTTTTCGGCGTTTTCTTCCGGTCGTGCGCTTTTTGAGACGCCCTTTTGCGGGCGCAGCGCACCGCCGCGCTCGGGGCGGCTGAGATATTGCAGAAATTTGCTCAAACGGGGGCGATCGGCTGAACCGACTGGACGTAGAAGGCGCACGACCTTCAAGGATCTCTTGTGTCAGACAGGGCCTGCAAGGCCTTCAGAAGCCCAACAAGACCCTATGCGCCCTTGCTTCGCCCGGGATGCGTGTAGAGCCCTCGCGCGGTGAGGTAGCTTGCCACGCGCAGCGGCAGCCAGTTTTCGAGCCGGCGCATCGCTTCGTCAAAAGGAAACTGGGCCAGAATCTGGCGAATTTTAGTGGAACTTGCCTCATGCGCGGGAATGCTGAACGTGCACAGGCGCCCGGCGGGCGAGTCCGTGATGCGCTGCGCGTCGACGAACTTGTCCTTGAAGAAGGCATCGACCTCGGGGTCGGCGTCCACCGGCGCCGTGTCGGCGCGGTTGCAGAGGGCGATGTGGGCGTACTCGGTAAACCTGCGCCAGTCGCGCCAGGTGTGAAGGTTCTTCCACTGATCGGCCCCGAGAATGAGAACCAGAGGGGCGGCAGGGCCCGTCAGGCGGCGCATCTCGCAGAGCGTATCAATCGTGTAGGTGTTGCCCTCGCGCATGATTTCAAGCGTATTGACCTCGATGTTGGGCTCGTTTGCGAGCGCCTCCTGCAGCATGGCAAGACGATCGCGCACCGAGGTGGCCACGGCCTTCTGCCAGGGACGGGGAGCGAGCACGAAGTCGATGCGCGACAAGGGCATCGCGCGAAGCGCCCCGCGTGCGACGGCAAGGTGGCCGTTGTGAATGGGATCAAAGGTGCCGCCGAAAAGTCCGAAACCGCGTCTGACAAGCATGATGGTTGCTCGAAATGTCGTTAGCTCGTGCGTTGCGCTTGAGGATAAAAAATTCTAAGACCGCAGGCGTGCGCGCTGCGCCAGCGGTGCTGTCGTTGCAGGAGTTGCCGTGGGTGCGGAAGAGCGTGCCCTAGCGCGTGATCTGCGTGGTGAAGACGTCGCTGATCACGCCTTTTTCATCGGCGAGAGCCCCCACCCAGACGTATTCGGTGAACTTCTGCTCGTAGTACTCATAGCTGCGCCGCGAGACCCAGAAGTGCCAGCCGCGCGCGTCGCGCGCGCTCGCAGGCCCGATGTCGCGCACGACCGAGTCGACGGTCATGCCGCTTGCGATCCGCGACAAGGTGACGGGCTCGAAGTGGTTCGTGAGCTCGCCGCAGCCAGCGGTTTCGGCAAACATGCCCGGGCGCATCTGCACCTCGGTCACCGTTTCCTGACCGGTTGCGATGAACCAGAGCTTCACCGGATGCGTGGCGCCCTGGGCCTGCGCACAGACCCAGCGCC
Organism: uncultured Sutterella sp.; assembly: GCA_900552545.1. GTDB lineage: Bacteria > Pseudomonadota > Gammaproteobacteria > Burkholderiales > Burkholderiaceae_F > Duodenibacillus. The sequence goes on along the minus strand of USAL01000015.1, from coordinate 636 downwards.
GGGCGCTGCGGCCGCTGCCTTCGACGTGCACCGGCGCGTGCGCGATGGCGGCAACGTCGGTGAGCCTTGACTGCTCGAGCACCACCACGGTGCTTCCGAGAAGTACCGGCGTGGCGGGCGAGACCGTGTAGGTGCTGCGCGCACGCAGAAGCGAGGCGGGGTAGGAGAAGGGCTCCTCAAGGCCGGGCTCGGCGCCTTGCGCCTGCACGCACGAACCCATCACGCTCATCAGGCCAAAGGCGAGCAGCGCGGCGCATGCCGCCCGCAGGCTTTTTGCCTTGAGGGCGCATCTTGCGGGTGTTGTCAATTCGGTCCGTTCAAGCGGTTGAATCAAGAGGGCACCTTGATAGAAAGAATGTCATGCCTCGTGCTCGTGTGCGCTCATCGTCCGCTCCCTGTGCCGCAGCCGTCAGCGGGCTGTGGCAGCCGCCAGGCGCTTACTTCGCGCAGCCCTTCTCGCGCGCAATGGCGCGGTAGCCGATGTCGCGACGCATCTGAGCGCCCTCGAAGTGTACCTGATCGGCGGCGGCGTACGCCTCGCGCTGCGCCTCGGTGATGCTGTTGCCAAGCCCCACGACGCAGAGCACGCGGCCGCCCGAGACGACGCATTCGCCCTTGTCGTGCATCTTGGTGCCG
>USAL01000014.1 GCA_900552545.1 uncultured Sutterella sp. | reverse complement strand
GCTCGGCGGGCAGATAGACCGGACAGTCCGCGCCCACCGAGATGAAGCCGTGAGCGAACATCCACTCGGGCGTGGCGCCGGTGACGACCCAGTCCCGGTCGCCGGTTGCAACGTCAACCCCCTCGCGCCGAAGCAGATCGTCGCGCACGGCGCCGCCCACTTCATAAAACTTCACGCCGTCCGCCGCTAAGCCGCCAGTCATGGAAAATCCTTTGCAAAAAGAGTCGTCTTTCTTGGGGATGCCGCTGTTTTAGCGGCAAAACCCCCTCATCTGATTTTATTTGGCACAAACGTCCTCGTGACCGGCATGAAGCGCGAGAAACTCCTTCATCGCCCGGCCCGTGGGCGTATCCATGCGCGCCGCTTCGGCGGGGGTGCCCGCAAACATCACGCGTCCGCCCTCGGGGCCGCCTTCGGGGCCAAGGTCGATGAGCCAGTCGGCTTCGGCCATGACGTCGAGGTTGTGCTCGACCACGAGCACCGTGTTGCCGGCGTCCACGAGCCGATGGAGCACCGCGATCAATTTTTCGACGTCGGCCATGTGAAGCCCCACCGTCGGCTCGTCGAGGATGTAGAAGGTCGAGCCCTGACGGGCGCGGTGCACGGGGGAGCCCGCCTTCGCAAGTTCCGTCACAAGCTTGATGCGCTGTGCTTCGCCGCCCGAGAGGGTCGAGGAGGGCTGGCCCAGGCGCAGGTAGCCCAGACCCACGTCCTGCAGAAGCGCCAGGGGCTTGGCGATGCGAGGCGTGGCGGAGAAGACCTCAAGCGCATCATCGACCGGCAGGTTGAGCACATCGCCGATGCTCTTACCCTGCCACTTGACGGCAAGCGTCTCCTCATCAAAGCGCATGCCGCGGCAGGCTTCGCAGAGCACCTTGACGTCGGGCAGAAAGCTCATTTCAACGGTCACTTCGCCCTGACCCTCGCACACCGGGCAGCGCCCTTCGGGCGTGTTGAAGGAAAAGCGCGTCGCGCCGTAGCCGCGCGCCTGCGCTTCGTTGGTGGCCGCATAAAGGTCGCGGATGTGGTTGAAGAACCCCACGTAGGTCGCAGGGCACGAGCGAGGCGTCTTCCCGATCGGGCTCTGGTCGACTTCAAGCACGCGCAGGACGTTCTCGGCGCCGCGCACCGATTCCGTATAAAGGCCCGCAATGCCGCGGCTGTCGGCGTTTTCAAGAAGCCGCTCGTCGAGAATGCGCTTCAGTTCAGTTAAGAGCACGTCGCGCGCCAGGGTCGACTTGCCCGAGCCCGAGACGCCGGTTAAAACAATGAGGCGTCCGAGCGGGAATTCGGCCGTAAGGCGCTTGAGGTTGTGAAGCGTCACGCCCGTGAGCGTCAAGCGCGGCGTGTCCTCTTCGACCGGCCGGCGGGGAAGACCCGTGTGCTTGATGGGGTCGACAAGCATCCTGCCCGTGATGCTCTTGGGGGCGGCCTCGATCTCGGCCAAGGTTCCTTCGGCGATCAATTCGCCTCCGCGGCTTCCCGCGCCCGGGCCGATGTCGACGATGTGGTCGGCGCGGCGGATCATCTCCTCGTCGTGCTCGACGACGACCACGGTGTTGCCCTTGTCCTTGAGGCTAAAGAGCGTGTCGATGAGGCGCGCGTTGTCGCGGGGATGAAGCCCGATCGTGGGCTCATCGAGCACGTAGCAGACGCCCTGCAGGCTGCTTCCCAACTGCGAGGCAAGGCGGATGCGCTGCGCTTCGCCGCCCGAAAGGCTCGGCGCGTCGCGCTCAAGCGCGAGATACCCCAGCCCCACCTTCTGCAGGAACTCAAGGCGGCTGATGATTTCCTTCAAAGCATCGCCGCCGATTGCGGCCGACCGGCCGGTGAGCCTGACGGCGCGCATGGCCTTCAGGCATTCGTCAACAGAGAGCGCCGTCGTCTCGCAGATCGAACGGCCGGCGAAGGTGACGGCGCGCGCCACGGGGTTAAGCCGTGCGCCGCCGCAGTCCGGGCACACCGTGCTTGCGGCGTCGCGCCAGACGGCCTCTTCGCCCGTCTGCTCGGCATCAAACCCCTCGATGATGCGGCCCGTGCCAAAGCAGGTCGGACACCAGCCGATCTTGCTGTTGAATGAAAACAGGCGCGGATCGGGATCCGGAAAGCTCGTCATGCAGTGCGGGCAGGCGCGCTTGGTGGAAAGAATCCGGCTTTGCGGCGCAACCGGAGACGGATCGTCCGTCAAGGCAAAGGCGCCGGTCAGAAGCGTCATCACGCCGTGGCCGTGAAAGAGCGCCTTGTCGACCGCCTCGACGAGCGCGGCCTCGTCGCGCGAAAAAATCGTGAGGGTTGCCAACGGCAGCTCGATCGTGTGCTCTTTGTAGCGGGCGAGCTTGGGGAACTTGTGCGTGTCAGCCCACTCGCCGTCAACGCGCAGATGGTCGATTCCCATCGTGTTGGCCGCCCACTGCGCGAGATCGGTGTAGATGCCCTTGCGCGAGACGACAAGCGGCGCGGCGATGGTGACCGTCTGCCCCTTGCACGAGGTCATGATGTCGGCCACGATCGCCTCTTTGGTGCGGCTCGTGACGGGCGCGCCGCACGTGGGGCAGTGCTGCAGGCCAAGCTTGACGTAAAGAAGCCGCAGGAAGTGCTGGATTTCGGTCAGGGTCGAGACGGTGGACTTGCGCCCGCCCCGGCTTGTGCGCTGCTCGATTGCCACGGTGGGGGCGATGCCGGTCACCTGTTCGACGTCGGCTCTCGCCTCGGGCTGCGCGATCGAGCGCGCATAGGCGTTGAGGCTTTCAAGGTAGCGCCTCTGGCCTTCTGAAAAGATGATGCCGAAGGCAAGCGTCGACTTGCCCGAGCCCGAGACGCCGGTCACCACCGTGAGCTCCTTCTTTGGAATCACAACGTTGATGTTCTTGAGGTTGTGCTCGTGCGCGCCGAAGATGCCCATGTCGCCGTCGCGGGCGTTGCGCCAGATGCTCTGAAGCGACCGGCTCTTTGCCTTCTTCTTTGATGCGGAGACCGAAGCGTGGCCCGCAAAGACGCCGGCCATGTCGCCGCCCTTGGGGCCGATGACGTCGCGGTAGGCGGCAAGCGCCCGGCCGGTGTAGGAGGCCGGAATTTTCTCAATCATCTCGGGCGTTCCCTCGGCCACGATTTCGCCGCCCTCGTCGCCCCCTTCGGGCCCAAGGTCGACGATCCAGTCGCTTGCGGCGATGACGTCGAGATTGTGCTCGACCACGAGCACCGTGTTGCCGCGGCTCACAAGACGCCGCAAGGCGCGCAGAAGCTTTTCGACGTCGTCGAAGTGAAGCCCCGTCGTCGGCTCGTCAAAGACGTAGAGCTTGCCTGCGCCCGCGCGGCGCGGATTGCGCTCGGAGAGGATTTCGGCAAGTTTGAGACGCTGCGCTTCGCCGCCCGAAAGCGTGGAGACGCTCTGCCCGAGCAGGACGTAGCCCAAGCCGACCTCGGCCAAGGGCGAGAGTTTGGAGGTGATTGCCGCGTCGCCCTTGAAGTAGGCAAGGGCTTCGGCCACGGTCATTTCGAGGACGTCGGCGATGCTTTTTTCACCGCGTCCCGCAAAGTTGATCGTCACCTCGAGCGTTTCGGGTCGATAGCGGCGGCCGCCGCAGTCGGGGCACTCAAGGAAGACGTCGCTTAAAAACTGCATCTCCACGCGCTCAAAGCCCGCGCCCTGGCAGGTCGGGCAGCGTCCCGTGCCCGAATTGAAGCTGAAGGTGCCCGCGGTGTAGCCGCGTTCGCGCGCCTCGTCGGTCGCGGCAAAAAGCTCTCGGATGCGCGTAAAGGCGCCCACGTAGACCGCGGGGTTCGAGCGCGAGCTCTTCCCGATGGGCGACTGATCGACGTAGACCACGTCAGAGAGCGTCTGCCAGCCTTCGATTGCATCAAAGGCCCCGGGCGTGGCGGGGCGGCCGAACTTGCGCTCAAGGGCCGCTACGAGCACGTCGCCTACGAGGGTCGACTTGCCCGAGCCCGAGACGCCGGTGACGGCCGTCATGGCTCCCAAGGGAATGCGCAGATCGACGTGCTTGAGGTTGTGCTCGCTTGCGCCCTTGAGGGTGAGCCAGCGGTGAAACTGCTCGGGGCGCACGTGGCCGGTGGGCGAGTCGACGCTCATGGCGCCGCTCAAGTAAAGCCCCGTGAGGGTGTGCGCCGAACGGACCTTTGAAACCGGGCCGTCGTAGACGATGCTGCCGCCCGCGGCCCCGGAGCCCGGTCCCATGTCGATGATGCGGTCGGCCGCAAGCATCACCTGCGGGTCGTGCTCGACGACGACGAGGGTGTTGCCTGCGTCCTTCAACTTTTTCATGACGGCGTTGACACGGTCCATGTCGCGCGGATGCAGCCCCACCGAGGGCTCGTCGAGCACGAAGAGCGTGTCGACAAGGTTGGTGCCGAGTGCGGTCGTGAGGTTGACGCGCTGCACTTCGCCGCCCGAGAGGGTGCGGCTCTGACGCCCCAACGTGAGGTAGCCTACGCCGACGTCGATGAGGTAGTTAAGCCGCGTAAGGATTTCCTCGATCACAAGGGCCGAAGCCTCGTCGCGCGCCGTGGCGGCCAACGTCTCAAAGAAGCCCTTCAGACGCACGATCGGCAGCTGCATCAGATCGGGAAGCGTAAGGCCAGGTAGCTCGTTGATGTGCTGCGCGCAGCGCGCGCCCATGCCGTTGGGGACACAGCGCTGGTAGCGCCCCTTGCTGTTGGGGTTGGGATTATCGAGGCCGAGAGCCGTGTCGGCCGCCTCCTTGGTCCCGAGCCGCCAGAAGAGCCCCTCGGGCTTGAGGCGCGCGCCCTTGCAGGACGGGCAGAGGTTGTAGCTGCGAAAGCGCGAGAGCATGACGCGCACGTGCATCTTGTAGGCCTTGCTCTCCAAGAACGCGAAGAAGGCCTTGATGCCGTACCAGTTCTTTTCCCAGTTGCCGTTCCAGTCGGGCTCGCCGTTGATGACCCAGTCGCGCTCGGCGGCGGTGAGGTCCTTCCAGGCGACGTTGGTGCGGATGTGGTCGCGCTTGGCAAAGCGCATCATGTCCTTCTGGCACTGCGCGGAAGCCCCCGACCCCTGCCAGGGCTTGACGGCGCCGCCTGCGAGCGTCAGCGTCTCGTCGGGGATCACAAGTCCCATGTCAAGCCCGATCACGCGCCCGAACCCGCGGCAGGTTTCGCAGGCGCCCACGGCCGAATTAAAGCTAAAGCGCGCGGGCGTGGGCTCGGCATAGGAGCGCAGGCACTTGGGGCAGGTGAGGCCCGCCGCAAACCAGCGCCCGTGCGAGGCGCCCTCGTCGTCCACGGCCACAACCGTCACAGCGCCCGTGCGCGTCTGCGCAAGCGCCTTTTCAAAGGCCTCCACGCCGCGCTCGCGGCTGCAGCGCGAGAGCCGGAAGCGGTCGCATGCAACCGTGATGCGCGTCTCTCCACGGGCGGTCTTCTTCTTTCCGCGGGCGGTCTTGGGCGCAGGCGCCGTTTCTTCCTTGACGATGTGCGTAAAGCCCTGGGCGCTCAAACTTGCACGGGCGAGTTCCAAATCGAGCTCTGCGGGCACGATGAGCGTAAAGCACACCGAAATGCGCGGGTCGCCCCAGGCGGCCGCCCACTCCTGCAGCTCGGCAAACATGTCGGAAGCCGACATCTCTTTGACGGGCGTGCCGCAGTCGCCGCAGAAAAGATGCGCGTCGCGGGCGAAGACGAGCTTGAGGTAGTCGTTGAGCTCGGTCATCGTGCCCACGGTCGAGCGCGAGGTGCGCACCGTGTTGTTTTGGTTGATCGCGATCGCAGGCGGCACGCCGTCGATGCGTTCGACCTTTGGTCGATCGCAGCGCTCAAGGAACTGCCGCGCGTAGGGACTGAAGGTTTCGACGTAGCGGCGCTGGCCTTCGGCGTAGAGCGTATCGAACGCAAGCGAGCTCTTGCCCGAGCCCGAGGGGCCGGTGATCACGGTCATCGTTCCGGGCTCAATGTCGAGGTTGAGGTTCTTGAGGTTGTTCTGCGAGGCGCCGCGAATTTCAATCACGGTGCCGTGGGCCTGGCGGTCGATGCGGGTGTCCTTGGAGAGTCTCTCGGTCATAGGAGTATCGATGCGTCGGTCGTCGCGACGCTCGACGTGAAAATCAAATGCGTGCGGCCTGCGCTTGTTTTCCGGCAGCCGCCGCACCGGCCGCCCGTGAAGAACGGCCCTTGAAAAAAATTGATGATTTGAAAAGCGCGCCTAGCAGCCGGGCGGGGCCCACTGCGGGCACTGTTCGGTGTAGATGCGCCCGTCGCTCAAGCGGATGGCCGTAAGCGACCCGCCCCAGAGGCAGCCCGTGTCGATCGCAACGACGTCGGGCCGAACGAGCAGCCCCAGCGTCGACCAGTGGCCAAAGCAGATGCGCTTTTCGACCTTTCTCGGACAGTCAAACCAGGGCTTGCAGCCTTCGGGCGCGTCGGCCGGTCCCATCTTGGGACCGAAGTCGAGATGCCCTTCGGCGTTTACAAAGCGCATGCGCGTCAGGCCGTTGAGAATGCCGCGCATGCGCGCCGCGGACTTGTCCTTGGCGACCTTGTCTTCGTTGCCGTACATGTCCTTGAGATAGGCGCGCCAATGGTCGGAGGAGAGTTCGTGTTCGGCCTCGGCCGCATAGACGCGGGCCTCTTCAAGCGTCCACTGCGGCGGAATGCCCGCGTGCACGAAGAGCGTCGTGTCGGTTTCAATCAAAAGCGGCCGCCGGCGCAGCCAATCGAGCAGTTCGTCGCAGTCGGGGGCTTCGAGAATCTCGCCGATCGTGTCCTTGCGGTGCAGCCGGCCGGTGCCCGCCGCGACGGCAAGCAGATGCAGGTCGTGGTTGCCGAGCACGACGCCCGTGCAGCGTCCCGCAAGCGAGAGCTCGCGCACGAAGCGCAGCGTCGCAAGCGACTGCGGGCCGCGGTTGACGAGGTCGCCCACGAAGATGATGCGAGCGTTCTCCGGAAGCTGCTCGAGAAGCCCTTCGAGGCTCTCAAGGCACCCCTGCAGATCGCCGATGGCGTAGAGGTTGTCTTGCATGCCGATGCGATGAAAAAATGCGTGTGTGGTTGAGTTGAAGATCGTGCCGTGTCGGGGCGTAAAAAGGCCTCGCCCGGCCGGGATTTTCAGGGAAAAAGGGAAAAAATCCCGCCTCATTTTAGTCCGCAGGACGCCCGATTCATGAGCCTTGGACAGGGGGCTTGCCGCGGGGGTGAAAGCCTTGACTGATGCGGCGCCTATTGAGCTGCCGATTGGTCAGCGTTTGTGTCTGCTGCGGGCCTGCCGCACGGAATTCGTTTAGCATTAGCGCCCGTAGAAGGACGCGTGCGCCCTCACTGGCGCTTTCACAGCCGTCGCACGCCGTCTCGTTTTTCCTTTCATTAGCCTGCGTCGCGCAAGGCCGCGCGCTTTTTTTCGCGCGCCGCCCGCTCGACGCCTGAGAACACACCATGAAGCCCGTACGCAAGGTCGTTTTCCCCGTTGCCGGTCTCGGCACCCGTTTTCTTCCGGCCACCAAGGCGATGCCCAAGGAGATGCTGCCCGTCGTCGACAAGCCGCTCATTCAGTACGCCGTTGAAGAGGCCGCCGCTGCGGGCGTCACCGACATGATCTTCATCACCGGCCGCTACAAGCGCTCGATTGAGGATCACTTCGACAAGAGCCCGGAGCTTGAAAGCGACCTCGCCGAAAAGGGGAAGACGGCGCTTCTGGATCTTGTGCACTCGATCACGCCCGCCGGCGTGAACTTCATCTACATCCGTCAGCCCGAGCCGCTGGGCCTGGGTCACGCGGTGCTGTGCGCGCGTCCCGTCGTGGGCGACGAGCCCTTCGGCGTCATTCTCGCCGACGACCTCATCTACACGCCCGGCCGCCCGGCGCTGGGCCAGCTCATCGACGCCCGTGCGGCGATGGGCGGCGGCAGCGTTCTCGCCGTGCAGGACGTGCCGCACGATCAGACCAACAAGTACGGCATCGTCGATGTCGACGACCAGATGAAAACCACGAGCCTCGTGCGCGGCATCGTTGAAAAGCCCGCGCCTGAGAAGGCTCCGTCGGATTTGGCCGTCATCGGCCGCTACGTGCTTGAGCCCGAGATCTTTGATGCGCTCGAGCACGTCGAGCGCGGCGTGGGCGGCGAAATCCAGCTCACCGATGCGATCGCTGCGCGCCTGCCCGCAAAGAACACCTACGCCCACCGCTTTGAGGGGCGCCGTTTTGACTGCGGCAGCAAGCAGGGGTTCCTGTCGGCCACCGTGCACTACGCGCGTCTGGCGGGCTACGAAATCTAAAAAGCAAGCGGCAAAAAGAAGACCCGCGCGCGAGCGGGCCGTTTTTGAGCTTTTTGAGAAAGAGCGTCTTCCTTTGGGGGAGGGCGCTCTTTTTTAATTGCCGCGGACTTTCTTCAAAAGCGCCGTGGTCGCGCGCTGGTGCTCGAAGGCGACGGTGACGGTGCGCGCGCCCCAGGTGGCGACAAGCTTTGCTTCGGGCAGATCCTCGACGCGGTAGTCGCCGCCCTTGACGTAGATGTCGGGGCGGGCCGCATCGATCACTTCAAGGGGAACCTTCTGCGGGAAGATCACCACAAGGTCGACCGACTCAAGAGCGGCCAAGACCGCCGCGCGGTCGGCCTCGGTGTTGATCGGGCGGTCGTCGCCCTTGCCGAGAAGCTTCACGGAACTGTCGGAGTTGACGGCCACGATGAGGCTTGCGCCCAACGCGCGCGCCTGCGCAAGATAGGTGACGTGGCCGCGGTGCAGGATGTCGAAGACGCCGTTAGTCATCACCACGGGGCCGGGAAGAGCGGCGCGGCGCTTTGCGAGCTCTTCAATGCTGACGATCTTGTGTTCAAAGGAAGGAGGTGGCAGATGCGTGCTCATGATGACGACAAAAGAGAAAGGCCGCCGCTGCGGACGGGCCAATGAGGTTCAACGACAGTGAGTGAACAATAGCAGTGTGAAGAAAAATCCGCGTGAAGGAGGGGGCGTCTGGGTTTGTGGGGGTGCAGTGCGGGAGATGTGCACGTGATTTGCACGCGAGATGCACGTGAAGTGCGCGTGATGAACATGAGTCGACGGCTGCGCACCTCGAAATGCAAGCGAAGGGTGCAAAAAATCTTTCCTTTAAAATCAATGACTTAGAAAAAAACGCGAAAATTTTTAGGACAAAAGGCGTTCGAAAACTTGCAAAAGAAAAAATTCACCTGTATAGTTCTGTCTTCCTTCAGGGGGTATAGCTCAGCTGGGAGAGCGCTTGCATGGCATGCAAGAGGTCAGCGGTTCGATCCCGCTTACCTCCACCAAGAATTCTCAAGGTCCCTATCGTCTAGAGGCCTAGGACACAACCCTTTCACGGTTGGTACAGCGGTTCGAATCCGCTTAGGGACGCCACCGAATTAAGCCCGCACGAGTCGAAAGCACCGGCGGGCTTTTTTCGTGCCCGGTGTTTTGTACAATGCAGCCTTGGCCAAGGCAAAAAAAAGCCGCCGAAGTGAATTCGGCGGCTTTCGTCGAGTGATCGCTAAGCAGGTATCCGCGCAGCCTGCCGCAGACGCCTGACGATCAGCCAGCGGCCGACCGGCTGCTTAAAAATCAATGCTGATGACGCTTGTCGTTTTCATCCTTGACCATGCGGCGCACGGTGTCGAAAACCTTGTTGATCGCGCACATGGCGTCGGGATCATTTTCGGAGGCTACGATGGTACGTCCGCCGCCGACGACGATGTCGAGCTTGACGCTGAATTCGCCTAGACCCTGACGGCCGACTTTGGTAATGGTTGCCTTGCACTCGGTCATGGAGTTGTCGAAGCGTTTGAGAGCCTCAAAGCGGTCCGTGATGTCGGCCTCAGCGGCCGGGGAGCGATCGACGCCATGAAAGATGACCTGCAGCATATGGAAACCTCTCTTTTTGTTGTTGGCAGGAATAAGGAAAGAATGCTTTCCTTACTTGCAGTTTAGCCGCTGCGAAGGGAAAAGTCGCACGGGTTTTCAGGCAGATGTCGTGCAGCATTTGCCTAGCGCGCAAATCAAGAGAAAGATTGGGGATATTGCCCGCAAGAAGCGGCAGGATTTGCACAGAGGAAAATTTTTTTGTTGATAAGCGTCGGCCGGGCTGCAGCCGCCGGCGCCGTGAAAAAGAGAATGCGCCGACGAACGTCGAAGAAATGGATGCGGCGCAGTGTTTGAAGTCGTGATGTGAAAAAGGAGACGAAGCGCCTTTGTGGGCTGGCCTGAGGAAGTCGTAAAGCGCTGAGAAGTCCAAGAAGAGACTGAGAGGGCGCGCAGGCCGCAGAGAAAATTTGACGGATGGATGGCCCCGGGACCGAGATTGCCCGGGAAGATGAAGTAAAGATTTTTTGTTGTCGATACACGTTCGGAACCCCTTCAGGACGGGGAGTTTTTTCCGGACATTGAAAAACATTTCGGGCGCCGCAGGAACGGACTGACGCCAAGGCAGACTCCAGGCGAAAGACGGATCGCGGCACGAGCCGCAGACATTTTTGATGCGCCCGTACACTCATACTAAGAGAGGTAACAACCATGGCCTTTGATCGTTTCAATGACAAGCCCCAGCGCCGCAACTTCAACGACCGCTTCAACGACCGCTTCGGCGATGCGCCCCGCGGCGAGCGCTCCTTTGACCGCCCCTTCAACAACCGCTTCGAAGACCGCGGCGACAAGCGCGAGGGCCGCTCCTTCGGCCGTCCGTTTGACCGCTTCTCGGATCGCGGCGAGCGCTCCGAGCGCGCCCCGCGCTTTGACCGTGAGGACCGCTTTGAAAACCGCGGCGAGCGTCGCGACTTCGGCGACCGTCCGCGCTTTGGCGGCAAGCCCGGCTTCAAGCGCTTCGGTGGCCGCAGCAACTTCGAGGGCATGAACCGCTCGGGTCCGCGCGCCAAGGCCTTTGATACGCGCCGCTATTCGGACCACACCGCCTTCGTGCAGACGCAGACCGTGCGTCTGGCGCCCGACGTGGCGCGCTTCTTCAAGACGCCCGAAGATGTCAACAATGCGCTGCGCCAGGTGATCGCGCTCGCGACGCTCGTGAAGGAAAAGGAAGCCGAAGCCAAGGCGAACGAAGCCGCCGCTGAAGGTGAAGAAGCGGCCGAGGCCGAAGAGGCTGACGCGATGGAAGACGCTGCGGCCGACGAAGTCGAAACGGCCGAGGTTGAAGCTGCGGGCGAGGCCGAGCAGGCTCCCGAGCAGAAGGCCGAGTAATCAAATCAACTGATTTGATTGCCGGACCTTGCGCGGCCGGAGGCTATCGCGCCGCGCAAGTGCTCTGCGGTCTAAACTAAAGCGTCTTCGGGCGCAGGCGTCCTTCGCCGCTATCAAGTCCCTGATGTGGGGTTGATGCGAAGGAGCCCAAGCAATCTTTTCGCCCCATCTTTTGCAGCGGCAAAAGGGAACAAACCAGCGAGGTTCACACGACATGGACACGAAGCTCAAGAACTGGCGACGCGACGAGGTGATCAAGCAGCTTCAGTCCCAAAAGGACTTTGACGTTGTGGTCATCGGCGGCGGCGCCACCGGTCTCGGCGTAGCCGTTGATGCGGCCAGCCGCGGCCTTTCCGTGCTGGTGCTCGAATCGCAGGACTTCTGTGCCGGAACCTCGTCGCGCTCGACCAAGCTCATTCACGGCGGCGTGCGCCACCTCGGCAATCCCCTGCAGTGGCCGCGCATCCGCGAGTCGCTTTTTGAGCGCCGGCTGCTGCTGCAAAACGCCCCGCAGACCGTGCGGGCGCAGACCTTCATCGTTCCCTGCTACAGCTATCTCAAGGTGGCCTGCATCGGCTTAGGGCTCGGTCTCTACAACCTGATGAGCTCGGGCGGCCGGGGCCTTCACGGCGTGGCGGCCATTGGCCGCGTCGGAGCCATGGGGCAGCTCCCGGGGATCGTCAGAAAGGGCCTCAAGGCGGCCTTTGCCTATTCGGACGCGCAGTTTGACGACGCGGGGCTTGGCATTGCGCTTTTGCGCACGGCCGTCTCCTACGGCGCGCTTGCGCTCAACTACGCGCCGGTGGTCGACATGAAGACCGACGGACGGCGCATCACGAGCGTGATGGTCGAAGACAAGATCGGGGGCAACCGCTTTGAGGTGAGCGCCAAGGCGATCTTCAACTGTACGGGCGTGTGGGTCGACACCATCCGCCGTCTGGTCGACGTCGAGGTCTCGCCCTTGGTGCGCGTTGCCCGCGGCACGCACATCGTGGTCGACCGCTCGTTTCTTCCCACCGGCAACGCCATGGTGGCGCCGCGCCGTCGCGGCGGCCGCGAGCTTTTCTGCATCCCCTGGCAGGGGCGGCTTGTGATCGGCACGACCGAAATCGAGCAGGGACAGGCTCCCTTTGATCCGCAGCCCACGGGCGACGAGATCGACTATCTCATTGCACGCGCCAACAGTTTCCTCACGCGCCAGATCCGGCGCGAGGACGTCAAGGCGAGCTTTGCCGGCCTGCGGCCTCTTTTTGAAGGGCGCCGCGCGGGGCTTCGCAAGGGCAGCACGGCCAACATGACGCGCTCCTACGCCGTCGTTCCCGAATTCGGAAACATGCTCACGATCGCTGGCGGCAACTGGACGCTTTATCGCGCGATGGCTGAACTTGGACTTCGCACCGCCCAGCAGATGCGCCTTGTGCCGCGAAGCGGCTGCATGACGCGCTCGCTTCCCTTGATCGAGCAGGGCCGCATTGATCAGGAGTCGCTGCAGCGCGATCTCCTTGAAAACGGTGTGCCGCAGACGGCCGCAGGGATTGCGGCGCTCACGCGCTTCATCACCCTGATGGTCAACACCACCGGGGCGATTACGGTGCAGGACATCCTTTACCGTCGCCTGCGCATCGGCGAGCTCGATGCCGCGTTGGCCGACGAGCTCGTGCCCCTTGTGACGAGCATCATCGAAGACCTCATGCGCCGTCCGACGGCAGGACGTCGGCGTCGCAGCAGCCGCAAGGCTGAATAAGAGAGGGCGGGCCTTTCCTGTTTTCCCGCCTTTTACGACGTCTCAAGCGTCCTTTTTTGCAGGACGGCACCCTCCGCCTTCGGCGAAAAAGGACGTTTTCGTTTTCAGCGGGCGAGGGATACGAACAAGAGGCTTGTTTTTACAGCGAAAATTTCCGTTTTTTCGTTGACACCGACGCCCGGTCGTGCCATAATCGCCGTCTTTCCTACGCAGGGAAAGGGGTGCGCGCGTGCCTAATTTGCTCGATTCGGGCTTTCCGGTGAGCGGAGCACAGCCCGCATTTCTGTTTGAAAACAAAAAGGTTTCGTCAACCGGTTCAATCTGGGAGCGAAACGGCGAGGTTATCCATGTACGCAATTATCAAGACCGGCGGCAAGCAGTACCGCGTTGCCGAAGGTGAATTCCTCAAGGTTGAAACGATCGACGCCGCCGAAGGCGCTGAAGTCGTTCTCAACGAAGTGCTGCTCGTGAGCACCGAAGAAGGTCTCAAGGTCGGCACCCCGATCGTTGCAGGCGCCAGCGTGACGGCTACCGTCACCCACCACGGCCGCCACGACAAGGTTCGCATCTTCAAGTTCCGCCGCCGCAAGCACTCCATGAAGAGCGCCGGCCATCGCCAGAACTACACCGAGCTCAAGATCACCAAGATCCAGGCTTAATTGAGAAACGTCAGCTATTAGGAAGAAAAGCAAATGGCACACAAGAAAGGTGGCGGTTCCACCCGCAACGGTCGTGATTCTCAGGCCAAGCGTCTGGGCGTCAAGGTTTTCGGCAATGCAATGATCAACGCTGGCGGCATCATCGTGCGTCAGCGCGGCACGCAGTTCCACGCTGGCGACAACGTCGGCATGGGCCGCGACCACACCCTCTTTGCGAAGGTTGACGGCCTCGTCACCTTCGAAGTGAAGGGCCCGCGCAACCACCAGTTCGTCAAGGTGGTTCCGGTCGCCGGCTAATTTCGAAGGCACCGACCGAATCCTTCCGACGGCCTGCCTCTAGAAGGCCGCTTGCCAACGGCAAGCAGAGCGCTTGAGGCGCCGTCCGAGGACCGAAAGGTTCATTGCAAAGCCCTGCACGGGAGTAGTTCCGGCGCAGGGCTTTGTCGTTCTTTGCTTGTTTTTTTGATTGGCGGCTGGTGTGCCCCTTTTTCGGGCACCTTCGGCCGCTTGAACATTGGCATCCGGCCTTGCCGGATGTGGCAGAATTTTTCTTTCGGGGATCGCGTTTTTCCATTGGTGCGCATTCCCGAAGCATTCCCGAGATCTAGGAGAGCACGACGTGAAATTCGTTGACGAAGCCCGCATTGAAGTCCAGGGCGGAAAGGGCGGCAACGGAGCGGCGAGTTTTCGCCGTGAGAAGTTCATTCCCAAGGGCGGCCCCGACGGCGGCGACGGCGGCCGCGGCGGCAGCGTGTATGCGGTTGCCGACCGCAACATCAACACGCTCATGGACTACCGCTATACGCGCAAGTTCTTTGCGCCCAACGGTGAAAACGGGCGCGGCGCCGACTGCTTCGGCGCGGGCGGCTCGGACATTGTGCTGAGAATGCCGGTGGGTACGCTCATCGTCGATGAGACGACGGGCGAGACGGTGGCCGACCTCACGCACCACGGCGACAAGAAGCTTCTTGCCGCGGGCGGCAAGGGCGGCCTCGGCAACCTGCACTTCAAGACGAGCATCAACCGTGCGCCGCGTCAGTTCACGCCGGGCGAGCCCGGACAGTACCGAGCGTTGAAGCTCGAGTTGAAGGTCTTGGCCGACGTCGGACTTCTCGGCATGCCCAACGCGGGCAAGTCGACCTTCATTACGGCCGTTTCGAACGCCCGTCCCAAGATCGCCGACTATCCCTTCACGACGCTGCATCCGCACCTGGGCGTCGTGCGCGTGGGTCCCGAGCAGAGCTTCGTGGTGGCCGACATTCCCGGTCTGATCGAAGGCGCTAGCGAAGGCGCGGGCCTGGGACACCTCTTCCTGCGGCATCTGTCGCGCACGAGTCTCCTGCTGCACATCATCGACTGCGCGCCGTTGGACGACTCGATTGATCCGATCGCGCAGGCGCGGGCCCTTGTTGCGGAACTCGGCAAGTACGACGAGGCGCTTGAAGAAAAGCCGCGCTGGATCGTGCTCAACAAGATCGACCTCGTGCCTGAGGAAGAGCGCGCGGAACTGATTGAAACCTACCGCCGCGAGCTTGCGGGCGACCGGCCGCTTTTCGTTATGAGCGCCGCGACCCGCGAGGGCACCGCCGAGATCGTCAAGGCGATCGCCGAGACGCTGGGCCAGATGCGCGCGGCAGCGCACGCGGTCGAAGACGCCGAGCGCGACGTGCGCTTTGCCGAGGACCGCGGCGAAGTCGACATGGCTTCCGAATCCGAGGACGAGCCCAAGGCATAGGCGGTCAGCAAAGAAGAAACCCGCACGGAAAAGGAGGTGTGAGGCGCTTCAAACCCGGTTTTGAAAGCGCGGGCGCGTCTCCTTTTTTTCGTGCAAGCATTGATCAACGTAAAGAGAATCCGAAGGAAATGGGGCCGATCATGACTCAGAGTGCAGTGGCGCAGGCGCGCCGCGTGGTCGTCAAGGTAGGCAGTGCGCTTGTCACAAACGACGGCAGAGGGCTCGATCGCGACGCCATCGAGCGTTGGGCCGGACAGATCGCCGCGCTGCAACATGCGGGCAAGGAAGTGATTCTGGTGAGCTCGGGCGCCGTGGCCGAAGGCGTGTTGCGTCTGGGCTGGGAGAAGCGCCCGGCGCGCATCTGCGAAGTGCAGGCAGCGGCCGCCGTGGGACAGATGGGCCTTGTGCAGGCCTATGAAACGAGCTTTGCGCGCCACGGCATCAAGACCGCGCAGATTCTCCTGACGCACGCCGACCTTTCAAACCGCGAGCGCTATCTCAACGCCCGCGACACGGTAAGCGAACTGCTCTCCCTCGGGGTGGTCCCCATCATCAATGAAAACGACACGGTGGTGACCGATGAAATCAAGGTGGGCGACAACGACACGCTCGCCTCGCTTGTGACGAACTTGATCGAAGCCGACGTGCTCGTGATCCTCACCGATCAGCAGGGCCTGTATTCGGCCGATCCGCGAAAGAACCCGGGCGCGCGCTTTGTTGCCGTTGCGACCGCAGGCGACCCGGCCCTCGAACAGATGGCGGGAGGCGCGGCAAGTTCCCTTTCCAAGGGCGGCATGATCACCAAGGTGCTTGCCGCCAAGCGCGCCGCGCGAAGCGGCGCGGCCACCGTGATCGCCTCGGGCCGAGAAAAGGATGTGCTCGTGCGGTTGGCTGCAGGTGAACTGATCGGCACGCAGCTCAACGCCACGCACGCGCCGCTGCATGCCCGCGCGATGTGGCTGGCCGACCAATTGCGAAGCCAGGGCTCGGTGCTTCTCGATGCGGGGGCGGCCCGCGCCCTTCTTGAGCACAAGACGAGCCTTCTGCCCGTAGGTATTCGCGCCGTGATCGGCGAATTCGTGCGCGGCGACGTGGTGACGTGCTTGACGCCCGATGGCGAAGAGCTCGCGCGCGGGTTGGTGAACTATTCCTCATCGGAATTGCGCCGCATCGCGGGGCGCCACACCGAGGAGCTCGAGTCGATTCTGGGGTATGCGCCGCTGCCCGAGGCGATTCATCGCGACAACCTCGTGATGCTCGTAAAGCAGGAGCTCGTGCGCGTCTAGCAAGGGCTTTTCGCCCGGGTTGCAGGGCCCGCTAAAAACAGGAAACAACAAAAAGGCCGATGCCTCTTTCGTGAGGGGATCGGCCCTTTTGATGCTCAACGCTTTTGCGGGCTAGACGCCGCCCTGGTAGTCGTTCTGGCGCCAGGCTTCAAACACCGTCACCGCCACGGCGTTGCTTAAGTTGAGCGACCGGTTCTTGGGCATCATCGGCAGCCGGATGCGTTGCTCAATGGGAAAGCTCTCGCGGATCGCCTCGGGCAGGCCCTTCGTTTCGCAGCCGAAGACGAGCCAGTCGCCGGGCTCAAAGTGCATCTTCGAAAAGACCGACGAGCCCTTGGTCGTCATCGCGAACATGCGATCGCGCCGGGGATTTTCGGTTGCAAGAAAGGCCTCCCAGTCGGGGTAGGTCTTCATCGTCGTGAACTCGTGATAGTCAAGCCCCGCGCGGATGAGGTGCTTGTCGTCGATTGAAAAGCCCAGCGGCTCGATGAGATGCAGCGTGCAGCCCGCGTTGGCGCACAGCCGGATGACGTTGCCCGTGTTGGGCGGAATTTCCGGATTGACGAGAACGACGTGAAACATGAAATCACCAGAAAACGAATAAAAAACAAACCGCTGTCTTGTTGGTCAAAAACAAAAGAAACACAAGACAAAGCCCCGCGCAGGCGCCTCGCGCGGGGCGTGAAAATCCAATTCAAGCGCCAGACTAGTCGATGTCGTCCTTGTTGGCGGCAAGTTGCTCGCGCATCTTCGCCAGGGCCTTCTTTTCGATCTGGCGCACGCGCTCGGCCGAGACGCCAAGTTCCGAGGCAAGCTCCTGCAGGGTCTTGGGCGTGATGCTGCCGGCGGGACCTTCGGTAAGCCACCGGGCGCGGATCACGCGCGGGCTTCGCTCGTCGAGCGAGGCGATGGCCTTTTCGAGCTGTTCGCGCGCCATCGTCTCTCGGTTTTTCTCTTCGAGAATCGTCTCGGGCTCGTCTTCCTCGCGCGAGAGCCAGTCGATCGGAGCCATCGAGGTGCTGCCCGAATCGTCGTCCTCGGTGCTGCGGCCGTCGATTGAGGTGTCGCCGCCCGACATGCGCGCTTCCATCTCGCGCACCTCCTCGGGCTTGACGTCAAGCGTCTGCGCGATGCGGTTCGTCTCTGCCGTGGTGAGCGTCTTGTCGCTTTCTTTCATCTGGCGCAGATTGAAAAAGAGCTTGCGCTGGTTCTTCGTCGTTGCAAGCTTCACGAGCCGCCAGTTGCGCACCACGTATTCCTGAATCTCGGAGCGGATCCAGTGAATTGAGAAGGTCATGAGCCGCACGCCGCGATCCGGATCAAAGTGCTTGATCGCCTTCATGAGGCCGATGTTGCCTTCCTGAATGAGGTCGGCGTAGGGAAGTCCGTAGCCCAGATACCCGCGCGCAACCGACACCACCAGACGCAGGTGGCTCAGGATCAATTGCTGCGCGGCATTGAGGTCGCCCTTGTCTCGCAGCTGCACGGCCAAGTCGTGCTCCTCTTCGGCCGTGAGCACCGGGGCCGTATTGGCCGCATGGATGTAGGCCTCGAGGTCCCCCAGCTTCGGAATGACCGCGGGCAGATGCGTGCTTTTCTGGTAGGGAACAACGGCGCCTGCCGCGGCCTCGCGCATCTTGAGCGCGCGGCACGACGAACGAGGGGGTGTATCGACGCCATTTTCCTCGTCGTCAATGTCCTCGACCGCATCGGCCAAGACTGCCTGATCGGCCTCTTCCTCGGCTGGGTCGTAGACGTCGGTGATGTCCTGATCGTCGTCGTGCATGCGCGTAAAAAAGTCGGAACGTTCGAAGCGGTTGGTGAATAGGGATGAAGGCCGAGACTCGAGAAAACGCCCTGCGTGTGCGGCAGGCTGAATGGTCGGCGATCGCTTTTTGAGGGTGCGGCGCGATAGGACCCTCGGCCGAGGGCCTCCTCCGTCAGAAGCCCTCTATTGTATCGCCGTACGCCGTGCTTTCCAGACGACAAAGACAGTCGGAAAAGCCCTCGTTACCCGCGCTGTTCTTACAGCCCTAGTGCGGCGAGCGCATGCGCGTGATGGCGTCCGAGGCGGCAAAAGACCCCACGAGCCCGCCCAGAATCGAGGCGGCGGCAACGTACAGAAGACACCAGTCGCTAGCCGGCATGCGCAGTTCGATGCGCACCCCGTAGAGCGACGCAAAGTCCGCAATGGGCTGCGCGAGCAGATGAATGCCGAGCGCGGTGATCGCAAGCGACAACACGGCCGCCAACATCAGCGTGAGTACGCCTCGCCAGCAGTACGGGCGTTTGATGAAGGAGCGTGTGGCGCCAAAGAGGTAGAGCGCGCGGATTTCGTCCTTCTGGGCGTTGGTTGTGAGTCTCACCGAGGCAAAGATCACAAGGAGCACCAGCAGAAACACCACGGTACCCAGGAGCGTGAGCACGATGCTCAGGGCCTGGTAGAGCGAGGCAAGGTGCCTCGTCCAGCGGTCGTCGTAGGCGACGGTGTCGACGTTGTCCATCTTGCGGATGGCGTCGGCCGCCTCGGCAAGCTCGGCGCTCGTGGCGCCGTTGACGGCCGTGGCGATGACGATGTCGGGAAGGGGATTGGTCTTTGAGACTTCGCCCTTGAGGCCCAGCGTGTTGTTCACAAGCGCCAGGGCGTCCTTCTTGTCCATCACGCGCACGTCGTCGATGATCGAGAGCGCCTTGATGTTTTCCGCGAGCTTTTCCACCGAGGCCTTGCCGGCGCTGCGCTCGGCAAAGATCGTGATCTCGGTGCGCGTGGGCACGTCGAAGACGGGGTTTGAAAGCGACAGGGCAAGCGTGCCGAGGAAAAAGGGAATGGTAAGCGCCAGTCCCGCCAGGCACAGGGCCATCACGAAGAGGCCCTTGTACTGGAAGATGGCCCGGGCGGTCTGCCGGCAGGCCCAGATGCGGCTGCTGATGAAACTCATGATGCGCATGTCCTGCTGCTAGCCCGTGAGGGTGATGTGACGGCAGGCTGCCGTGGCGGGGAAAAGTTCGATGTGCGAGGCGACGATGACCGAGACGCCCATGATCGAGACGTTGCCCAATAGGTCCATCAGGTGCTGGGCGTTGTCGATGTCAAGATGCGCACAGGGCTCGTCGGCCAGAACCACGACCGGGCGGTTGACGATGGCGCGCGCAAGGCACGCAATCTGCTTTTGGCCCGCCGAGAGCGCCGACGGGTACTTGCTTGCGAGCTCGCTGATGCCGCAGTCGGACATGGCGCGCTCGGCGCGCTCGCGGGCTTCGCGGATCGACTCTTCGGCCGCAAGCGCCGGGAGCATGATGTTTTCTTCAATCGTGCGGTCTTCGAGAAGCAGGCACTCCTGAATCATGATGCCCATCGAGCGGCGCACGAAGAGCATCTGGCGCTCGGTGAAGTCGTTGATGCACTCGCCGGCGACGAAGACCTGTCCGAAGCTCGGGCGCTTGAGGCCTGCGATCATGTTGAGCGCAAGCGACTTGCCCGAGCCTGTCGGTCCCTGCAGGCACACGAACTCCCCGCGGGTCACGTTGAAGGTGATTCCGTTGATCTGCCGCACGCCGTTCTTGTCTTCGATGCCGGCGTTGATGAGCTCGATGAGGGGGACGTTGATGCCCTGGTTCATGGTCGTCTTTGGCGGGTTTAAGCGGTTGCCGCGGGCTTACTGGGGTTTGCCCACGAGGTTGAAGCGAAAGTTCACGCGCGACCACACGAGCTCTTCCTGTTCAAGGAGAAAGCCCGTCAACGGATGTCGCTGCATCCACTGCGGGTCGACCGTGAGCGTAAAGACGGTCTGGTCGCCTTCGTGCGTCTCGGCAAGCTTGAACTGCGGCAGGTGCACCGTGCGGCGTGCGTGCGCAAAGATCACCGCAAGGCGCAGCGCAAGGATCATGCGAACGAGCGTGGGGTCGGTAAGCGCCGTCTCGACCTTTCTGAGGTTGCCGCGCTGGGCGAGCACGATCGTGCCCATCGTCGACTGGTCGTGCTTGGAAAAGCCCGGCAGGTCCGAATTCATCAGGATGTACTGGCTGTGGCGGTGGTAGCCGCTCGGGCTGATGAGGCGGCCCGTTTCGTGCAGCATCGCGGCCCACTGCAGAAGCTTGCGCACGGAGTGCGCGGCTTCCGACGCATCGAGCTCGGTAAAGAACTTGTCGGCCAAGGCCGCCACGCGCGCGGCCTGCTGCTTGTCGACGCCCGAGCGCTTCGTGAGCGACGCCACCGTCGCATCGCGCGCGTCGCGTTGACCCTGGCGGCCTAGCATGTCGTAGAGAAGCCCGACGCGCAGGGCGCCGGCGGCCGGGCGCATTTCCTTGATGTTGAAGGAGTCAAAGACGGCGCTGATGACCGCAAGGCCGCCCGCGATCACGTCGCGGCGGTCTTCCTTGAGGCCGGGAAGCTTGATCTTCTTGATGTCGCCCACGCTGATTAACTCGCGGCGCAGTTCTTTAAGAAGAGCCGGCGTGACGACGCCGTTCGTCAGGCCCGAGGCCTGGCCGATGTCGGCCACGGCGCCGATCGTGCCGGCGCTGCCGTAGGCCGCGTCCCAGTTGCGCTGGGAAAAGATCTGGTGGGCTTCCTCGAACTCGGCCTGGGCGGCAAGCTGCGCGTTCTTAAGCGCCCGCGCCGTGATCTTGCCGTCGGGGAAGAATTCAAGCGAGGTGTTGACGCACCCCACGTGAAACGATTCGCATTCCTTGGCGATGAAGCCGCAGCCCACGATGAGCTCGGTCGAAGCGCCGCCAATGTCGACCACAAGGCGCTTTTCGTTCGAGGGCGGCAGCGTATGCGCGCAGCCCGAAAAGACGAGCCGCGCTTCCTCGCGGCCGGCGATGATTTCGATCGGGTGTCCGAGCGCCTCCTCGGCCTTGGGCAGGAATTCGGCGGAGTTCTTCGCTACGCGCAGCGCCTGCGTGCCGACGGCGCGGATGTTTGCGGCCGGAATCCCTTCCAACTTTTCGCGGAAGCGCCGCAAGGCGCTCAGGGCGCGCTCCTGGCATTCGGGCGTGAAGGCGCCGTTGGCGTCGCGCCCGCCCGCAAGGCGCACCGTCTCCTTCCAATAGCTCTCGGTGATGATCCGATCGCCGTCGACACGGCCGATTTCCACGCGAAAGCTGTTGCTGCCGAGGTCGACGGCGCCAAGTAGCTGACCGTTGCTCAATGTGTGTTCCGTCGTCATGATGAAAAGGAGGTTCTCTAATCTGTCAAAAATAGGAGCGCTGCGCAGGGGAGTGTCGGTGCAGCGCGGGCCCAAAGAATTATTGTGCATCCTCTGCGCCCGATGCGGACCGGTTTTAGCGTGAAGACAGTGCCCCGAAAGCCGCGACTGTTGCCTGCCGTTCCCGCAGGAAATCACGGGCTGCGCGAGTCCTTATGACTCAAGTCCCACGAGGGCGCTGGCAAAGGCGTGCGCGTCAAAGGGCTGCAGGTCGTCGATTTGCTCGCCCACGCCCACGAAGTAAATGGGTAGCGGCTTCTCCCCGCGCTCGGCGGTGATCGCAAGAAGTACGCCGCCCTTGGCGGTGCCGTCGAGCTTCGTGACGATAAGGCCCGTGAGCGTTGCGTACGCATCAAAGGTCTTGACCTGCGCGAGGGCGTTTTGGCCGTTCGTGCCGTCAACCACAAGGATCACCTCGTGCGGAGCGCCCGCCATGGCCTTGGCCTGCGAGCGGCGGATGCGTCCGAGCTCCTCCATGAGGTTGGCCTGGGTGGGAAGGCGCCCTGCCGTGTCGGCGATCACGACGTCCATGCCGCGGGCGATGCCGGCGCTTACGGCGTCAAAGACGACGGCCGCGGGATCGCCCCCGTTCTGGGCGATGACTTCAATCTTGTTGCGCTCGCCCCAGACCGCAAGCTGCTCGCGGGCGGCCGCGCGGAACGTGTCGGCTGCGGCAAGAAGCACCTTCTTGTCGCGGGCCGCAAGCCACTTGGCGATTTTGCCGATGGTGGTGGTCTTGCCCGCGCCGTTGACGCCCGCCATCATGATGACAAGGGGCTTGGCGGCTTCAAGATTCAAGGGCTTTTGTGCGGGCAGCAGCATGCGCTCGATTTCGTCGCGCAGCGCCAGGCGCACCTCGTCGCTCGTCTTCAAGCCCTTGAGCTTCACCGTATCGCGCAGACGCTGTAGGATAACGTTGGTCGGCCGGTAGCCGATGTCGGCGGCAATGAGCGACTCCTCGAGCTCCTCGAAGAAGTCCTCGTCAATCACGCCGCCAGAAAAAAGTCCGACCAGATTGACGCGCGTACGCGCCAGGCCTTCCTTTAACCGAGAAAACAGTCCCATGGCAGAACAAAAAAAGAAACAAAGGACGGGCGCAGGCACACGCGCAGGTTCCTGCGACAGTCGGAATCGGTTCAATAATCCCGCTAGTTTACCACCCCGATCCTTTTCAAGGGGTGCGGCTGCGCGCCCGCAGACCTCGGGCCGCAAGGGCTCGGGCGCAGGGAAGTCCGCCGCGGGCCTTGTGCGCATCGTGGGCGGGCGCTTCAAGCGCACGCCGCTTGCGGTGGCAGACCGCGAGGGGCTGCGGCCCACGCCCGAGAGGGTACGCGAAACGCTCTTTGACTGGCTCACGCATCTTTTTGGCGGGTTGGATGACTGCACCTGCTGCGACATGTTTGCGGGCTCCGGCGCACTGGGGCTTGAGGCCGCAAGTCGCGGCGCGCGCCGCGTGGTGAGTCTGGAGCTCGACCGGCGCGGCTGCGCGGCTTTAAGAAGCGTGGTCGAGCGGCTCTCCGCCGCCGACGTGGTCGAGGTCGTGCAGGCCGATTCGCTTTCGTGGATGGCGGCCGCAAAGGAAGTCTTTGACGTCGTCTTCATCGATCCGCCCTTTGCCTCCGAATTGCAGCTCAAGGCGCTTGCGGCGGCGCTGCCGCATCTCTCTGACCACGGTCTCGTGTACCTTGAAAGCGATCGGGAGATTGCCGAAGAGGATCTTCTTGCGGCCGGTGCGCAGAGCGTGCGCGCCGGGCGCGCGGGTGCGGTCTTTTATCGTTTGGTCGAGCGCCGCAGCCCGCAGGAATCCTAGAAAAAGACAAGGAATTTCCTAGTAAAGAACGTCAGCTTTTTGCGCGGGCCTTTTTCTGAAGCTTCAAAACGCTCGCCGTCTGCAGCCCCACCGAGAGCGCGATGAGCGCAAGGCCCGCCCAGAACGACCAGTTGAGCTCGCGCGCCTCGCCAAAAAGAATCATCGCGATCACGATCGAATAGACGGGCTCAAGGTTAAAGCTCAGATTCACCGTAAAGGCCGAGATTTTCTCCAGAGCCTGAATCTGTAGGAAGTACATGCCGATGGTGAAGATGCTCGAAAAGACGACGAGATAGAGGGCGTTCTTGAGCGTCGGAATGAGCGGCTCGGGCGGCATGAGGTGGGCGTAAAGCGGCAACAGCACCAGCGCCGAGACGAAGGCCCCGGTGAGCTGCCAGGTGAGCACCGTCATCGTCGCGTAGCGCGTCCGGAAGCTTTTGAAAAAGACGGCGAGAATCGCCGCGCTCAGTCCGCTTAAAAGCCCGAAGATGATGCCAAGCCGGTAGCGCGTATCAAAGTGAAAGACAAGCGCAATGCCCGCGATCGTCACAAGCGAAAAGGCAAGTTCCCGCACGTTGATGCGCCGATGCGTCATCAAGGGCTCGATAATCGCCGTGAAAAAGCCCACCGACGAGAAGGCGACGACCCCGACCGAGACGTTCGACGTCTTGATTGCCGCGTAGAACGCCGCCCACGACAGCATCAGAAGCACGCCCGCGCCGCACATACCGCGTGCGGTCTTCGCGGACGTGCGCTCGAGGTTTTTCTTTACGAGCGCAATCGCCCACAGGAGCGCCGCCGCCAGCGCCACGCGCCAGAAGACGAGCAGCCCCGCCGACATGTCGATCAACTTGCCGAAGATGCCCGTCCAGCCCGCGATGAGGATTGCTAGATGCAGTTCGAAAAACGCCTTGCGCATGAAGACTTTGTGAGCGGTGGTTAAACGCGAAAATGCCGGGATATTTTTGTTCGCCCGGAATTGTCGCGCTAACCGCGTCCAACTGCACCCCCTGCAGATCCTCCGAGCGCAAAGAGCGCCTTGAGCTCGTCGCCCGGGAGCTCTCCGATCCAGGTCTCGCCCGCGGCGACCGTGAGGTCGGCAAGCTCGCGCTTTGAAGCAAGCATGTCGTTGACGCGCTCTTCAAACGTGCCCGCGGTGACGAAGCGGTAGACGAGCACGTCGCGGCGCTGTCCGATGCGGTAGGCGCGGTCGGTGGCCTGAGCCTCCACGGCCGGGTTCCACCACAGGTCGTAGTGGATGACGGCCGAGGCGGCCGTAAGGTTCAAACCCGTTCCGCCTGCCTTGAGCGAGATGATCATCGTGCGCACGGCGCGATCGTTCTGAAAGCGGTCGACCATGTCCTGGCGCTTCGTGAGCGGCACGCCGCCGTGCAGGAAGTCCACCGATTCACCTGTGGCGTTGGCAATCCAGCGCTGAAGCCGCTCGCCCATCTCCCGGTACTGCGTGAAGATGAGCACCTTGCGGCCCGCCTCGTGGCAGCGCTCAAGCGTTTCAAGAAGCGCCGTGCCTTTGCCCGAGTCGGGCGCGGGCGTTTCGGTCTTTAAGTACTGCGAGGGCGAGTTGCAGATCTGCTTGAGGCCCGTGATGAGCGCAAGAAGCGCGCCGCGGCGCGTGGTGCGAAGCGTGTTGCGCTCGGCCGCGTCCTGGGCTTCGCGCATCTTGCCGTCGATCGTCTCGATTTTGGACATGAGCGACTCGAGGGTCTTCTGGTAGAGCGCCGCCTGCGCGGGCGTCAACGTCGTAAAAAGATCGATGCTGTTTTTCTCGGGGAGGTCGGCGATGATTGACTTGTCGCTCTTGAGGCGGCGCAGCATGAAGGGCGCCGTGAGCCGCCGGAAGGCCTCGATGGCGTGCGCGTCGCGCTCGTACTCGATCGGCGCGGCGAAGGTGCGCGCGAAGTCGTCGGCCGAGCCCAGAAGCCGCGGCTGAACGATCTCAAGAATCGACCAGTACTCCATGAGGCGGTTTTCAACGGGCGTACCCGTCATCGCGATCACCTGCGGGGCATGAATCGAGCGTACGGCAACGCTTTGATTGGTGGAGGCGTTCTTGACGGCCTGCGCCTCATCGAGCACCAGAAGCCGCCAGCGGCGGGTGCCGAGAATTTCGGCGTCGCGCCGCAATGTGCCGTAGGTGGTGAGCGTGACGTCGGGCAGTTCCTCTCCCTCGGAGAGGCTGCGCCCGGCGCCGTGATAAAGCCCCACCGTGAGCCCCGGCGAAAACCGGGCGATCTCGCGCATCCAGTTCGTGAGAAGGGTCGTTGGCACAACCGCGAGCGCCTTGCCCTTTTTGGCGTCGAGCTCGCCCTTTTCCTTGAGCGCCGTGATGGCGGCAATCACCTGAAGGGTCTTCCCCAAGCCCATGTCGTCGGCAATAAGGGCACCGATGCCGAGCGTCAAGTTCTTCATGAGCCAGGCGTAGCCGCGCGCCTGATAGGGGCGAAGCCGGGCCTTCAATCCCACGGGAGGCGCGATGTCGGTCACCTCCGTCAAGGTCTTCAAGCGCTCGCGAACGTCGTCCGAAGGAATCACCTCGGCGCCCTCGTATTCGCCCGTGAGGAGGGCGCGCACGTGGGCTGCCTGACGCCCGATCCGCTTTACGGCGTCACGTGGCACGAGTTCGGCACGGTGGAGGTGCGGTGCTACAACATCGACGCCTCGACGATGAAAACCATGCTCCGGGCCTATAACGGTCTCGTGGTGCTGGACGACGGAACCATCACGGCTAAAAGGAATTGTCGCGATATTCGTCCGTAGGGGCGTTCGGCGGGATGTGGTATAAAAGTTGACACAGAGAAATCTGTGTCAACTTTTTCGTTTAGCGAGGGCAGAGTCGAAACTCGGTTTCGGACTATGCCGAGCGTAGAAA
>USAL01000013.1 GCA_900552545.1 uncultured Sutterella sp. | reverse complement strand
TCCCGCTGGGTGCTATCCTGGTTGGCCCTGTGCAGAAAATCCAAAATGGATTCTTTGGCCTTTTCCTGAATCTGCTGTTTGCCAGCCTGCTTGACCTCCGGCTGCATCAACTTCTTCTGGATTTTTGTCAGGGCTGACTGCATGGCGAATTTGATGTTTGAAATCACTCCATCCAACCGGGTGGCAGCATACTCACGCTCTTTTTGCGGAAGTGTCGCAAAAGCGACGCTTCATGATACGAAAAAGGACTTCAGTCCCCGGGCGCATCCGCTCCCTTAGGCGGGGAGCGGAAAAGCCGCACGGAAATCTGAAGTCCCGTTGCAGGATCAGATGCTGTAGAGCTGACCTGCGTAGAGGATGAACAAGCGCAGGCACATCATGCCGGTGACGGAAGCGAGACCCGACAGATAGAAACCCGCCGAATTCTTCACGCCGCTCAGCAGAATCGGCACGATGAAGCCGATGCCGACCACGCCGATCCAGAACTCGGTTGCCCAAGCGCCGGTCGTAAAGGCCTGAGCCGCAACCTGAGCTGCAGCGTTGCCGCCGATGAGCGCCACGGCAATCATGAAGATGCAGAGCGCTTCAGCAGCCATGATGGGCCATTCAGCGCCGTGCAGCAGCTTCAGATCAGCCGAGTGCTGGTCTTCGCCGAACATGCCGGCTGCAACCATCTTGCTCGCTGCGGCACCGGCCGAAAGACCGGAGGCGACGAACAAGGCCGGGAGCACAGCCTGGTTGATCAGCGGGAAGCGGATCAGAGCCGAGATGAGGAACCCGGTGTAGGCGCAGATCGTCAGTGCCAGCACGAGCACGATCCACTGCAGCCCGCAGCGATGGGAGTCAAACCAGCCGATGATGCCGTCGATCACGCCCAGCTTCACCTGGTCGCGCACGGCAACCAGCATCAGGATGAACACGAGCGGGATGTAGCACAGAAGCGCCATCACGCCGAGGCTCATGACGGAAGTCGGGTTGTAGAAGACCAGAATGCGCCAGAAGTACAGCGGATTGGTCAGATCGAGCACCAGGCACACCATGCCGAGCACGATGGTCACAAAGCCGATGAGCGTTGCGGCCTTCAGAAGCGGCGTATTGGTGGCGGTCTGTTTGCGATAGAGGTTCATCATGATCGCCGTTGCAACGGCGCCGCCCGAGATACCTGCGAGAAACAGGTAGACGGCGATGGGCCACGGCCAGCTGATGCCCTCGGGCAGACCCAATGTAAAGTTCAAGGCGATGTCCATCTTCACACTCCTTTCTTCACAATGGGAATGTAGCGCAGCGACGGCTTCGTGCCGAGTTCCGGACGGATGCGTACGGAATCCTTCACGGCAAGCAGACGGCTCACGTACGACTTCGGATCATTGAGATCACCGAA
Source organism: uncultured Sutterella sp. (assembly GCA_900552545.1). GTDB lineage: Bacteria > Pseudomonadota > Gammaproteobacteria > Burkholderiales > Burkholderiaceae_F > Duodenibacillus. Next base: position 27,993 of record USAL01000013.1, on the reverse strand, counting down.
GACCAGAGCATCGTACTTGCAGCTTTCCACGCAGGCGGGCTGCTGCTGCTTTTCCAGGCGCGTATGCAGGCAGAAGTCGCAGTTGTCGGCGACCTTGGTCTGCTCGTTGATGAAGCGCACGTTGTAGGGGCAGGCGACGATGCAGTATTTGCAGCCGACGCACTTCGAGGGATCCATCGTGACGATGTTCGTCTTCGGATCCCGATGCGCAGCACCCGTCGGGCAGACGGTCACGCACGGAGCGTTCTCGCACTGCTGGCAGGAGACGCGCACGTATTTGCGGTCAGGCGAATACCCACGGTCGCTTTCGAGCTTGTCGCCCTGCAGTTCCAAAATGAGGCGCGAACGTCCCGCGGGGAGCTTGTTCGTCTCATTGCAGGCATCTCTGCAGTCGCGGCAGCCGACGCACTTGTTCTGGTCGAAGACCATCACATAGTGAGGCTGTTTGCCGTCACCAGTTTTTTGACCCGTTCCGCACCCTGCGAGGGGCAGCACGAGCAGCGAGCTGGCACCGGCACCTAGGAGAAACCTTCTCCTGTCGATTCTTTCGCTCACATTTTTCTCCAAGTACGGATCTATTCACTTCCCTTCAAGAGGGGAAATGGGCAGACCCGCTGATTAGTCTTGCTTTCGAGCTCTCGACTCGGCGTTGGCTATGGCATTGCGAAGCGCTCTTTCCTGTGCGGGAGCCGCACCGGAATCAAGGAGCATGCGCCACTGGGCGATCGCCTCGGCATAGCGTGCATTTAAAAACGCATCCTGGCCAAGAAGCATGCGCGTCTGCACGTCAAGCTTGTTGAGTGCAAGCGCCTTGTCCGCAGCGCTGCGGGCTTCGTCGGACATTTGTCGTCCGTCCCTGTAGTAGAGGGCGTAGGCGAGCTTGCCGTAAAGCTCGGCCCGGGGACCGGTGATCTCCAGAGCCTCGCCGTAGGTCTGCGACGCCTCCTGGTAGCGGCCGACCTCGAGGTAGGCGTCTGCCAGGGCAATCCGCATCGGCGCACTGCGCGGAGCCAACTTCACGCGCCGCTGCGCCTCGGTGATCTTGGTGGCGAGCAGATAGTTCACATCTCTGTCAACCGTCTGATGCGTCCAGTCCGACCACCGGCCAAGCGAAGCGTACGACGCCGCGCTCAGCACCAGGATCGCTGCTACGAATCCCGTCATGAATGGGCCTTTGGACGATGCAGCGGTCTTTGCCCGACGGTGATACACCGCGAGCACGGCGGCAAAAAGCACGCCGACCGCAACCAGAAGCGCCGTCAACCCAAACATTGAAGCTTTTCCTTGTTTTAAAGAGCTTTCCTCACTTACTTGTGAGGATTCATCATGCCTTCGAGGTTTGCACCGCCGAAGTTCTGGTGAGCTCCGACCTTTTCAACCTTCACCAGCTCGACTTCAAACACCAGTGCGGTCTCGGGCGGAATCTGTCCGGCGCCGTCGGCACCGTAGGCAAGCTTCGCCGGGATCGTGAAGCGATAGCGCGATCCCTCGGTCATCATGCTGATGCCCTCGTCAAGACCCGGAATCACGGTCATGAGAACAAAGCGCTCGGGCTGCTTGGCCGCGAAGGTGCTTTCAAACACCGTCCCGTCCATGAGCTTGCCCTCGTAGTTCACCGTGACGACGTCCTCTGTGCGGGGCTTGGAACCCTTGCCTTCCTTGAGAACTTCATACTGCAGTCCGCTCTTGGTGACCTTCACGCCCTTTTTCTTGGCGTTCTTGTCGAGAAATTCCTTGGCCTTGACCGCATTGGCGGCCGCAAGCTTCTTCTTCTGCGCGTCGTAGAGCTTGTTGAGCTGTTCGGCACGCGAGTTGAGGAACTTCAGCACGTCGTCGTCACTGAGCTGGCCCTTGCCGCGCAGCGCTTCTTCAAAGCCCTGCACCACGAGGTCCATGTTGATCGGCGCACCAAGTTCAGTCTGCTTGTAGATCTGATCGGAAAGGTAGTTGCCCACGGAGGCACCCATGCTGTAGGCCTCCTTGTCCTGCTGAGTCTGCAGAGGGGCGGCGAAAGCCGCCGATGCGGCAAGAAGCGCGGCACAGGCGCTGATCACGATTTTCTTCATGGCAAACATCGTCAATTGATTTGTTGTTCTCATTTGTCTCCAAAACGGCGGGGCAAAACCGCTCAGTCCGGAAACATGCGTATCAAGCGTTCTTACGCGTCAATCCTAGGGGCGCTCGGACTTGTGGCCCGAAAGCTTCCAGCCGTAGATGCCGTCGGGCATCTGCATGACGTTGGTGTAGCCCAACTTCATCACCTCATAGGCGGCGATTTCACTGGAGCTGCACAAACGGTTGGCGCAGTAAAAGACGAGCGGCGCGTTCTTGTCCTTGGGCAGCAGTTCCTGCCAGTTGCCCACGTTGAAGAAGATCGCCCCGGGAATGTATCCGTCGGCCCAGATCTCGAGCGTGTTGACGTCATAGAACGTCACGCCGGGCTTGCCGAGAAGCCGTTCGGCTTCCGGAATCGAGATCTTGTGAACGACCTGCGCATACACCGGCGCCTCCTCGATGGGGGCATCCGCCCCGGCCATGGCCGGCAGCGAGAACGTCATCACCGCGGAGGCGGCGATCGCCGTCGTCAAACCCGTCAGATACGCTTTCATGATTCTTCGCTAAGTGTTGATTTCAATTCAGAGTCTCAAAACTCCTCTTGAAGCGGCCGGAGCCCGGAGGGCAACCTCCGGGCCCCGTAGCCGGGGAGATTGAGCTGACTTCGGTTTCAGGAGGCCGGCTGTTACTTGGCTTCCTTCTTCGCTTCGACGAGCGGGAAGTCACCCTTGTCGAGGATCGCTTGAGCCTGGTTCAGATAGGCCATGGCCGTTTCCGCACGGAGCTTCAGGTACTCAGGAGCGTGCACGCCCCAAGAGCCGTCCTTCTCGATCTGCTGAGTGATGTCCTTGGACTTGTCGAGGAGCATCAGGATCTGCGTCTTGGCATCGACCGGAACCTTCGTGACTTCAAGAAGCTTCACGATGCGTTCCTGACCGGCAACGGCAGCCTTGTAGGTGTCCTTCACCGGGTTCTGCCATTCCATGACTTCGTCATAGATCTGCTTCTGGTCGGTGTACTGCAGGCCCTTTTCGAGCTCAGACAGGAACGGGCTGTGGCAACCCTTGTTGTTCATCACGCCCTGTTCGGCGTTGGCCGTACGAGCGCAAGACCACATCAGATCGAGGTAGCCGTGACCTTCGTCGTCACGAGCAATGTGCCAACCCTTGGAGTTCGAGGTGCGCGGCTGACCTTCGGCCGGGTTCATCATCTTGGCGGTCGGATCGACCTTGATGTTCCAGAGGTGAGAACGACGGACGGCGTCGAAGCCGGCCATGTCCGGACGCTGGATGGCCGTGAAGTTTTCGCAGCTCATCGTGAACGGCATATGGCAGTCGATGCAGTCGATGTCGGCATGGGTCTTCGTCTGGGCGACCACGTCGGCCTGATCCTTATGGCAGTCCTGGCAGGTCTGACGAATAGCAGGCTTGGTGTAGTAGTCCTTCCAATCGTTGGAGGTGACTTCATGCGGATCGTGGCAGGTCACGCAGCGCATGCCCTTCTCATAGTGCTTGGACATCATGAGCTGAGAGCCTTCGGTACCGCACGACGGGCACGAGGACTTGGTCTTCACGTTGAAGCCCTTCTCGAGCTTGCCCTGAGCGGCCGGGTTCTTCAGGTCGCTTTCAACAAAGTTCGAGCGCTGGTGGCAACGTTCGCAGTTGCTCTGGAAGCCGTTGCTTTCAGCACCAACGAGGTGACCGCCTGCGCCGTGGCACTCTTCGCAGGAAATGCCGCGCGAGATGGTGTGCTTCTGCAGTTCCTTCGGATTGCCGAGAGCGGCGAAGAACTCATCCTTGGTCTTGAAGTCGAACTTGAAGGCGTGGCAGACCTCGCAGTACGAGCTCGCCGGCTGGAAGAGGAATTCCTTCTCAAACGACGAACCGTAGGACGTCATACCCCACTGGTGGGAGGCCGAACCGCCGAATTCCTTCATGTCGGTCGGGAAGTCCGGGATCACCTTCTGGATTTCCTTGGCGCGCTCGGGGGTGAGCCACTGAGCCCAGCCGCGGGAGAACTGGTTGCCGCCGGCAACGAGCGTACCCGTACCGTCGCGCAGCAGACCGTCGCGGATGTGATAGGCACCACGCACGAGCCAGGCGTCGATGTAGCCGTACTTGGTACGCGGCGTACCGACCGTGGCGTAGATCATGTCAGGCGTAATGCCGTCGGGAAGGATCGAGGCCTGGGAGCCGTAGAGCTTCTTCTTGAGGTCGTTGTCGACTTCAGGATGTTCGCCCGGGAAGCGGATCGTCTGGGCATGACGGCTGCGCTTCCACTTTTCATACTGCACGGCATGGCATTCGCCGCAACGCTCCGCACCGATGAAGCGGTTCGGGAAGTCGAGAATCGACTTGGCCGCAAGACGGTACTGGGAGGCCTTCGGACGACCGCCGGCAAGCTTGGAGTAAACCTGGGCGTTGCCTTCACCGAGGAACTCGGAGCCGCGGGTCGAAATCTTGTAGACACCCTTGATGCGGCCTTCAGCAGCGTACTTGAACACAGGATGGTTCTGGAAGAGGAATTCGAAGAGTTCCTTTTCCTGAACGATGTAGTCCTGCAGCGTACGCACGCCGATCGAATCGGCCGTTCCCTGCGGGTTGTCAAGAATCTTCTGCGTGAGGGCATTGAAATTTTTGTTTCCAACGCCCGGAGCATCAGCGGCCTGGGCACCTGAGGCAACCAAAGCAGCCGTGCAAAACAGGGCGCCTGCCACCGTTTTGATAGTTGTTGTTGTCATCACAATCTCCTGTAGATTTGCGCTTCTTCTCCTCCCAAAGGAGCAGTAGAAACAGCCACTGGCGCAAGTGTCCAAGCGGGTCAATGCGACGCGGCCGTCTTAAGAGTACTTTAAGAATTACGAAAAATCCAGTAATTCCTACGCTTTTCAGGGGAGATTGGATGTGGTATTTGCGTGACGAGGGGCGTATTAGAAGCCCTGATTTTGTTGGTGTTGTGCGCTTTGTGCCGCACAACCGGCCGTGGGTCTGCGAACGCTGCCCGAGCTGGCCGAAATAGGGGTGAATATTCCCTGATTTCTTACAATTTGTTATTGATTTTTATCAAAACACGTCAAAATTATCGGTGTTTTCACCTACTTCCAGAAGCTTAATCCTCACAAGTCGCCTCTGACTTCCCCTCTCATTTAATCCACCCTCCCCGTCCGTCGCTTTTGCGCGAAGCGCCGTGTGCGGGCGTCATTTGCGTTTGCAACACACCCCCTTAAACGACGTCCATCACCCGAGCTAGGACTTTCCCCAATATCCTCATTTTGAGGGGGATTTGGTTCGACTTTTGTCCAACCGCCGCCCAATTTTTGTCCAACTTTCGTCCAACGTCGACTCGACCGACGACCGAGACCCACTCCGCGTTTTTTTGTTCCGCACCCGTTTTTCGTCCCCCGACTCCTACAATGAGAGCCGCAGCACCCGGACATCGACCTGCCGTCATCCGTCCGAGGGGGCGGCAAAACACTAAGACAGGACTTGGCATTCATGCGCATCACACTGAGACAACTCAAGGTCTTTCTGGCGATACACAGCGCCCGCAATCTTTCCAAGGCCGCCGCACGGCTGTGCGTTTCAGCAAGCGCCGCAAGTCAGGCCTTGAAGGAACTCGAGCGCGCGCTCGACTCCGAGCTCTTTACCCGCACGCCCTCGGGCCTCATTCCGACGGCCGCAGCCGCAGCGCTCCTGCCGCAGGCCACGCTCGTGGTAAAGAAGGCAGAAGAAATTGAGGAGATGTTCGCCGCCCAGAAGGCGGGCCTGGCCGGGTCTCTTGTCGTGGGCGCCAACCGCGCTAGCGGCATCTACATCCTCTCGCGACGCCTGCCCGCCTTCAAGGTGAAGCACCCGGCAATCGAACCCTCGCTTGTGATTGAAGACAACGACGTGGTCGAGCGCGGCGTTTTGGAAAACCGCTTCGACGTGGGCTTCATCAGCCGGCCGCCGCTTGATGCATCGCTTAAATACTTCGTCTGCTTTCGCGACGACTTCGTGCTCGTCGCGAGCCCCAGAAGTCCCTTGATCGCCGTCGACGCCACCGAGGAGGACTTCAGCCTCGCGACCTGGATCATGGATCAGGAGGAGGGTGTGCGAAACGCAGCGCTGCGCTGGCTTCGAAGCCAGGGCATCAGCGTCTCGAGCACGCTTCTGATGAATACGATGGGCGCCATCAAGCGCGCCGTCGCCACGGGGCTGGGCCTTTCGGTCCTTCCCTACCTTTCGGTGCGCGAGGAAATCCAGCGCGGTGACCTTGTGGAGCTCAGAAAGGACGTCAACCCCGACCGTCTGCACGACAACCCGCGGCGCATCTACGCCGTCTTCAAGCCCGAGCATCCGCGACAGCTTCTGAACCTCTTTTTTGAAGAGTGCGGCATCAGACCCCTTGAGAGTCAGAGCGCACGGCCTGCCGCGGCCGGCGCCGGCTAAACCCGCTCGCCGGGGGTGCAGGTGGATGTCGCCCGAGGTTCGTCGCATCTCATCGCCCCCTCCCAAAGCCCCTTTGCCGGCATTCACGCGCTGGAGCGCTTCGGGCCTAATTCTGCCGGCTCAGCATTGCCTCGGGCGCGAGTCCCGTGATGACGGGCTGGTTATGTGCGGTGTTCTCCATGTCCATCCCGGCCGCTGCGCCCTCCGAGTCTCCTTTTGCCATTTCCCATTTCGTGGCCACCCTTGGCCGGAAAGGAACATGCTCTTTTTCACCATGCACCAGCTGCATCTACACCTCGGATTGCGTGCAGCTTCGGGCTTCGTCTGGTTTGGCAGACTTGCCCGTCGTCGACTGCCTGATGCCGTTCCTGTTCGTCAGGTCGGTGGTTTGCCTCAGGCTTTCTTCAGATTTCTCCTCACGGTGGACGCCCTTGCCTTTTGGCCATGCGCCTGGTGCCGCCTCCTGCGCTCGGGATCTTCACCCGTTGGATCATGCCCATGACGGGCGCACACTAAAAAGGGAGTCCTCCCTGTCGGAGAGACTCCCTTTTGGTGCTGCCCTCTTTTGTGGGCGCAGGCTCTTGTTGAGCGGATCGCCTGCGCCCGAAGGGCTTTCGTTCAAAGAAGCGTTCGATTACTTCTTCTGTCCGAGCGCGTACTGCGCGGCGTGCTCGCCGCTGCGGCGGCCGAAGACCACCGTGTCGGCCACGGCGTTGCCGCCGAGGCGGTTAAAGCCGTGCACACCGCCCGTAACTTCGCCAGCGGCATACAGACCCGGGATCGGACGGCTCTGGATGTCGAGCACTTCGCTCTCGGGGGTGATCGCCACGCCGCCCATCGTGTGATGGATGCCGGGGGCAACCGCCACAGCGTAGAACGGAGCCTTTTCAACGGCAAGCGGCATGTCCGGACGGCCGAAGGCCTCGTCCTTGCCCGCCTTGCGGTAGCCGTTGTAGCTCTTCACCGTCTCGGCAAGGGTCTTGGGATCCATGTTGCAGAGCTTGGCGAGCTCTTCGACGGTGTTGGCCTTCTTGAGCATGCCGAGGTGATCGTAGCCGCGAACCATCTTGGCCGAGTTGTAGAGGTCGCTGTCGAAGACGAGCCAGGCGCGGCGCTCGGGCTGATGCAGGATGGCGTCGCTTGCGCGGTCGCGGGTGGTGAGCTCGTTCACGAAGCGCGCACCCTTGACGTTGACCATGATGGCGCCGACGCCGCGCACGGTCTCGCTGATGAGGATGCGGCTGTCAAGGCCCACGGTCGGGTGCGCCTGCACCCAGTCGATGTCGGTCATGCTCGCGCCGATGTTGAGCGCCATCTTGATGCCGTCGCCCGTGCTCGTCACATTGTTCGAGCTCGTCATGTTCTTGAAGGTCGGACGGTAGAAGCCCACCATCTCCTTGTTCTGGCCGTAGCCGCCGGTGGCGAGCACGACCGCCTTGGCGGCAACCTTGTAGTAGCCCGAGTGCTTGCCGTGCACGACGGCGCCGGCAATCTTGTAGTCCTTGTCAAGCAGCAGCTTCACGGCGCGCGTGTTCACGCGGGCGCCCACGCCTTCCTTGGTGGCCTCGGCACGCAGCACGTCGACAATGTGCGGACCGACGCTCATGCCGCCGTGCGGACGGTGCGTACGGTCGACCGAGGCGCCGCCCGAGCGCTTGACGTCGGAGAGGTCAACGCCCATGTCCTCGAGCCACTTCACGCCCGCGGCGCTGTTTTCGCCGAGGATGCGCACGAGCTCGGGATCATTCTTGCCGCGACCGCCCTTCATGGTGTCCTTGACGAAGAGCTCGACGCTGTCCTTGATGCCCTTCTTGGCCTGTTCGGCGGTGTTGCAGGCGTTGAAGCCGCCCGCAGCGAGCATCGAGTTGCCGCCCGCGTAGGAGTGCTTTTCAATCAGGAGAACCTTGGCGCCGGCACGCTTGGCGGCGATGGCGGCGTTAAGACCCGTGGAACCCGCACCGATGACGAGCACGTCGACGGCTTCACGCGCAGGCGCGGCCTCGGCCGCAGCCACGGCCTTCTCGTCGATCGTGGCGTCCCAGTTCGTGCGGGCCGCGGCATCGGCAAACGGCATCTTCATATCGAAGGTGTGGCAGTCGTTGCAGATGAGCTTGGGCTGCTGATGGCCCGTGTGGCAGACCGTGCAGTTGATGGGGCTGCGGTCGCTCAGGTGGCTGTTGTGCGGATCGAACTTCTTGCTCTTGTCGGCGAGCTTCTTGAAGTCGCCGTGGCAGGTCATGCACTTGCCGTTGAGCTCGAGCTCGTCATCGGGAACGTTGGCGGGCGTCACGGCATTGGTGCCGTGGCAGACCTGGCAGCCGCCCATCTTGCTGTGGAAAGTGGCAAGGTCTTCGGCGTTGGCAGCCGTCGCACCGAGCGAAAGAAGCGCCGCGAGAACGAGCGCTGTTACGGGTTTCATCATCTCTTATCTCCTGTTGCCGGTGCGCATTGGCCGCAGTAAGAGCCTGGCGCCGCACCGGAATACTCCTCATCAACCATGAGAAGCGCATGGGAGGACGGCGGAACACCACTCGTCTGCGGCCCGAGCCCCACGAACTTTTCGAAGGAGCCCATCCGCACTTATTCTTTCCGCCATCCGGACGACGGGCAGTTTAGGGTTAAGAAATGTTCACCCGATTGACTCGAATCAAGTCAAAAAACCTTTGTATTTCAAAGTTTTGAAGGGGTCTTAAGTTTGTCTTAAAGCGGGAGGCGATTGTTTGTTTTTACTTCTCTTTTTCGCTCTTCTCGCTTTTGAACGCGGCTTCATCGGCCTCGGCCGCGCACTGCAGCATGTCGGGCCCGAGGCTCGGGTCCCTTGATGAAATCCAGCGCCTGATGGTGGCGCGGCTGATGCCCGTCTCGCGCACGATCTGGTTGTAGGAAAGCCCGCGGTCGGCGCGCATGTGCAGCACGCGCGCCTTGATGCTCTCGTCAAAGCGCATCGGCCCGCGCCGCCCGGGCACAAGCAGCGTCTCGTAGGTTCCGTTGCGGTAGTGGTGCATCCAGTCGCGGGCCGTGTAGATCGAAATCCCAAGCGAGGCCGCCACCGTCTTGTAGCTTGCCCCGCGCGCAAAGAGCCCCTGGGCGAGCTCAAGGAACTCACGGCCGTGCGCGCCCTGCCGGGGATCGGCCGAAACGGTCGCCTTTTCCCCGTCGGGCGTGAGCTCAAAGGCGTCGGCCGACGTCAAGGAAAGAACTTGCGGCATGCCGCGAAGGTCCAAAGCGTCCTTGCCGGCCGATGCCGCGCACGCCTTGTCTTTTCCCAAATCAAAAGACTCAAGCGCAAAGGACTCCGGAGACTCGGGAGAGCCTGGAGCCTCTGCGGGATCAGGGGAATCGGGAGGATCGAAGGTCGCGAAGAGATCGGGCTGGCGCGCGGCCGCCTCCCTTCTTTTTGCGCTAGTCCTCTTTCCTGCCGCCTTCACGATGACGAATCTCCTCGAGCACCACGGCATCTTCGATCACGGTCGTGCGGCGCACGCCGGTGCGGGCTTCGCCCTTGCGCACGGCAGGTTCGGCCGCAGCGGCCGAAGCCGCGGCATTGGAGGCGCCGCCCGCGGCTTCACGAAAGCCCTGGCCCGAGGCCGCCTCGCGCATGCGGTTCATCATCTGCTCCTGGGCGCGCTTGAAGGGATCGCCGTAGCGCCAGCGGTAGTAAAGCCCGTAGAGCGCAAGCGCCGCCACACACAAAAGGACAAAGATCATGATGCCGCCGATTACGGGCAGCAGCAGGACGCCCAGGCCGATCATGGCGGCAATCACGGCCACGGAAGCGACAAACGAAACAAGCGGATGAATGGGACGTCCGTTGATGTAGAGCATGGGGATGGCTTCTTCCTTGCGGCAAAGAAAAACTTTTGGCGACGCTGCGGGGCCTCTCAAAGGCTCCTGATCCGTCAAGAGCGGCTGCCGGCTTTGCCGGCTGCTTGGCGCGGCAGTCTTCAATATTCGACTGCACCTAGTCTATCAGGCTCGTTCACGGGGCATGTCCGCGAGAATGCAAACATTCGCGCGGGCTTGTTTCGGAGTTTTTCCATCATCGGCGTCTGCGTCAAAAGGTTGGCAGCACCCCGGACGGCGGAGGGGTGCCCTCCTTTGTGAAGACGCGCGCCCGGGCCCCCGAAACCCGGCCTCAGCCCGCGTTTTTCCTCGATTTTCCCTCCCAGGATGGTTTTCCGGGGCGGCAAATTCGTTATCATTTCAAGCTCACAGCAATTTTTTTGACGCTTCCGCGCCCTGCGCCTATCCCCGCCTCCCCCGGAGGCCGCTCGCCGCAACTCTCCCCGCTTCCCGCGGCTCGAGCACCATGGACCGCATCGCCGCCCTCAGCCGACGGCCGCACCGCCATCGGGACGGAAGCCGTTTGATTCGAATTTATGAACCAGAAGATTTCCAATCTGCCTGACGTGCAGAACCTGGCCGACGGACGCAACATTCCCATCGACCGCGTCGGCGTCCGAGGCCTCACCGTTCCCATGTCGGTCGCAAGCGTCGACGGCCCGCAGCCGACCGTGGCCGAAGTGAGCCTGTATGTGGGCCTGCCCGCCGACAAGAAGGGCACGCACATGTCGCGCTTCGTCTCGCTCATCACCGACGATCCGCAGCCGCTTTCCTCCGACATGATGCGCGACCTCCTTGAGCGCATGCTTGAGCTTCTGGGCGCCGAAGAGGGCTACATCGACATCCGCTGCCCCTTCTTCGTCACCAAGACGAGTCCCGTCTCGGGCCTCAAGAGCCTCATGAACTACAAGGTGCGCTTTACGGCCGAGCGCCGCAAGCAGACCACGCGCATCGTGCAGGAGATCACCGCGCCGGTGACGAGCCTGTGCCCGTGCAGCCGCGAGATCAGCGACTACGGCGCGCACAACCAGCGCTCGCGCATCACGATCGCCGTCGAGCTCGACGGCCACATGTCGCTTGAGGAGCAGATCCGCATCGCCGAAACGTCGGCCTCCTGCGAGCTCTGGAGCCGCTTGAAGCGCAACGACGAGAAGTACGTCACCGAATACGCCTACGATCACCCGAAGTTCGTCGAGGACATCGTGCGCGACACCGCCAAGCAGTTGAACGACGAGCCGCGCGTTCTGGCCTATCACACCGAGGCCGAGAACTACGAGTCGATCCACAACCACTCGGCCTACGCACAGATCGAACGCGACAAGCGCCTGGGCTAGCGCGCCTGAGCCGCTTGCGAAAAGCGGCTCCCCTGCGCCAACCCTCGCGGCAGCACCAAGCCCCGCTCCGTCCGCAGCCCGTTGGGTTCTGCGCACGGTTCGGGGCTTTCGGCGTACTGTAGGAATTTGTCACCATGCCCGCGCATGAGGTTTGCTATCGTACGAGAGCCCCGGCCTACGCATGCACGGCACAGGCAATTTAAAAACACCACCGCCATTCATACCATTTAGCCATGATCGAAGATCAGAAACAGTCCCTCGTTGAACTCATCGGCCGCGCCGCCGCCCAGCTCGGTGCATCCGACGTTGCCGTGCGCCTTGAGCGCCCGAAGCAGGCCGAGCACGGCGACCTTGCCACCAACGTCGCCATGCAGCTTGCGCGCACGCTCAAGAAGAACCCGCGCCAGATCGCCGAAGAGCTCGTGGCCGCCATGAAGGCCGACGCGGCCTTCGGCGCACTTCTTTCCGACGTTGAAATCGCCGGACCGGGCTTCATCAACATGCGCTTTCACCAGGCCGCCAAGTTCAGCGTCATCGCCGACGTCCTGCGCCAGGGCGCGGCCTTCGGTTCGAGCAAGGCCTTCGAGGGCAAAAGCGTGCTGCTTGAGTACGTCTCGGCCAACCCGCCCGGCCCCCTGCATCTCGGTCACGCCCGTCAGGGCGCCTTAGGCGACGTGCTCGCACGCGTGATGCACACCCAGGGCTACAAGGTGATGCGCGAGTTCTACTACAACGACGCGGGCGTCCAGATTCACAACCTCACCCTCTCGGTGCAGGCCCGCGCCAAGCAGGAGCTCGGCCTTCAGGGCGACGAAGCCTTCCCCGAAAAGGGCTATCAGGGCCTTTACATCTACGACATCGCCCGCGACTATCTCGCCAAGAAGCCGGTGACGACGCTTTCGGGCGAAGTGATTGAATCCACCGGCGACGTCGAAGACCTCGAAGCGATCCGCCGCTACTCGGTTGCGTACCTTCGCAACGAGCAGGACGACGACCTCAAGAAGTTGGGCGTCGCCTTCGACAACTTCTACCTTGAGAGCTCGCTTTACACGAGCGGGCGCGTCGAAAAGGCCGTCAACGCCATCATCGCCTCGGGCCACACCTACGAGGCCGACGGCGCCCTGTGGCTGCGCACGACCGACCCCGCCTTCAAGGACTTCAAGGATGACAAGGACCGCGTGATGCGCAAGCAGGACGGCTACTACACGTACTTCGTACCCGACGTCGCCTACCACCTCGCGAAGTTCGAGCGCGGCTTTGACCGTGCGATCAACATCCAGGGCTCCGACCATCACGGCACCGTCGCGCGCGTGCGCATCGGCCTGCAGGCGGCGGCCAGCACGCTCGGCCTCACCATCCCCAAGACCTTCCCCGAATACCTGCTGCACAAGATGCTCAAGGTGATCATGGACAACGAGGAAGTGAAGATGAGCAAGCGCGCCGGCACCTACGTCACGCTGCGCGACCTCGTCGACTGGGTGGGCCGCGACGCCGCACGATTCTTCCTCGTTTCGCGCAAGTCCGACGCCGAATTCGCCTTCGACGTCAACCTCGCGCGCGCCAAGAGCGACGAGAACCCCGTCTACTACCTGCAGTACGCGCATGCGCGCATCTGCTCGGTCTTCAAGCAGGCTGCCGAGCGCGGCTACAAGGTTGCGAGCTCCGAAGAAGCCGCCAACGCCGACTTCTCGGTTCTCACGAGCCCGCAGGCCGAGGCGCTTGCCGCACGGCTTTCGCAGTACGGCGAAACGCTTGCCGTGGCCGCCCGCGACCTCGCGCCGCACTTGATCTGCGTCTACCTCAAGGAACTCGCGGCCGACTTCCACGCCTTCTACAATGCCGAGCACGTGCTCGTTGAAGACGAACGCGAACGCAACGCGCGTCTGGCCCTGCTTCTTGCAGCACGCCAGGTTCTGAGAAACGGTCTGGACGTGCTCGGCGTGAGTGCGCCTGAACACATGTAGCATCCCAAAAGCGCAGCGCAGAAAAGGCGCCCTCAGGGAAGGGGCTCAAGAATCTTTCAAAGCCCCTTTTCCCAATGACGGATTCCGACTTAGGAGTCCGGAAATCGAACGAGGGCGCCCGCCTGGCAGCGATCCGCGATAGGAGTGACGATTTTCATGGCTACGAGCAAAACCGCGATCTTCTGGTCCTTTACCGCAGGCGTCGTCGTCTCGCTCATCATCACCGCCGGCGTGTTCATCTGGGTGAACAACGCCCCGATTCCCTTCGTCTCCAAGGTTCAGCAGGTGAGCTCGAACGTCGACGAGCAGCTGCTTGACGGCAAGAGCATCGATCCCAACCGCAAGCTCTACGACGCAGGCCAAGGCGAGGAGCAGCGCCAGGGCGTGGTGACGGTGACGGCCAACGGCAATGCCCCGGCCGAGGACTCGACCGAGGTGATCACCACCGAGCGCTTCTGGGTGCAGGCGGGCACCTTCGCCACCAACGAAGAGGCCGACGCGATGCGCGCGAGCATCGCCTTCATCGGGCTTGACGCCCAGATCTCCTCGATCCGCCAGGCGGGCAAGCGCGTCTATCTCGTGCGCATCGGGCCGTTTGATACGGCCGACAACGCCGAGGAGATCCGCCAGAGTCTTGCCGACAACGCCATCCAGGGCACGGTCATCCACCAGCCCAACTGATTTCAGCCCCCTATTGCCTGATTGGCCTAATTTGACTGATCTTCGGTTGGAAAAAGCCCGGGATCAAAAATCATCTTTTTTGACAAAGGTTTTTCGCATCATGATTTCCAGACGACATCTTCTGCAGGGAGCAGCCGCCGCGGGCTGCGTCGCATCCGTCACCGGCGTGCTTGCCGCTGAAACGCGGCCTGCGGTCGCCGGCAAGGACTACATCATCGTGCGCCCGGCGGTGAACTATCCCGAACGCCCGATCCTCGTGCACAACTTCTTTGCCTACACCTGCCCGCACTGCCTCTCGTTTGAGCCTGTGATCGACAAGTTCGCCATGGATTTGAAGTCGATGCCCGACGTGAAGTACGTCGTCTCCCCCGTTGCCTGGAACAACGATCTCGACATCTTCACGAGCGTCTACTACAGCCTCGAGGCGATGAACCGTCTCACGGACCTGCACCTGCCCTTCTGGAACTGGGTGATCCGCGAGGACCATGAGAACTGGACCACGGCCGAGTCGATCGCCAAGGACATCGAGCAGTTCATGGGCCGCAACGGCATCAAGAGCGACAACTGGAACAAGATGCTCAAGAGCTTCTCGATCGTCTCCAAGACCCGCCAGGCCGCACGTACCTGGAAGCACTACGGCGTAGACTCCACGCCCTCAATCGGCATCGCCGGACGCTTCATCACCGCGCCCCACCTCGTGGGCACGCGTGAAGGCGCCATCGACATGACCCGCGAGCTCATCCGCCGCATCCGCAGCGAGAAGTAGTCCCACCATTTCCTAACGGAGCCATTGCACGATCATGCGCATCTTTCTTACCGGCGCCTCCAGCGGCATCGGCGCAGCCATGGCCCGCGAGTTCGACGCCATGGGCGCTCAGCTCGGCCTCGTGGGCCGCAATCGCGAAAAGCTCGAAGCCTTCGCGGCAACGCTCACCCACGCCGATCAGCACCGCACGTACGCGCTTGACGTCGCCGACCGCGAGGCGCTTTTTGCGGCCGCCCGCGACTTTGAAGCGGCAGGCCCCACCGACATCGTGATCGCCAATGCCGGCATCTCGATCGGCGTCAAGACCGAATTCGAAGAAGACCTCGACGTCATGGAGCGCGTCTACCGCACCAACGTGCTCGCCATGGCCGCCACCTTCCACCCCTTCATCGAGCCCATGCGCCAGCGCGGCCGCGGCCAGTTCGTGGGCACCGCGTCGGTAGCGGGCATCCGCGGCCTGCCCGGCAGCGAAGCCTACTGCTCGAGCAAGGCCGCCGCGATCAGCTACCTTGAGAGCCTGCGCAACGACGTGCGCAAGTACGGCATCAAAGTGACGACGATTTCGCCGGGATTCGTGCGCACGCCGCTTACGGCGAAGAACCCCTACCGGATGCCGTTCATCCTTGAAGCCGACGAGTTCGCGCGCCGCGCCGTGCGCGCCATCCTATCGGAAGTCTCCTACCGCACCATCCCGTGGCAGATGGGACTCGTGGCCAAGCTGCTGCGCATCCTGCCCAACTGCGTCTTTGACGCCGTGATCTCCGGGCGCGGCGAAAAGCCCCGCGCCAAGGATCTCAACCTCTAGCCGGGGCTTTGAAAAAAACAGGAGTCGGGGGAATCGGGAGAGCCTTGATGGGCTCCCCTTGATGCTCTTTAAGGGTGTCTTTTGGGGATTATTTGTTTCCCCCGCCGATCATCTGATAGATCGCGTCGCGCTTGAGGCCCGTCTCGCGGGCGGCGACGGCCGCCGCTCTTGTGGGCGGCAGCGCCTTGGCGATCGCATCGATCCAGGTGCGGTCGCGCGCATCAAGCTCCTCGCCTCTTGCCGCACGCATGTCGACGGCAATCACGTATTCGCCGCGCGGCTCATGCATCTTGGCCCAGGCCGAAAGGTCGGAGGCGGTCATCGCCGAAAACGTCTCAAAGCGCTTCGTAAGCTCGCGCGCGACAACGACGCGCCGCGCGCCGTCGCCTGCAGCAGCAAGGGCATCGGCCAGGTCGCAGAGGAGCTCGCGGATGCGGTGCGGCGCTTCATAGAGAACAAAGGCCTCCTCGCGGGCGGCAAGGTCCTTTAATGCCTCGCGGCGGGCCTTGCCGTTGGGCGGCACGAAGCCCGCAAACGTAAAGCGGTACGACTCAAGGCCGCTTGCGCTCAGAGCGGTGACGACGGCGCTCGGTCCCGGCACGGGACTTACGTCAAAGCCCGCCTCGCGCACGAGGTGCACGGCCCGTGCACCGGGGTCGCTCACGGCGGGCGTGCCGGCGTCGGTCACAAGCGCAATGCGCTTCCCCTCGCCGAGCAGTTCGATCAGTCGCTCGGCTGCGGCATGTTCGTTGTGTTCGTGCACGCTCATGGTGGGCGTGCTGATGCCGTAGCGATCCAGAAGCTTTCGGGTTTCGCGCGTGTCCTCGCAGGCGATGACGTCGCAGACGTCAAGCACCCAGAGCGCGCGCAGCGTGATGTCGGCCGCGTTGCCGATGGGAAGCCCTACAATATAGAGCGTTGCGCCTTTGAAAGACTGCTGCGAGAGCATGGCGCACTGCATCAGGACGTCGTCGGAGAACCGAGCCTTCTTGCTTACTCCTTCGGATACAGGCTCCACGGCCTGCGTCTGCCCTCGATTTTGATTTGAACTCGATCGCATGTTCCCTCGTTCCATCATTGCTGGTCTGCTGTCTGCTCTTTTTGCCGGCGCAACCCTGGGCGTGCAGGCCCAGACTCTCCCTGCCGCCGACGCCATATCTGCGGCTGCCGAATCTGCGGCCCCTGCTGCTGCCGCCGTCGTCGTTCCTGAAGACTTCGTGCTGTCTGCGCCGATGGCCGGCTCCTCGGTTCCGGTCATCACGGCGCCGGGCGCGGCACCTGTGGCGGCACCTGCAGCCTCGCCCAATGCGACGCCTCAGGCAGCGACCAACGCAGCGCCCATTTCAGCACCCGCTTCGGCGCCCGCAGCGCCGCAGGCAACGATTCAGTCGCAGCCCGCGCAACCTGCGGCTCCCGCCGTTGCAGCCGATCCTTTGACGACCGGCACGGATGCAGGTACGCAATCCTCAGCCCCATCGGAGGCTGCCGCGACAACCTCGGTCGACTCGATCGGCGCGCTCCTTTCGGGGCAGGCCGCGGGCGTAAAGCTCGCATTCCTGCTTCCTTCGCCCGACTCGCCCTTTGAAGAGCCCTCGCAGCGAATCCTGCAGGGCGTACTCGCGGCAAATTATGCATCAGGCTCCCCGATCGAGGTGCTCCTCGTGCGCCCGGGCGCCAATGAGTCGGCCGCAAGCATGCTCAAGCGCGCCGCCATGGCGGGCGCCATGGCCGCAATCGGGCCGCTGGACCGCAGCAAGGTAAGCGAAATCGCCGCTCTGGAATACACGCCGCTTCCGGTCATCGCGCTCAATCAGATCGACATGAATACCGCGGTGCCCCTGACCGAAGAGGAGCTTGCGGAAAAACGCGCGGCGCTTCAAGCCAAGCGCGCAAACGAGCAGCACATGCGCGAGCTTCTCATCGCCGAAACCAATGAGGCCTTGGGAAGCGCCGAGACCACGGCCGAAGGCGAAGCCGAAAAGCCCGCCGGAAGCATCACGACGCACTCGACCGTGCCGGGCCTTGTCTTTGCCGAAGAGCTTGCGGTAAGCCCCGTGCGCTATGAGCCGATCACGTTCCCGCACAATCTTCTGATGCTCGGGCTTTCGATGGAAGACGACGCCTCGCGCGTGGCGGCGCTTGGCCTTGCGGCGCTGCCGCCCACCACGAGCGCGGGTACGCAGCCCAAGGTGCTTCTCATTGATCACGACACGCCGCTTGAAAAGCGAATCTCGTCGGCCTTCGAGCGCACGCTTGTTGCCGCGGGCTACGCGCCCGATCGCCTCACGGTGGACCTCAACCAATTCCAGCGCGTGAGCAAGTTCTTTGATCTTGCCGTCGAACGGCTCGACGAAACCGAATTCAACGAAGAGCTCATTGATCAGGAAGCTGATCCGGTGGGCTGGCGCCAGCAGCAGATCCGCATCCGGCGTCTGAAGGCCGCCAAGCGCGCCCGCGCTGCTTTGTCCGAGCCGCCCTACCACGCGGTGTTTCTCGCGATGGACGCCAAGACCGCCTCGCTCGTGCGCTCGCGTCTTCCGATCCGCAGCCGCATCTGGGGCACGCCCATAATCAATCCGGGCGACCCCAAGACCGATCCCCAGGCAAAGGCCATGACCTACGACCTGCTGCAGGTCGCCTTGGTCGACAGCCCGCTTGTGCTCCAATTTGATGCCGACGAATTTGAAGACATCTACCGCGTGCCGGCGCCGCAGACGTCGCTGCAAAAGCGCCTCTTTGCGCTCGGGGCCGACGCCTTTGCGGCGGCATCCTCGATTGCGCACGGCACGACCTCGGCAAGCTTTGACGGCCTTCTCGGCACCGTCGCCTACAACTTAAGCCTCTCGCCCAAGGCCGAACGGCGCGGGCAGACGGCGATGATCTTCGGCGGCGAACTGCGCATCATGGATGAAAACGCGGTGGTCGAGTACGAAAGCTTCAAGACCAACTCGCGGCGCATGCGCGCGCAGGCTCGTTCGCTTGAACGTCTGCAGCGCGAGGCGCAGCAGGCAGCCCGCAAAGCGGGCACCCTGATCGAGGAAACCTCTGACAACGCCCCGAGGCTTGACGACATGCTCGACAGCTACAACTTCTCGGGCGGCAGCAGCGCACAACCGGCGGCAGAGCCCGAGCCCGTCACGATGCCGATGACGTCGCCTTCGACGCCCTCGACGCCCGCTCCCGCGCAGAGCGCGCCTCTGGTCACGCCCTGACGGAGGCTTTCAAGAGGTTCCCAGCGAGGCGCCTGAAGAATCCCCAGAATCACCCAAGGCGCCTCGTTTCTCTTGCGTCTTCCGTCATTGCCCCAACACGTTGATGCACGACCGGGCGAGTCCGTCCAGGACGTGCGGCATTCCCTGCGACCCAAACTTTTATCAGTCACACCATGTCCATCATCACCCTTTCGGAGGCCGAACTTGCCTGGGGCGATCTGCCCCTTCTCGACCACGCCGCCATGAGCCTTGAGCCGGGCGAGCGCGTCGGCCTCATCGGCCGCAACGGCACGGGCAAAAGCTCGCTGCTTCAGGTCATCGCAGGCGTCGAAAAGCTTGATGCCGGCGAGATCCGCCGCCAGGACGGCCTGCGGCGCATCTACGTCGAGCAGGAGCCCTACCTGCCGCCAGCGGCGACACTGAAGGACTCGCTCATCGCCCGCGGCAAGTTTGAGGAGATTGCCGACGATCGCGACAAGTGGACGGCGCTCGCGAGGCTCGACGAGTACCTGCAAAAGTTGAAGGTCAAGGCCGACGCCTCGCCCGAGGCAGCCTCGGGCGGCGAAAAAAAGCGCGCGGCGCTTGCATTGGCGCTCAGCATGAAGCCCGATCTGCTGCTTCTTGACGAGCCCACGAACCACCTTGACGTCGACACGATTCTGGCGCTTGAAGAAGTTTTAAAAAGCGAATACCGCAACGGCCGCACTCTCATGGTGATCACGCACGACCGTGCGTTTCTCGACGACGTGGCTACACGCATCATTGAGCTTGACCGCGGCACCCTCAGAAGCTATCCGGGGAACTTTGCCGCCTACGAGGCGCGCAAGAACGAGGAGCTTGCGGCCGAGGATCTCGCACGCGCGCGCTTTGACAAGTTCTGGGCGCAGGAAGAGGTCTGGATCCGAAAAGGAATCGCGGCGCGCCGCACCCGCAATGAAGGGCGCGTACGGCGCCTTGAGGCGCTGCGGCGCGAGCGCGCCGCCCGACGCGAGCGCATCGGACAGATCAATCTTTCGATCGACGCCGGCGAAAAAAGCGGCAAGGTGGTGGCAGAAGTCACGGGACTTGGCAAGTCCTTCGGCGATCGCGTGATCGTCAAGGGCCTTGACTTCAAGCTCATGCGCGGCGACAAGCTGGGGCTCGTCGGCCCCAACGGCGCGGGCAAGTCGACCTTGATCAAGCTCCTTTTAGGGACGCTTGCGCCCGACGAGGGCAAGGTGAAGCTCGGCACGAATCTCAAGATCGCCTACTTTGATCAGCTCCGAGAGCAGCTCGACCTCAACAAGACCGTGGCCGAGACGATCAGCCCGGGAAGCGAATTGGTGGAGATTGCGGGCGAGCGCAAGCACATCATGAGCTACCTCGGAGACTTTCTCTTTGCCCCGCACCGCGCCGAGGTGCCGGTTTCAAACCTCTCGGGCGGCGAGCGAAACCGGTTGCTCCTTGCGCGCCTTTTTGCGCTTCCGGCAAACCTTCTCGTGCTCGACGAACCCACCAACGACCTTGACATCGACTCGCTGGAGCTTCTTGAGGAAACGCTTGAAAACTACCCCGGCACGATCATTCTCGTAAGCCACGACCGGCGTTTTCTCGACGACGTCGTCACGCAGGTTCTCGCGCCGGTGGACTACGCCGAGCCCGACGGCCGCTGGATGGAATTCGTGGGCGGCTACGAGGACTGGGTGCGTCAGCGCCCGCCCCTGCCCGAGCCCGAGGCAGCCGCCCGCAAGAGCGAAAAGGAAGCAAAGCCCCGTCCCGCACGCCCCCAGCGCGAAGAAAAGCTTCGCATGAGCTACAAGGAAAACAAGGAGCTTGAGGCGCTGCCCGCCAAGATCGAGGCGCTTGAGTCGGAACAGACCGCGCTCATTGCCCGCATGAGCGAGCCCGACTACTTCAAGCGCGAGGTGAGCGAACAGCAGGCCGACAAGGCGCGCGCCGTGGAACTGCCGGGATTGATCGAGGCGGCCTACGCCCGCTGGGAGGAGCTCACGCAGAAGGCCGAGCTCTGCGCAGGCTAAGGATTCCAGGGGCTGAAGGTCCGCCATGTTGCAAAGTCTTCTGTCGAGCGAAAACTTCTGGCTAGCCGTCATCGGCGCCGGTGCCTTCGTGCTGCAGACCTCGCTCGCGCTCTCTGTGATCCTGCGCGTCATCATGACCCGGCATCCGCCCGGAAGCGCCTTTGCCTGGATTCTTCTGACGGTGGCGCTACCCTACGTGGGCTTCATTCTCTACGTCATGATCGGCGAGCGCCCGATCGGACGCTGGCGCGCCTACAAGCTCAAGCGCCTTCTTGCCTCCTGGGAGCGGATCCACGCCAAGGAGCGCAAGGCGCAACCCATCACGAAGCCCCAGCGCCACCGGGGCCTCGTTGAGCTTGCCCAGAAATTGGGCGACCTGCCCATGACCACGGGCTCAAAACTTGAATTGATCGGCGACTCGATTCAGGCGCTTGAGCGCATGCTTGCCGACATCCGCAGTGCCCGCCGTTCGGTCTCAATGGAGTTCTACATCTGGAGCACGGGCGGCTACAGCGACGCCATTGCCGAGGCCGTGATTGAGGCGGCCGAACGGGGCCTTACCTGCCGCATTCTCGTCGACGATGTCGGCAGCCGACAGTTTCTGCGCTCGCAGTGGCCCGCGAAGATGCTTGCCGCAGGCGTACACCTGCACCGGGCGCTTCCCATTCATTTTCTTGCGCTCAACAAGGGGCGCGCGGATCTGCGGCTGCACCGCAAGACCGTGGTGATCGACGACGCGGTGGGCTACACGGGCAGCCTCAACATGATCGACCCGGACTTCTTCAACATCTCCGAGGGCGTGGGCGAATGGATCGACGCCATGGTGCGCATCGAGGGCACGGCGGTTACGCACTTAAACGAAGTCTTCTTCTTTGACTGGGCGCTGCAGCCCGACGACGAGGGCGTCATGCCCGTCTATGCGGGTGCACTTCCGGAGCCGCCCGCAGCGGGCAACGCCGCCGTCACCGTCGTCCCTTCGGGCCCCACGACGGTACACGACGCCAACAAGCGCCTCATCATCGAGGCGATCGGCTGCGCGCGCAGCCACGTGCTTCTCACCACGCCCTACTTCGTGCCCGACGAGTCGCTTGTGATCGCCCTGCAGAACGCTGCCATGCGCGGCGTCGAGGTGCGATTGTGCGTGCCGCGGCACTGCGACTCGAAGTTCGTGAGCTGGGCAAGCCGCCGCTACTTCAGCGACTTGATGGCTAGCGGCGTGAAAATCCTCTTTTTCACCGACGGCGTGTTGCACACCAAGGCGATCACGGTCGACGACGACTTCGCACTCTTCGGTACGGTGAACCTCGACAACCGCAGCATGCATCTCAACTTTGAAATGATGCTGCTCGTCTTTGACCGCGGTTTCGTGCACGATCTCACGCAGCTGCAGCGCGGCTACGAACGCCGTGCGCGGCAGCTGCAGCCCCTTTTGTGGCACAAGCGCAGCTACGGGCAGCGCTTTCTTGAAGGCGTCTGCTACCTGCTCTCGCCGCTGCTTTAAAAGACGTCCTTTTCCCTTCAAATGACCTTCAATGAAAAAGCGCCTCAGTCCGGAGACTTAAGGCGCTTTTTCGATCATCCTGCGCGCATCTTCAAATCATCTTGCGTTCATTTGCATTGATTTGTGCGTATCAAGGACTTGATTTTTTACTTCCATTCGACGAGGCTCTTGCCCGTCATCTCGGCAGGCGGCTCAACGCCCATCAACGCCAGCACCGTGGGCGCCACGTCGGCCAGCACGCCGTTGCGCACGCCCGCCACGCGGTCGGAAACCACCACCACGGGCACGGGATTGAGCGAGTGCGCCGTATTGGGCGACCCGTCGGCGTTGACGGCATGATCGGCGTTGCCGTGGTCGGCAATCTGCACCACGTCGTAGCCCGCCTTGCGCGCGGCCTCGATGACGGTGCGCGCACAGGCGTCGACGGCCGAGACGGCCTTTTCGATGGCCTCATAGACGCCCGTGTGGCCCACCATGTCGCCGTTGGCGAAATTCAGGCACACGAAGTTGTACTTGCGCTCCGAGAGCGCCGCCGCGAGCTTGTCTGCCACTTCATAGGCGCTCATCTCAGGCTTCAAGTCGTAGGTTGCGACCTTGGGGCTCGGCACCAGAATGCGGTCTTCGCCCTCAAACGTATCCTCGCGCCCGCCGTTTAAAAAGAACGTCACGTGGGCGTACTTCTCGGTTTCGGCGATGCGAAGCTGCTTCAGACCCTTGGCGGCCACCCATTCGCCGATCGTGTTGACCACGTTTTCCTTCGGAAAGAGCACGTGAAGGCCCTGGTACTTCGCGTCGTACGGGGTCATCGTCGCAAAGTAAAGCGGCACGTTCTGCATGCCGGCGCGATCCTCGCCCTCGGCCGCAGGCTGCGTGAGCGCGGCCGTCAGTTCCTTGGCGCGGTCGTTTCGGAAGTTGATGAAGACGACGGCGTCGCCCGCCTTGATGCGGCCCACGGGGCTGCCGGAGGCATCCGTCAGGCACACGGGCTTGACGAACTCGTCGGTGACGCCCGCGGCGTAGGAGTCTTCAAGGGCCTTCTGCATGTCGGTCGTGGGCGTGCCCTTGCCCGAGCAAAGAAGGTCATAGGCCTCACGCACGCGCTCCCAGCGCTTGTCGCGATCCATCGCGTAGTAGCGACCGATCATGCTTGCCAAGATGCCTGCGATTTCACCCGCCTGCATGCGCGCAAGAACCCGGCGCACGTACGTCGCGCCGCTCTTGGGGTCGGTGTCGCGCCCGTCCATGAAGGCGTGCACGAAGGTGTTCGAAACGCCCTCCTCGCGGACGAGTTCAAGGAAGCGCTCGAGGTGCTCGAGCGACGAGTGCACGCCGCCGTCGGAGAAAAGTCCCATGAAGTGCAGCGCCGCATTGTTCTTTTTGACGTAGTCAAAGAGCGCGCGGACTTCGGGGTTGTTCGCAAGCGCCTCGGGCGAGTCGCCGCTCGCGCGGCAGGCGCGGTTGATCTTCACCAGATCCTGGTAGACCACGCGGCCGGCGCCGATATTGAGGTGCCCCACCTCCGAATTGCCCATCTGGCCGTCGGGCAGGCCGACGTTCTCGCCGTCGGTGCGCAGCTCGGCATGGGGATATTTCGCCGTCATGGCCGAGATATATTCGGGATGGACGGTCGAAATGACATCGGCCTTGTCGTGGCGGCCGTTGCCCCAGCCGTCGAGGATCATCAGTAATACCTTGTTATTCATAATTATCCGGTTTTTAACTATTCTTTTACTTTACCTGGGCCATAATCAGCTCCACGGCCTTGTCGATGGCGGCCTGCAGCCCGTCGGGGTTCTTGCCGCCCGCCGTGGCGAAGAACGCCTGTCCGCCGCCGCCGCCCTGCATCAGTTTCGCAGCCTCGCGCACCACGGCACCGGCGTTCACGCCCTGGGCCGTGATCTCGTCGCCGAGCATCACCGTCAGCATGGGTTTGCCGTCGTTGACCGCCCCCTGCACGAACACCAGCTTCGGGGAGCGGGCACGCAGGTTATAGGCCAGGTCTTTGACGAACTCGGGCGTACGGTCGGTCTGCGTGGCGATGAGCTGCACCCCGTGGCGCTCGGGCGTCGAGGAGATGATCTTCTCGGCCCACTGTGCGACCTGCTCGCGGCGCATGGCCTCGACCTCCTTCGAAAGCGTCTCGTTGCTCTCGAACATTTTCTTTACGGCCTGCAGCACCTGCGGGTTGTGGAGGTATTCGCTGATGTCGCGCATCGTATCCTCGGCGGCGTAGATGATCTTCTCGGCCTGTTCGCCCGTGACGGCTTCGATGCGGCGCACGCCGGCCGAGATGGCGCTCTCGGTCAGTATCTTGAAGAACCCGATGTTACCCGTGGCGCTGGTGTGCGTACCGCCGCAGAGCTCGACCGACGTACCGAAGCGCACCATGCGCACCCGATCGCCGTACTTCTCGCCGAAGAGCATCATGGCACCGCATTTCTCGGCCTCCTCCTTGGTGGCCTCGCGGTTCTCCTCCAACGGATAGTTGGCGCGGACGGCGCGGTTGACGAGCATCTCGACCTGGCGCAGCTCGGCGGGAGTCATCTTCTGGAAATGCGAAAAGTCGAAGCGCAGGATCTCGGGCGTCACCATCGAACCCTTTTGCTCGACGTGCGATCCCAGCACCTTGCGCAGCGCCTCGTGCATGAGGTGTGTCGCGGTATGGTTGTTGGCCGCGGCCTGGCGTTTGGCAGCGTCCACGACGGCCGTGAACTCGGCCGCAGGGTTTTCGGGAAGCTCCTTGACGATATGGATAATCAGTCCGTTTTCCTTTTCGGTAGCCACGACGGCGATGCGCTCGTTGGCATTCTCGATATAGCCGATGTCACCGATCTGACCGCCCGAGTTGCCGTAGAACGGCGTGCGGTCGAAGACCAGCTGGTAGGAGGTCTTGCCTTTGGAGGTCACGCGGCGGTAACGGGCGATCTTCACCCGCTCGGTCAGCGTGTCGTAGCCCGTGAAGACGCTCTCGCGAATGGGGAACAACTCCACCCAGTCGTCGGTATCGACGGCCGCAGCGTTGCGCGAACGCTCCTTCTGCGCCTGCAACTCGGTTTCAAAGGCTGCGAGGTCAACGCCGACGCCCTGTTCGCGGGCGATGAGCTCCGTCAGGTCGATCGGGAACCCGAACGTATCGTAAAGCTCGAAGGCGTCCTTGCCCGAGATCAGTTCGCGGCCCTCTTTCTTGGTCTTTTCGACCACGCCGTCCAGCAGGCTGATGCCCGTGGCCAGCGTACGCAGGAACGAGGCCTCCTCCTCCTCGATGACCTTTTCGATCAGCGCCTGCTGGGCCTTCAGTTCGGGGAACTGGCCCCCCATCTGCTCCACGAGCCCCGCAACGAGCTTGCAGATCGTAGGTTCCGTGAAGCCGAGGTAGGTATAACCGTAGCGCACGGCGCGGCGCAGGATGCGGCGGATGACGTAGCCGGCCTTGACGTTCGACGGCAACTGCCCGTCGGCGATCGAGAAAGCGATGGCACGCAGGTGATCGGCGATGACGCGCATCGCCACGTCACACTTCGCGGCGGCGCCGTAGGTCTTGCCCGAAAGCTGCGAAATACGCTGGATCGTAGGCTGGAACACGTCGGTGTCGTAGTTCGATTTCTTGCCCTGGAGGATCATGCAGAGGCGCTCGAAGCCCATGCCGGTATCGACGTTGCGCGCCGGAAGCTCCTCCAGCGAGCCGTTGGCCTTGCGGTTGAACTGCATGAACACGAGGTTCCAGATCTCGATCACCTGCGGATGGCCCGCATTGACCATCCCGCGCCCGGGCTTGGCGGCGATCTCCGCCTCGTCGCGCAGGTCGAAATGAATCTCCGAGCAGGGGCCGCAGGGGCCGGTCTCGCCCATCTCCCAGAAATTGTCGTGCTTGTTGCCGCGGATGATATGGTCTTCGGGCAGAAACTGCTTCCAGTAGTCGTAGGCCTCCTGGTCGAAGGGCACGCCGTCCTCCTCGGAGCCTTCGAAAACCGTGGCGTACATGCGGTCGGCGGGAAGTTTGTAGACGCCGTGGAGCAGCTCCCACGCCCATTCGATCGCCTCTTTCTTGAAGTAATCGCCGTAAGACCAGTTGCCCAGCATCTCGAACATCGTATGGTGGTAGGTGTCATGCCCCACCTCCTCCAGGTCGTTGTGCTTGCCCGAAACGCGCAGGCACTTCTGGGTGTCGGCCGCACGCGGATATTTGCGGGGCGCATTGCCCAGGAAGATATCCTTGAACTGGTTCATGCCCGCGTTGGTAAACATCAGCGTGGGATCCCCCTTGACGACCATCGGTGCCGAGGGCACGATCACATGGCCCTTGCTCTCGAAGAAGTCCAGAAAGGCCCGGCGAATTTTATTCGATTCCATATATAAGATTTTATCCGATTTCCACGTTTGTGATTTCGGGTTGCAAAATTACACAATTAAAGTTAAATTTGCATCCTATTAACCGGAGTTTTTTCCGCAATGAAGCAAAAAGGGCAGAGATTCGACACGCAGGCGCTGACACAGGAAGCGCAGGCGCTGACGCGCGACGTGGTCTCGGCGCCTTTCCGCCTGCGCACCTACCGCCTGATCCGGAAAATACTGATCGGCTTCATCCTCGTCTCGATCGCCAACGTGCTCTTCTCGTACTTCTTCTACACCCCCAAGATGTACCGCATCATCCGCGACAACCGCGACCTGGTCATCAAGTACCGCATCCTGCAAGACCGCATACGCACCTCGCAGCGGCGCGTGGACGAAATCCGCCACCGCGACAACTACGTCTACCGCTCGCTCTTCTCGACCGACACGGTGTCGATCGACGGCGTGTGGCAGCCCTACCCCGACACCAAATACGCCCCGATGGCCGGGGACGACTTCGCCCCGCTGATGGTCGGCACCTGGAAGCAGCTCGACGCGCTGGCCCGCATACTCTACCTCGAATCGGTGTCCTTCGACGAATTGCAGGCATTCGCCCGCGACAAGGAGAAAATGTCGTCGGCGATCCCGGCCATCTGGCCCATCGACCGCTCGGCGCTGCACAACGACCATATCGGCGCCTTCAACCTGCGCCGGATGCACCCCGTGCTGGGGTATATCCGCCCCCACAAGGGCATCGACCTGGGCTGCGACCGCGGCACGCCGGTCTACGCCACGGGCGACGCCGTGGTGGAGGTCGCCTCCTCGGGGGGCAACGGCGGCTACGGACACATGGTGCTGCTGAACCACGAATTCGGCTACAAGACCCGCTACGCACACCTGAGCAAAGTCCTCGTGCAGCCGGGCGAACGGGTCGCCCGCGGGCAGGTCATCGCCGAAACGGACAACACGGGCATCTCCTCGGGCCCCCCCATCCACTACGAGGAGATCCACAAGGGCAAGCCGGTGACCCAGATCAACTATTTCCACCGCAACAT
>USAL01000012.1 GCA_900552545.1 uncultured Sutterella sp. | reverse complement strand
GCCCCGGCCGAAGACACCGGTGAGACGCCGCAGATGATCAACGTGCCCGCCTTCATCCGTCAGGGAACGAAGTAACAGCACGTCATTTCGGACTTGTTCTGGCCCGGTTCGTCGACCGGGCCCGTCCGCGGCCGGGCATCCATCTAGAGGGTTTCACTCTCTTTCCAACGGGCCCAGCCGATTTCACGCACATAAACCGCTAACATAGCGGTAGCCTCCGGTTGAACGACCGCACGAATCTCCCCGATCGCCTTGTCTTTTTCTTCGCTTCAAGGCGTGCGCGGACGGCTTTTCGATTCGACTGATCAGTAGCTGATCGGATTTCAAGGCCAGCGGTGCAGGTGCTTCCAAAGGAAGACTGCTGCCTGCGGTAGGTGCTCAGTCGTCAACACATTTTCCGGCCTACGCCGCCGGGGTCGCGGCTCACGGTTTTTGCTTTTCGTAGAGCGCGTGCGGCCGTCTCCGGCGTTTTGAAAACCGTCTACCGGCATCGCGCGGACGCCGTCCGCGCTTGTCAAGGCAGCAAGAAAGGTTTCAACTTGATCAAGCAGTGCACTCTCAAGCAGTCCATCTCTGCCGTCGGCATTGGTCTGCATACCGGCCGCAAGGTCAAACTCGTGATGCACCCGGCTGCGCCCGACACCGGCATCATCTTCCGTCGCGTTGATCTCACGCCCACTGTCGAACTTCCTGTTCGCGCCGAAGCGGTCAACGACACGCGTCTTGCCACGACGCTCAACGAGGGCAAGGTGGTGGTCTCGACGATCGAGCATCTCATGAGCGCCTTCAACGGCCTTGGAATCGACAACCTTTACGTCGACGTGGACGCGCCTGAAATTCCGATCATGGACGGCTCGGGCGCCACGTTCGTCTACCTCATCCGCAGCGCGGGCATTCTCGAGCAGAACGCCCCGAAGCGCTTCGTGCGCGTCAAGAAGCCCATCGAGGTGCACGACGGCGACAAGTGGGCCAAGCTCGAGTCCCACAACGGCCTCGTGCTCGACTTCGTGATCGCCTTCGGACACCCCGCGATCGACTCCACCGTGCAGCACGCCGTGGTCGACCTCGGCCGCGAGACGTACGAAGAGGCCGTCAGCCGCGCGCGCACCTTCGGCTTTGTTTCCGACGTCGAGCTTCTGCGCTCGATGGGGCTTGCCAAGGGCGGCACGCTTGAAAACGCCATCGTGATGGACGAGTTCCGCGTGCTCAACGTGGGCGGCCTGCGCTCGGACGACGAGTTCGTCAAGCATAAGATTCTCGACGCGATGGGCGACATCTACGTCCTCGGGCATCCGCTTCTTGCGAAGTACAGCGCCTACAAGTCGGGCCACGCGTTGAACAACAAGCTCTTGCGTGCGCTTCTTGCTGATCCCGAGGCCTGGGAAGTGACCTCAGTGCCCATCGACGAAAAGCCCTTCAAGGCTGCGCTCAACTAATCAGGACACCCTGACGAAACAGGGCAAAAGAAAGGCCCTTCGAAAAAAGCACGATCGTTTTCGAATGGATTGCGCTTTCTTCAGAGGGCCCTTTTTTGTGGTTTAGGAATTGGAGGAGGGCGTCGGCGCCTGCCGCTTTCTGCGGGCCAGCGCGAGGTCCTCAAGTGCTTTCTTCAAGGGCGAGTCGGCCATGCCGGCCGCGGCGCTGCGGATTTTTCCAATGCTTTCCTCGGACAATACCCGGGGCGTGCTCATCGCCTCGTTGTGCCGAAGAGCAATCGGCTCGGTCACGGGGCGGATGGCGATGTCGATTTTCTGCAGATACCCCGCCTTGCCCGCGAGGTCCGTCAACCGCGGCAGGATCTGGCGCAGCTTGCTTTTTTGCAGCGCCGAGCGCACGAAGAGAATGATCTTTCCGTCGCGCAGGCGAATGTTGCCGGGTTCGGAAAAGTCCACCCCGAGAGGCAGCGTCTTCAAGGCGGGCGCAATCGCGCGGCTGATGCGCCGGGCGTCGCGCAGCTCCTCGGCAATCGAGTCCTCGGCCGTTCGATCAAGCGAAATCTGCGCAAAGGAGCGCGGCGTGTAGCGGCGGATGCGAAACTCTGTGGACATGGCCGAATAGGGCCGGAAAAAAGGAAAAGCCGAGGTAAGCCGAGGAAAGCCGCCGGGCGCAGCCGGTGCGCGGCACTTTGAGTTTAAGCAATCGAGGCTCCCTCTGTGAGACCAAGGGGAAGAAGAAGGGAGGCCGGAGAAAAAACGCCGGGTTCGCGTACCCCGCGCATTTGGTAACAGCGCATTGCGCGGCGGACGGCGTGGATTTCGGCTCGTTTATAATGCACTGCCCGTACCATCCCCTCAGTGCATCCGCAAGGGGAAGAGCGGATTTTTTGCGCCCATTTTTGCGCCGTTTTCAAAGCGCACTTTCATGAGACGCGGCGGAGCGCTTTCGTCGCGTCTTGGACACGCCGTCTTTTGCCGCAAGGCCAAGAGCGTCGACCGTCTGCGGCAAGCCTTCTTTTCGAGCGAGCTTGCTGCATGTGCGGTCGGCTGCGGGGTGCGCCCATTGTGATAGACCTATGTTTGACTCCTTTCTTACCAAGATCTTCGGCAGCCGCAATGACCGACTGATCAAGCAGTACCGCAAGCGCTGCGTCGAAATCAACAAGCTTGAACCCGAAATGACGAAGCTCACCGACGAAGAGCTTCGCGGCAAGACCGCCGAATTCCGGGATCGGCTTTCCAAGGGCGAGGATCTGCAGCACCTACTGCCGGAAGCCTTTGCCGTGGTGCGCGAGGCGAGCCGCCGCGTGCTCGGCATGCGCCACTTCGACGTGCAGCTCATCGGCGGCATGGTCTTGAACGACGGCAAGATCGCCGAAATGCGCACGGGCGAAGGCAAGACGCTCACCGCAACGCTTGCGGTGTACCTCAACGCACTGCCGGGCGAAGGCGTGCACGTCGTGACCGTCAACGATTATCTGGCAAGCCGCGACGCGGCCTGGATGGGGCGCGTCTACAACTTCCTCGGCATGACCGTCGGCACGATTCTCTCGCAGCAGGACACCGAGTCGAAGAAGAAGGCCTATGCGGCCGACATCACCTACGGCACCAACAACGAGTTCGGCTTCGACTACCTGCGCGACAACATGGAGTACGAAGTGGGTCATCGCCGTCAGCGCGGCCTTGCCTACGCCATCGTCGACGAAGTGGACTCGATTCTGATCGACGAGGCGAGAACGCCTCTCATCATTTCGGGCGCGGCTGACGACAACACCGAGCTCTACAAGCAGATCAACGAGATTCCGCCGCTTCTGCAGCGCCAGGCCGATGAAAAGGGCGACGGCGACTACTGGGTCGACGAAAAGGCCCACCAGGTCTACATCTCGGAAAAGGGCCACGAGCACCTCGAGCGCATTCTCGTCGAGCGCGGACTCATCAAGGACGGCACGAGCCTTTATTCGCCGCAGAACATCATCCTCATGCATCACCTCAATGCGTCGCTGCGCGCGCATTCGCTCTTTCACCGCGACCAGCAGTACGTGGTGCAAAACGGCGAGGTGATCATCGTCGACGAGTTCACGGGGCGTCTCATGCCCGGCCGCCGCTGGTCCGACGGCCTGCACCAGGCCGTGGAAGCCAAGGAAGGCGTCGAGATCCATCAGGAAAACCAGACGATGGCCTCGATCACGTTCCAGAACTACTTCCGCATGTACAAGAAGCTCTCGGGCATGACCGGTACGGCCGATACCGAAGCCTATGAGTTCCAGGACATCTACGGTCTGGAAACGGTGGTGATTCCAACCAACCGCAAGATGATCCGCGTCGACGCCCAGGACAAGGTGTTCCGCACCGAGGACGAGAAGTTCCACGCGATCATCGAGGACATCAAGGACTGCCAGAAGCGCGGTCAGCCGGTTCTGGTCGGCACGACCTCGATCGAAAACTCCGAGCGCATCAGCAAGCTCCTTGCCCGCGAAGGGATCGCCCATAACGTCCTGAACGCCAAGCAGCACGAGCGCGAAGCGCAGATCGTGCTCGAAGCGGGCCGCCCCGGCAGGGTGACCATCGCAACGAACATGGCCGGCCGCGGCACCGACATCGTGTTGGGCGGCGGCATCAACCACCAGATCGACGGCATTCTCGCCGACGACACGCTCTCGGCAGAAGAGAAGCAGTCGCGCATCGATGAGTTGAAGAAGTCCTGGCAGGTGCTCCACGACGAGGTCGTGAAGGCCGGGGGCCTTCGCATCATCGGCAGCGAACGCCACGAGTCGCGCCGCATCGACAATCAGCTGCGCGGCCGTTCGGGCCGCCAGGGCGACCCGGGCAGCTCCGTCTTCTACCTCTCGATGGAAGATCCGCTGCTGCGCATCTTCGGCGGCGACCGCATGCGCGCCATCGCCGATCGCCTCAAGCTCGAAAAGGGCGTGGCGATCGAGTCCAAGATGCTCACCCGCATGATCGAAAGCGCCCAGCGCAAGGTCGAAGGCCGCAACTACGACATCCGCAAGCAGCTCTTGGAGTTCGACGACGTCCAGAACGACCAGCGCAAGGAAATCTATCGCCTGCGCAACGAGATTCTCGAGAGCAAGGATGTGGGCGAGATGCTCACGAGCCTGCGCCACGGCTACTTCAACGATCTCTTCCGCAGCTACGTGCCCGCCGAGACCGTCGAAGAGCAGTGGGACATCCCGTCCTTGACCGCCAAGCTCAAGAACGAGTGGGGCATCGAGATCGACATGAAGGCGATGCTCGAAGCGAGCAACGACACGTCCGATGAGGACCTGCTCAACAAGCTCCTTGAGGTTTCCGACGGCATTGAAAAGGCCAAGGAAGAGCTCGTGGGCCACGACGCCTGGGTGGGCTTCGGGCGCCACGTTCTGCTGCAGGTGCTCGACGCCACGTGGCGCCAGCACATCGCCGCGCTCGACGCCCTGCGTCAGGGCATCTACCTGCGCGGCTACGCGCAGAAGCAGCCCAAGCAGGAATACAAGCGCGAGGCCTTCGCGATGTTCGAGACGCTGCTTGACAATGTGCGCGAGGGCGTCTGCCGCGTGATGATGAACGTGCAGATCCAGATGCCTGAGGAAGCCCAGAAGGCACAGGAGGAAAGCATCGCCGCGGGCAACCAGCGTGTTGAAAGCGCGCGCCAGCAGCCGCAGGAAAAGCCCCTTGACTTCTCGCACGTGGGCCGCAACGATCCCTGCCCGTGCGGTTCCGGCAAGAAGTACAAGGACTGCCACGGCAAGCTGAAGTAATCGGGCCCGAAGGGCGCGGTTATTACCGCCAAACGAGCGCCGGGGTGCGCTGAAGGAATTCCCTTCGGCCGCCCGCGGCGCTTTTTTTCGTCTGCGCGGCTCATGAGAACTTCAAACCACCGCCAAACCCTCGCAGCAGAGGCTCCCGGCTTCTCGTGTCCACGGGTGCACGGGCCCTCGGGCTCTATAATCGGCCAACACGGGCCATAGAGCGTTCTTTTGCGGCTCTTGTCGGCCCTTTGCCGTGATTTTTTTTCGAACACAGCCGCACGATTCCCCATGCATGCGCATGGTCACTATCCGGGTGCGGCTTTTAGGAGATAGACATGTCGGTCAATCTGAGTGCTCCCGATCCGAAGACGATCTTTGCCGTCGATGGCGTCGAGCTGGGGACGGCCATGGCGGGCATCCGCAAGCAGGGCCGCCGCGACGTGATGGTGATGCGCTTTTGCGAAGGCAGCAAGGTCGCGGGGGTCTTCACCCAGAACCGCTTTGCCGCAGCGCCCGTGCGCGTGTGCCGCGAGCATCAGACGATGACGAGCAATATCCGCGCCCTCGTGGCCAACACGGGCATCGCCAACGCAGGCACGGGCGAAAGCGGCCTTGCCGACGCGCGCGCCACGTGCCAAAAGCTTGCCGGGCTCGCGGGCTGTCCCGTCGAGGAGACGCTTGTCTTCTCCACGGGCGTCATCATGGAGCCGCTGCCGATGGATCGGCTGCTGCCGGGCGTTGAAGCCGCGTACGCCAATGTCGCGGACGGCAATTGGCTTGAGGCCGCGCAGGCGATCATGACCACCGATACGGTGCACAAGGCCGCCTCGACCAAGGCCTACATCGACGGCACGGTCGTCACCATCACGGGCATCAGCAAGGGCTCGGGCATGATCGAGCCGCACATGGCCACGATGCTTGGATTCATCGTCACCGACGCCGCCGTGGCGGGCGACGTGCTTCGCGCCGTGATCAAGCGCGCGGCCGACCGCAGCTTCAACCGCATCACCGTCGACGGCGACACGAGCACCAACGACAGCTTCATTCTCGTTGCCACGGGCCGCGCCAAGATGGCGCCGATCACGAGCGTCGACGATCCCCGCACCGATGCGCTGGTCGAGGCCGTGACCACGGTTGCAGGCAAGCTCGCCCGCAGCATGATCCGCGACGGCGAAGGCGCCACGAAGTTCATCACGATTCATGTCGAGGGCGCGCAGACTGAGGACGAGGCGCTCAAGGTTTGCTACAGCGTGGCGCACTCGCCCCTCGTGAAGACCGCGTTCTTTGCCTCCGACCCCAACCTTGGGCGCATTCTCGCGGCCGTGGGCAACAGCGGCATTGCGGACCTCAACAGCGGCCGCGTGAGCCTGTGGCTTGACGACGTGCTCGTGGCCGTCAACGGCGGCCGCAATCCCGCTTACCGCGAGGAGGAGGGCGTGGCGGTGATGGCCAAGCCCGAAATCACCGTGCGCATCAACCTCGGCCGCGGCGGCGCCTCCGAGACGGTCTGGACGACCGACCTCTCGCACGAGTACGTGCGCATCAACGCGGAATACCGCAGTTAAGGCGAACCTATTTGGAACGCGCCGGGCGGCGGGCTCAGGTCTTCTGAAGGACCTCGGGCTCACCGCCCTTATCGAACAGCTTGAGGAAACGACAATTGACTCCGCAAACAGAAAAGCTCTTTGCCGATGTGCTCGAGCGGCTTCTGGCGATGATGCCCGAGCCCGCCGAGCGTTTTGACTGGTCGCGTCCCGCGTACCGCTGGGTGCGCCACCGCGTGCTCGGCACCGACGTGGGCTCGCTTGAGCCCGTCGAGCACTTTGCTTCGGTGGACCTCGATCGGCTCCTGCACATCGACCGCCAGAAGACCCTCATCGTGCAGAACACCGAGGCCTTCGTGCGCCATCTGCCCGCCAACAACGTGCTTCTTACCGGTGCGCGCGGCACGGGCAAGAGCTCGCTCATCCGCGGGTGCCTCACGCGCTACTACGACGAGGGCCTGCGCCTGATTGAAGTCGCCAAGGAGGACTTGAGCGACCTCTTTGAGATCGTTCGCGCCGTGCGCGGCCGCAGCGAGCGCTTCATCGTCTTTTGCGACGACCTCTCGTTTGAGTTTGCCGAAGGCGGCTACAAGGCACTCAAGGCGGCCTTGGACGGCTCGGTTGCCGCGGGCGGCGACAACATCGTGGTCTACGCCACGAGCAATCGGCGCCACTTGATGCCCGAGCCCGCAAGCGACAATCTGGGCGCGCACCTTGATGAAGACGGCGAGCTGCACCCGGGCGAAGTGCTCGAGGAAAAGCTCTCGCTTGCCGAGCGCTTCGGCCTGTGGCTGAGCTTTTATCCCTTCTCGCAGGATCAGTACCTTGCGGTGATCGACGAGAGCCTTGAGCTTTTGGGCGTCGACGAAGCCTTGCGCAAGGACACGGATCTGCGTCTGGAGGCGCTGCAGTTTGCGATCGAGCGCGGCGGCCGCAGCGGCCGCGTGGCCACGCAGTTTGCCCGCATCGTCGCTGGCCGCGAGGAACTCAAGCGCATCGCCGCGCAAAAGGCCGACAAGTGACCGACGCAAAGGTAGCTGCCGACAAGGTGATCGAGGTCGCCGTGGGCGTGATCTACGGCGAGAGCCGCGCCACGGTTCTTCTCTCCTCGCGCCCCAAGGGCAAGGTCTATGCAGGCTGGTGGGAGTTTCCAGGCGGCAAGCTTGAGGCCGGGGAAACGCCTGCGCAGGCCTTGGCGCGCGAGCTGCGCGAGGAGCTTGCGATCGAAGCGCGCGACATCCGCCCCTGGTTCGTGATGGAGCACGGCTATCCGCACGGCCACGTGAGGGTGCACTTCATGCGCGTTTTTGCCTTTGACACCGCCGCTGGAATCGAAGCCCTTGAAGGGCAGCGCTTTGCCTGGGTTGATTTCAAGGGACTTGAAGCCTACGAGCGGCTGCTGCCGATGGTGGAGATCGTGGTGCGTCGTGCGTTTTTGCCCGACGTGCTTCTTCTTGCGGGCGACACGGTCCGCGACTGGAAGAAGGCTCTTGCCTTTGCGCTTCCGCAGTCGGCTGCCGTTGCGGGGCTCTCAAAGCCTGCGGCAAGCCTTGCGGCGGAGCTTGCGCTCACGCGCATCTCCGACGCGGGCGTCGCGATCACCGGCCCCGAAGAGGCGCGTCTTGCGCTTTCGCAGGAGGTGCTCTTTGGGCTCGTACGGCCGGAGTGCGTTGATGCTCTGCAGCACCCGAGGCTTCCCTGCTATGTGGTGGTTGAGGCCGACAGGGCGGAAGACTATGTCCAACGCATCGAGAAACTTCAGCGCTCGGGGCTGCAGGGCGTAGCCGTGCAATTTTGATTGAGGACGAAAAACAAAATGATGGTGAAGTGTCCGACGTGCAAGAAGCTGCACGAGTACGACGTCAACAGCCCCTTCAGGCCCTTTTGCAGCGAGCGCTGCCGCCTGATCGACCTGGGGCAGTGGGCAAGCGACGCCTATGTGATTCATGGCGCGCCCGGGTCGGCTGATCCCGATCTTCTTGCCGAACAGCTCGAGAAGATGAATGAAGAGAAGGCCGAGGAGGAGGAAAACGAATCCCGCGGCACGCGCAGAACGCGCGCAAGAAAGCGCTAGAAAATCGCCTTTTTTATAGGCAGCAAAAAAGCGGCAGCCGGTGGAAAGACTGCCGCTTTTGCTATATGCCGGCGTTATGCGCCGGCAGCGGTGACTGCCGGCCGTTCGGAGACGCCCTTAGGCGTGCTCCGCCATGCGCAGATAGAACTCGTGCAGACCCTTGACCTTTTCCTCGAGCTCTTCGAGCGTGCCGCTGTTGTCGATGAGGTCGTCGGCCGCGGCCATGCGCTTGTCGCGCGAAATCTGCGTGTCGATGATCGCGCGGGCCTGTTCTTCGCCGAGATGACGGTCGTAGACGAGGCGGTTGATCTGCTCGTCTTCGGAGACGTCGATGACGAGAATGCGCTTGCATGCGTCGGCCCAGCGGCCGTGCTCAAGCAGCAGGGGAATCGAGAGAATCACATAAGGCGCCTTGATGGACTTGAGCTCCTCGAACATCTCGCGCTTGATCATCGGGTGCAGGATCGATTCGAGCAGCTCGCGCTTTTTCGGATCGGAAAAGACGATCTCGCGCATCAGATCACGCTTCATGCCGTTGGCGTCGATCATGTCGGCGCCGAAGGCAACGGCGATTTCAGGCAGCGCCGCCCCCTGGGGGCCGGTGAGCCGGCGGCTGACCTCGTCGGCGTCGATGACCGGTACGCCGAGCTTGCGGAAAATGTCGGTGACTGTTGTTTTGCCGCAGGCAATGCCGCCTGTCA
Organism: uncultured Sutterella sp.; assembly: GCA_900552545.1. Classification (GTDB taxonomy): domain Bacteria; phylum Pseudomonadota; class Gammaproteobacteria; order Burkholderiales; family Burkholderiaceae_F; genus Duodenibacillus. Next base: position 20,939 of record USAL01000012.1, on the reverse strand, counting down.
AACCGATGATCATGGTCATATAAGTCCCCTTTCTTCTTCTTGTTCGATGCGCCCGGCAGGCCGACGTGCCCGTCGGGCATCCGCTTCTATTGTAGCCGCTTACCGCAAGGTGGTTGCCGAGCGCAATTGATCAACATTTCTTGCCGTTTTCCAAGGGCGCGCGAGCCTGCCGCTGCCGGCGGCAAAGGACGGGGCGACCGACCGTTTCTTGATTTATTTGTAGCAAGTGCTACAAATATCGCGCGTTCAAGTTTTGCAGAAAACAACAGCGCGGTTCTTTCCTTTTTTAATGGAGACGATCGATGAGCAACAGAAGAGAAGTTCTGGCGGCGGCGCTCGCAGCAGGCCTCGTTGCCGATGCCGCCGGTGCGGCTGAACCAACGGCCAAGCCCGCTTCCCGCATTGACGACATCAACGCCATTTTGGCGGTGGAAAAGCTCTACGAGGATGGCTGCGTTGAGGGCAGCGGCGACAAGATGCGTCCGGCCTTTCTGAAGAGTGCAACGATCAACGGCGACCCGATTGAAAAGCTCTTTGCCGATGTCACGAAGGCCGGCCCCACCAAGTGCCGCAGCCATGTCGACGTGATCGGGATCTATGGTACGTGCGCCGCGGTGCGCGTTGAGCTTGAAAACTACTTTGGACAGAACTACGTGGACTTCCACGTGCTCACCAAGGGCAAGGACGGCTGGAAGATTGCCGCCAAGGTCTTCGCTTGATTGAGACTGCTTCACGATGAGCCGGGCTTCCCGGCGCATCAAGCCCGGAAAACGGGCAATAAAAAAGCGACCTTGCTTGAAGCAAGATCGCTTTTTTGAATTCTGGTCGGGGTGAGAGGATTCGAACCGCCGACTCCTACGTCCCGAACGTAGTACTCTACCAGGCTGAGCTACACCCCGAATTTTTGTCCTTCAGAAGCTTTTTGATCGTTTATCGATCTCTCCTGACTGACAAGGCTAAGAATTGTATCAGCGATTTTGTAAATTGTCCAGTTCCAAGTTCCAAGATCGCTTTTTCACCGTCGGCGGCTTCCTTGAGTGCGCGTTCGCGGCACTTTTCAAGCGCGCCGGAGGCGATCACGATGCGGCTGATGTGCTCGAAGTCGCCTTCGCCCTTTCGGACGGCCTCGCGGATGCACTCGCGGTCTTCGGCGCTCGCAAGCTGCATGGCGTACAGAAGCGGCAGCGTCACCTTGCCTTCGCGCAGGTCGGCGCCGAGATTCTTGCCGATGGCGGCGGCTTCACCTGCGTAGTCGAGGATGTCGTCGGCGATTTGGAAGGCGTTGCCCAAATGCAGGCAGTAGCGCGTGCAGGCATCTTCCATCTCGGGCGTTGCCTCGGCGATGGCTGCAGCCATGTGGGCGGCGGCTTCAAACAGGCAGGCTGTCTTGCGCTCGATCACGGCAAAGTACTGCGCCTCGTCGGTATCCGGGTTGTGGGCGTTGTTCATCTGCAGAACCTCGCCTTCGCTCAGACGGTTGGCGGCATCGGCCAGCGCCTGCATCACCTTGAGATTGCCCGCGCGCACCATCATCTGGAAGCTGCGCGTGTAGAGGAAGTCGCCCACGAGCACCGCGTGCGGGTTGTCCCAGCGGGCGTTGGCGGTCGGGCGGCCGCGGCGCATCATGCCCTCGTCGACGACGTCGTCGTGCATGAGCGTGGCGGTGTGAAGGATTTCGATCACGGCGCCGAGATAGGCCGCCTTCTCACGGTCGGCGCCCATGGCGCGGGCCATCAGAATGAGCAGGGCCGGGCGCATGCGCTTGCCGCCGGCCGAGGTGATGTAGCGGGCGATTTCTTCGACGCGGCCGACGCCGCTTTGCATCTCTTGGGCGATGATGCGCTCGACGGCTGCCATGTCTTCGGCAATGGGGGCGAGCGCCAGTCGGGCCGCCTCTTTGAGGGAATTGGTCTGGGTCATAGGGCGCAATTGTGTCATTGAGCACGGCGCGCGTCAAAGTCGGCTGCGCGCCGCGCCCAAGAGGACTTGTACGAAGGCTTTTTCTTTTTTTAGTAGAGCAGTGCCTGAAGCTTTTCGGTGTCGGTCACGAAGTTGCGGATGCCTGCCGAGAGCTTGTCGGTGGCAACGGCCGAATTGTTCACGGCAAAGTAGAACTCGGACTCGGTGATCGAAAGGGGCTTCGTTGCGGCCGCGGGCGGCGTGAGCGAGCGCACGACGGGGCTCGTGCTCGCGTCGAGCTCGGCGATGAGCGCAGGCGACACCGTGAGCAGATCGCAGCCCGCAAGCGCCAGGATCTCGCCCTTGTTTCTAAAGGAGGCGCCCATGATCTGGGTGCGGCTTCCCGCGGCCTTGAGCGTCTTGTAAATGGCGCGCACCGACTGCACGCCCGGGTCGTTGGCGCCCGCCATGGCGCGCTCGTCCCAGTTGGGGCCTTCGGCCGCCTTGAACCAGTCGTAGATGCGGCCTACGAACGGGCTGATGAGCGTTGCGCCCGCCTGGGCGCTTGCAACGGCCTGAGCGGTCGAGAAGATGAGCGTCATGTTGCAGTGAATGCCCTCGGCTTCAAGCACGCGGGCGGCCTGGCAGCCCTGCCAGGTTGCGGCGATCTTGATGAGAACGCGGCTGCGGTCAATGCCCTGCGCTTCATAAAGGGCAATAAGCCTGCGGGCCTTTTCGACGGTGGCGCGCCAGTCAAAGGAAAGCCGCGCGTCCACTTCTGTCGACACGCGCCCGGCGATGTGTTCAAGGATGGCGCTTCCAAAGCCCACGAGCACGCGGTCGATGCGAAGCTCGGGCGCCTCGTCGACGGCGCGGGCCGCGTCAAGCAGCCGGTCGTAGCGGCCGCTCGAGGCCGCCTTGAGAATGAGCGAGGGGTTCGTCGTCGCCTCGGAGGGCTTGAGGCGGGCGATGGTGTCGATGTCGCCCGTGTCGGCAACGATCGTGGTCATGGTCTTGAGCTGCGCAAGCTCCGAGGAAGGATTGGCTTGCGCGGCGGTGTGCGTATCCAGCGTCATGATGATTCTTTTTGGTTCTTGTTGGAAATTGGGGTAGAAGAAAGATACGCCAAAAAAGGCAAGGATTGACAGAGGGGTGAGAAAGACAAGAGAAAGCTCGGGAAAAAGGCCAAGAAAAGGACCAAGAAAAAGACCAAGAAAAAGACCAAGAAAAAGCCGCTCCGGTCAATCTCGACGCGGGGCGGCTATTCGAAAGGTTCCTTCGCTTTAACGACGATTACTTTGCAGCGGGCTGCGGCTGAGCAGCAGGCTGCGCCTGGGCGGCCGTCGGATCGGCCTTGACCTTGAGGTAGTGCTCCATCAGGGCCTTCGAGTAGAGCGCGATGCGCTGCAGCTGCAGAGAGCCGTTTTCTGCCGCGCCGTTGGCGGCGATCGTGGGCTTGCCGTCTTCAAAGATCTGAAACTGGATGCCCTTGAGCGTCTTGTCCTGCACGACGATAGCATAGGACAGGCACGTGTCGCAGTCGTCGGCCGTGCCGTCGGCCTTGAGCACCTCAACGTTCATGCCCGCGGCGCGGATGCCCGCCGAGAGCGCGGTCTGCAGTTGCACGAGCTGCTCGTCCTTGAGCTGCTTGTTGGGAAGAAGGCAGATCGTGGGCTGATCCTCTTTTGCTGCCGGCGCTGCCGTCGACGAGCCCTCACCCGAGAGCGCGCCGCCCAACTGGGCGCAGCCGCCGAGAAGGGCGGTGGCAAGAAGCAGCGTGAGAACCTTGGTGGGCAAAAAACTACGGGATGTCATCGATCGTGTCTCCAAGAAATCAAACGGGCGCCTGCAGCGCATCGGGGGGAAGCTTGCAGCAGCCCTTCCCGTGAAAGAAGCGAAAAATCGCGCTCCTTGGGCAGGCGCTGATGCTCGCGCGGGCGCTCGTGCCGCTATCATAAAGCGCAAAGAGCTCCTGCGTCGACGAAGAGTTGCCGTTTCAAGCCGGTCTCCCCGCCCAAAGATTCAATCCTTATCCGCTTTTTGCCACTATGCTCACGCTCGAAGACATCAAGCAGCGCTCGCTTGTGCGTATCGTCGATGACGATCCGGCACTAAGGAGCGCGCTCGCCTTCTTTCTGAAGGTCGAGGGCTGGGAGAGCGTGGCCTATGCCGGGCCGCGCGAATTTCTCACCGCCGACAATCCCGAGCAGCCGGGCTGCCTCGTGCTTGATCTGCAGATGCCGGAGATGACGGGAACGGAACTGCAGAAGCTTCTCAAGACCGACCACAACGCCCTGCCGATCATCTTCATTTCCGCGCACGGCGACATTGATACCGCGGTGCTTGCGGTGCTCGACGGCGCCGTGGACTTTCTGCAAAAGCCCGTCGACGAGGAGCGGCTTTTGAAGGACGTGGAAAAGGGCTGCCGGCAGCATCTGGCGATGCTCAACAACGGCATCGACGAGGCGGCCGCGCGCGAGCGGACGTCGCTCTTGACCGAGCGCGAGGAAAGCGTGGCGGGGTTTCTCGCCGCAGGCCTTACCACCCGCGTCATGGCCGAGCGCCTCGGAGTGTCGCCCCGCACGATCGAGGTCTACCGCGCCGGGGTCTACCGCAAGCTCGGCGTGCGTACGGCGCGCGAAATCGCCGCCCTTCTGGAGCTTGCCCGGTAGGGCCCTCGGAGCTGCACCATGATGAAGACACTTTCGGCGGGCCTTCTTGCGGCCTGCGCGGCGGCGCTTGCATCATTGACGACGGGCGCCTGGGCGGCAGGCGCTTCTGATTCCCTTGATGGGGTGAGCGGCCGTCCGCGGCTAGCGATCGGCGTGACGGAATTTGCGCTCACGGAAGATCGTGAGGAAATCCTGCACGCGCTTGAAAAGGCGCTCGTGCCGCTTTCTCAAAACTACACCATCAACATTCACGTCTTCAGCGTGCCGCAGCTTGAGGCGGCCGCGCGGGGCCGGCAGCTTGACCTTGTGCTGGGCAGCGCCGGCCTTGTGGCGCGACTGGGCGACATCGGCGCCAAGACGATCGTGAGCTCCGTCGGCCGAGGCGGGATCGACGCCAACCAAAACGAGGGCTCGGCCTTCATCGTGCGCCGGGATCGAAGCGATCTGAAGACGATCGGCGATCTCGCGGGCCAGCGCATGGCGGCAAACCGCGCGACGGGCTTTTCGGGCTATCTGATCGCCCTGGGCGAAATCGCCATGGAGGGCTACGACCCGGACACATTTTTTGCCGACCGGTTCTTCTTTGGCGAACAGCGCGCCTCAAGGCGCATTGCGGCCGCCGTACAGAAGGGCTTTGCCGATGTCGGCATTCTGAAGCTCTGCGGCTGGGAAAAGCTCATTGAATCGAATCCCGAGCTGGATAAGGAACTGCGGGTGCTTGCGCCGGTGGAAAGCCGCAGCGCCTGCAAGCATTCAACAAGGCTTTATCCGGCGCACACGCTTGCGGCGCTGCCGCACGTGTCGCCTACGATCGTCACCGACCTGACGCTCGCGTTTCTCGAAATGCCGCCCACGGCCGACGGCAGAAGCTGGGCGGTTGCAACCGACTTTCTCTCGGTCGACAACCTCTACCGGGCGCTTGAAATGGGGCCCTATGCGTATTTGAAGGAAAGCGTGCTCTCGCGCTTTATCGACGAATACAAGCCCTTCATCATCACGGTGCTGCTGGCGGCGCTCGTGCTTCTTTTGCAGTTGGCGCACACCCGACTGCTTCTTGAAAAGAGAACGCGGCAGGTCAAGGCCATGGACCGCCGCGAGGCCGATCAGGAGCGCAGGCTTCTCTTTTTGGAACGCAACACGACGGTACGCCAGCTCTCGAGCATGATCGCCCACGAGCTGCACCAGCCTCTGGCGGCAATCCGCCTCTACGCCAAGGGCCTTGAGCGACTTGAGCGCCGGGCCGCGGCCTCCGACGACGTTCTTCAAGTCGTCGAGAGCATCGCAAGCGAAGCCTCCCGCGCCAAGGAGATCGTCGAGCGCGTGCGGCTTTACGCCAAGAACCGCCGTCCGCCCGGAGAGGACGTGCATGTGAGCGACCTTCTTGCGAGCGCCTGCTCGCATTTTGCGGCAAGCACGCTCACAAACGGCGTGCCCGCCATGAAGGTGCGCATTGCCGAGGCTCCACGCTTTACCGACTGCGTGCTGCACGTCGCGGCCCTTGAAATGGAGCTCGTCTTTCTCAACCTCATGAAGAACGCGCGTGATGCGCGGGCGACGGACCTTCTCGTTGAGTCCGAGATCTCGGGCGAGCGGGAAGGCGAGGAGAAAGAGCACGCAGCCGGTCACGCCGAAATCGCCCTGCGCTTCATCGACAACGGCCCGACCGTGACCGAGGAGACTATGAAGCGGCTGACGACGGCGCTTACAAGCACCAAGCCCGAGGGGCTCGGCCTGGGCCTTGGGATCGCTCGGCGCATCGTCGAGGAGCACGCAGGCCGCATGTCCTTTACGGCCAATGCGCCGAGGCCGGGCCTTACCGTCACCGTGGTTCTTCCTGTGGCAGAAAAGACGCACGAAGGCGACATCGAGGATCACGCGTCGAATGCGGGCGCAGAGGCCTTGTCGTAAAGCCTGAAATCCAAAGCCGTGAGAGGCATTCTTCACTTTTTGCCACCCCCGCTCGGGGGTGTCCGCTGCTTGAGAAGGCGCAACGGATTTGATTTTTCGCAAAAGTACTTAAGGGCACTTTTGCCGATACTCTTTTGCGAAACTTAAGCGGCCTGCGGTCAGAGTATGCGCAAGCCGCTTGCAATAAGCGCCGTCTGAGCCTAAGTGGGCACCGAAATCGCCAGGTTTCGGTCAAGCGCCTCAAGCGTCGGCGGCACCCCTACATAGTGGAGAATCAACTCATGACCAAGCAAGCCATTTCCCGCCGTGGTCTTCTGAAGACCAGCCTTCTGGGTGCGGCTGCCGGCATCGCCGGCACGGGCGTGGCAACCACCGCCGTCGCCGCTCCGAAGAAAGCTGACGCGAGCTACGACGTGATCGTTCTCGGCGCCGGCCCCGCGGGCCTCATCACCGCCATCACCGCGCATGATCTGGGCGCCAAGGTCGCGCTCTTTGAAAAGATGGATCGTCCGGCTGGCAACGCCATCTTCGCCCTCGGCAGCGTCTGCGGCTGGGGCACCCGTCATCAGGCCGAACAGGGCATCAAGGACGCGGCCGAAGACTTTTACAAGATGATGATGGACATCTCCAAGCAGATGGGCGACAAGGTTCTCAACCGCGTCTACACCGACAACATCTCCGCTGGCATCGATTGGCTTGAGTCCGACATCGGCGTGAAGTTCGGCAAGATCCGCGTGATGCCCTATCCGCGTCTGGGCCGCACCTGCCGCGTCGAAGGCAACGGCCTCACGGGGGGTGCCCGCCTGGTTCAGAAGCTGCTCGAAGCCGCTCAGAAGCGCGGTATCGACGTCTGCTTCCAGCACAAGGCCATCGAACTGCTGCACGACGACAAGTTCGCCGTGACCGGCGTTCGCGTGCTCACTCCCGATGGCGTCAAGGACGTCAAGAGCAAGGGCGGCGTGTGCATTTGCACGGGCGGCTTCTCGGCCAACCCCGAGATGGTCGATCGCTACATCGGTGGCTGGGCGACCCGCATGGTTCTGCGCGGCTCTACCTACACGACCGGCGAAAACGTCTCGCTCTCGATGCCTCTCTTCACGAAGTTCGTGAACATGGACCAGTTCCACAGCGGCCCGATCCTCGGCGCTACGCACGTGAACCCGGCCGACGTTCTCAACTCCGGCTTCGGCATCCAGGTGAACACCTCCGGCGTGCGCTACATGGATGAGAACAACACCTACGTGATCAAGGCCCGCACGACCGCTCAGCAGACGCTCGACAACTACGCCTGGGTTATTGTTGACAGCCAGTGCTCGGTGCTCGACAAGGTGATTCCGAAGTTCGACCGCCTCAACAACCCCTACGGCAAGGCCGGTACGATCGACGAGCTCTGCAAGCAGGTCACCCTGCCTGCCGACCGCATCAAGGCCCTCGTCAAGGAATACAACGAGGCTGTGGACAAGGGTACGCTCTCCAAGATGAACCCGCCCTGCACCTACAAGAAGCCCCGCAAGATCGAAAAGGCTCCGTTCTACGCCATCCCGTTCCAGGGCGGCATGACGGCCACCTTCGGCGGCCCGCTCATCAACGCCAAGGCAGAGATCCAGAACATGGACGGCCAGAGCATTCCGGGCCTCTACGCTGCGGGCAACGCAGCCGGCGGCATCTTCTTCCACAACTACGCCGGCGGCGCCCAGCTCGGTGCGGCCACCGTCTTCGGCCGCATCGCTGGTGCTGAACTCGCCAAGCGCGCCAAGGCCAAGAAGAACTGATCGGAGAACTGAATCATGAAGAAAATCATTCTCGCCGCTGCGGCGATTGCCTTTGGTCTCTCGATGGGCATGGCCAGTGCTGCCGAGACCGGTTCCAAGACCCTGGCTGAAATCCACGCGGGCAGCTGGCCCGATGCGTCCGGCTGGGTCAAGAAGGACACCTGCATGGGCTGCCACGGCACCTATGCCGACCTCGCCAAGAAGACCGAAAAGCTCGAGCCCAACCCTCACTTCTCGCATCTCGGCAGCGTCAACTGCCAGGAATGCCACAAGGGCGACAAGGCCGAGCCTGAGCTGATGTGCAACTCCTGCCACAAGTTCACGCTTCGTGAAAAGGCTGCGAAGAAGTAATCAGCTTGCAGCTTGAGGGCGCCGCCTGCGGCGCCCGAGCATAAAGCTCCTCCAGAATCCCGTACGACGTACGGCTTTCCCCTCGGGAAGTCATGCGATGTACGGGATCTTTTTTTGCCCGTTGCGCGGCTCCGGGAAGGGGAAAAGGAAGAAAAAAGACAAAAAAAAGACGGAGCGGGCGGCGGCCTCGAAAACCTTGCGGCTTTCTCGGACGACGCCTTGCATCCGTCAAATGGCATTTCCAATCGAGCGCCCCGAAGGGCGCCTCAAGGACTGCAGATTGAGGAGAGAAGAATATCCAGAGGAGATTGATTCTTTGGCGATCAAGTGCCTTACGTCACCTTGAAGGCGAACTGATGGCACTGATTGCAGAAGTTCTCCGACTGCATGTGGCCCAGGTGGCAGCTGTTGCAGTCGAGGTCGCTTGCGTAGTGCGGCGAGACGTGCGGGTTGGTGGGCTTGACGCTCTTCGTCTTTTCAACGAGGGCTGCAACCGGGTGGCAGCCCTTGCAGGTCTGCGTGGTCGGTTCCTGGGGATTGGCCTTGTCGGGGCCGTGGCACATCTCGCAGGCGATGCCGCGGGCGACGTGGCGGTCGGCAAGCATCGGGTCGGCGGCAAAGGCGGCCGTCGAGACGAGAGCCGAGGCTGCCAGCGCGAGCGCTGCCGCGGTGAACTTGGCGCGAATCATTGGGTTGACTCCTGAAATCTTTCGGTTGGGGGGAAAGCGCTGCAAGGTGAACCCCTCTGCGGCGCTTTTTTTGTCAGCTGAGGCTGCGAGTTCCCATCTGAAGTCTTCCCGGGCTCGCAGGGTTTGAACCCGGTCGGGCGCCTTCTTAAAAAGCGGGACTTCGGCGGGAAGAGCCTTTGGGGCTGCTCCATTCATTGGCTGACATCGTAACGAGGCAAGGCCCTCGGCCGATACCACCCGAGGGTCACCTAGCCTGCGGGTGGTATCGGGGCAGGGACCAGCCCGCGCACAATGCCAAAGCGTCAGAAACGTGAAGGACCTTCGAGGTCCCCACGCGTTTCACCACCAGCTTCTCGGGGATCGTTTGGCATCTGCGAACATGAGCAGCGCAAGACTGCGTCCGATCGCATCTTTTTTGAAGAGCCTCCTGAGCCCCGTTTCACTTCAATTGAAAAAGGACATCCAAGATGCAATCCGTTGATACAACCCGCCGCGGCTTTCTCAAGAGCGCCGTTGCCGGCGCTGCCGCCATCATGGGCGCGGCTGCCGCCAACGCTGGCATTCCCGTTTCCGCCGTCAAGAGCTTTGACGAGGAGTTTGACGTCGTCATCATCGGTTCCGGCTTTGCCGGCATGGCCTGCGCTCTGAAGGCCGGCCGTGCGGGCCTCAAGGTGCTCATGCTTGAGAAGATGAGCGTGGTGGGCGGCAACTCCGCCATCTGCGGCGGCAACGTCGCCTGCCCGGTGAACCCCGTGCAGAAGGCCCAGGGCATCAAGGACAGCAAGGAGCTCTTCATCGCCGACTGCCTGAAGGACGGCCTCGGCATCAACCACACCAACCTGCTGTCGACCATCGCCGACCGCTGCAACGACACGATCAAGATGGTGGTCGACTGCGGCTGCGAATTCGTCCTCAACAAGATGCTCTTCGATGGCGGCCATTCGGTTCCGCGCTCCTATGAGATCAAGGCCGGCACGGGCTCAGGCTACATCCGTCCGATGCACGCTGAACTGAAGAAGATCTCGAACGTCGTGATCCGCACCCGCTCGAAGTTCGACGACTTCATCATGGGCGAAGACGGCGCCGTGGTTGGCGTGACCTACCGTTCGGGCTATCGCTTTGACGCGAAGTTAAAGAGCGACGAGCTGGATCACACGGCGGGCATGACCCACACCGCGCGCGCCAAGCTTGGCGTCAGGCTGGCCGCCGGCGGCTTCTCGCGAGACATCTGGTTCCGTCAGGTGCAGGATCCTCGCGTGGTTCCCACGACCGATTCCACCAATCAGCCCGGCGCCACGGCCGGCGTGCTGATCAAGGCGCTCGGCATCGGTGCGGCTCCCGTGCAGCTTTGCTGGCTGCAGTTCCTGCCGTACTGCAACCCGCACGAGAAGGGCTTCGGCGTCACCGTGAACTTCACCAATCACGCCTGCATGGACTTGGGTCTTGTTGTTGCCCGCCGTACCGGCAAGCGCTTCATGGACGAACACGCCGGCCGCAAGATCAAGGCCGACGCGATCTTCAAGATTGTTGGAAAAGACGAGAACTACCCGATCGCCGTCTGCGACGATGCAATCGTCAAGGCGATCAATCCGTCCTTCGTGAAGCTCCCGCTTGAGATGGGTACGGTGAAGAAGTTCAACACCCTCGAAGAATTGGCCGACGCCTTCGGCATCAAGAAGGATGCGTTCCTTGCCGAAGTCAAGCGCTTCAACGGCTTCGTCAAGGCCGGCAAGGACGAGGACTTCAACCGCATCCTCACCTTCAACAAGGGTCTCGATGTTTCCAAGCCCCCGTTCTATGCCGTGGAAGTCTGCAACAAGATTCACCACACCATGGGCGGCGTGATGATCAACGAAAAGGCCCAGGTGATCTCAGCCGTGACGCATGCCCCGATCAAGGGCCTGTATGCGGGCGGCGAAGTCGCGGGCGGCGTGCACGGCGCTTCGCGTCTGGGCACGGTGGCCGTGATCGACGCGCTCACCTTCGGCATGATCGCCGGCGAACAGTTCGCCGCGATGAAGAAGTAATCAAACCGTCAGGTTTTGCCTCGCGCCCGCAAGGGCGAGCTCTGACCGCAAGGTTCCTGCAGAGTCCGCCCGGCCGGCAGGGTTCCCCAGCTGGTTCCGGCCCAAAACGGGGAAAGCGGCCCGCTTTGGTTCACTCTAAAGGGACCCTCCGCACACTTCCTCCATGTGCGTTCGCTTTCCTTCCGAGATGGGCGCGAGGCTTTTTTTTCGAACCGTTTCAGACACCCCAAAACGACAGCTTTTCCATCCGTTTTCTCCTCGCGGATGCGGCATGCCCTCCAAATCATCAACGGTCGGCATGCCGTTTTTTTTATCTTCGATTTTTTAGAGGAATCGAAGAGGGGGTAAAGAAGAATTGAGGAGCAATCAAGCAAGAAGCGAGAGTGCGGCGCTGCGGCCCGCCTCGCGACCGAGCACCGCGGCCTGCGCAAGGCTCATGCCGCCCAAGCGGTCGGCGCCGAAGATGCCGCCTGCGACCTCGCCCGCGGCAAAAAGCCCCGCAATGGGGTTCTTCTGCGCGTCAAGCACCCGTGCGCTACCGTCAACCACAAGGCCTCCGAGCGTGCAGTGCACGTAGAGCTTTTCGCGGCCCCAGTAAAAGGGCGGCGTGTCGATCGTCTGCGCAAAGGTGGTTTTGCCGAAGTCCGGATCGCGGTTTTCGCGTGCGTAGCGGTTGTAGCGCGCCATGGTTCTTCCAAGCACTTCTGCAGGAATTCCCATGGCCTTGGCCATGTCGGCGACGGAGTCCGAGACGTGAAGCCTGCCGGTCGCAAACTTCGAGCCGATGTTGGCGCCCTTGATCGATTTGGCATCGGTGATCACCCACATCTCCTGCTCGGGCTCGTAGGTGATGGCCTGCGCGATGACGTTAATGGGCGCCGATTCGTTCACAAAGCGCTCGCCCTTGAGGTTGATGTAGATTTCGGCGCCCGCATAGTCAAGCGCCCGGCCGCCCCAGTAGGGGAGATAGATGATGTTGTCCATGCCGGCCAGCGTTGCGCCCGCCGAAAGCCCGATGCGGATGCCGTCGCCCGTGGCGCCGTCCCAGAGCGTGCCGTCGGGATTGGCCGTGGGCTGCATCCGGGCGCCGAATCGCGGGTCGTAGAGCAGCCGTATGGAGGTGTTGGCGGTAAACCCGCCCGTGGCAAGCACGAGGCTGCGCGAGAGGATTTCCGTGGTGCGCCCGCCTTCAACCGAAAGTCCGAGCCGCCAGACGTGCGCGGCTTCAACCGCCGAGGGCAGCGCCGAAACAAGCGCGGTATTAAGCCGTAGCGCGACGCCGCTTTCCCGCCCCCGCGCATTGAGGACGCGGATGTAGTGCTTGCCGCCCATGCCGCCTCGCGGAGCGACGCAGCGCGGCCTTAAGCCTCCCAGTGCCTCAAAGAGAACGCTTGAGAAGTCAACGCCCATTGAGGCAAGCCAGTCCTTTGTCGATTCGCTTCTTTCAATGATTCTGCGCACGACGCTCTCGTTGATGTCTCCGCCAATCCTGCGGCAGTCGGCAATCCACGTTTCAATCGGATCGACGATGCCCTGCGCGGCCTGAAGCCTGGGGCTCAAGACCGCAAAGGAGCCGCTTGAAAAGGCCGAATGTCCGCCCACAAGCGGTCCCTTTTCGATGACAAGCACGCGGCTTGCGCCCGCCTCGCGGGCGGCGATTGCGGCCGTAAGGCCCGCCAGGCCGCTTCCGGCGACGACGACGTCCCAGACGCCTGCCGTCAAATCCTCGATCGAGGGTGGGGCAGCAGCGGCAAGAAGCGGGCGTCCGGCCGCAAGAAGGCCTGCAGCGGCAAGAACGAGGTCGCGGCGCTTCATGCTGCGCCTCCGTCGCCGCTTTTTTCGTTTCCTTTCCTGTCGTCTTGTCCAATGACGCCCAGGCGCTCAAGCGCGACGTAGGCTTCAAGCGGGCTCTTGGCGCCCAACTTTGCAAAGGCATTGGCGCGGTGCATCTTCACCGTGGCCTCTGCAATGTTGAGTTCGCGCGCGATCACCTTGTTGTGCGTATCGCGCGCGGCCAAAAGAACGACCTCCTTTTCGCGCGGCGTGAGCGACTCAAAAACCTCGAGGTTTTTGCGCGCGGCGTCGTCGGCGCGCCAGCGGGTAAGCGAGGCCTCAACGGCGGACGCAATGGTCTCAAGAAGCTTTCTCGGTGCGACGGGCTTTTCAAGAAAGCTCACCGCGCCGCTTTGCATCGTGTGCACGGCCATGGCGATGTCGCCGTGGCCGGAAAGAAAGATGATGGGGATTTCAATGCCCTTGTCGTTTAAGAGCTGCTGCAGCTCAAGGCCCGTCATCCCCGGCATGCGCACGTCGAGCACGATGCAGCCCGGGCGCGAGAGGTCGTCGGCGGCAAGAAATTCCTGGGCGCTCCCGTAGCCCTCGACTTCAAAGCCGTGCGTGCGCAGCAGGAACTCCTGCGACGTGCGAAAGACTTCATCGTCCTCGACGAAGCGAACAAGCGGAAGAACGTGACTCATGATGCGGAAGACTCCTTGTTGCTGTTGTCGGGGTCGGCGGCGGCAAAGACGACGCGCGCTGTCACCCCACCCGCGGGATTGCGCCTGAAGTTGAGCGTGGCGGCGTGGCTGTCGCAGATGCCGCGCACGATCGAAAGCCCCATGCCGAGCCCCTCGGGCTTGACGCTGTCGGCAATTTGATTCAATCGCGCAAAGGCCTCGTCGTCAAGCACGGGCCCAGGGTTGCTCACCGTAAGGATCACCGAGCCGTTGCGCCGGCCGAGGACTTTCTCCGTCCCTTTTTCCATGCCGGGGGCGACTGCAATGCCGACGGCAATGACGGGATGGACGCCTTTTTTGGAAGCGGCGAGCGACCCTCCGCTCTGGGCCTGCCAGGCGTTCTTGATGAGGTTGACGATCAAAAGCTCCAGTTCAAGCGGATCGCCCGTGACGGTTGCCGGGGCCTCAGGGAGTTGCGTGCGGATGTGCGCCTCGCCCGAGGCGGCCGCGCGCACGCTTTCGATGGCCTTTTTCGTGATGGCCGAGAGGTTGCACGGGCGCTGGGCGGATTTCTGCGACTTGGCGTAGCGCCGGACGCGGTCGACGATGCCCGAAATCTTCACCGCCTCGCTTTCAATGCCCGAAAGGGCCGTGGCGACCGAGGCGTCCTCGCGGGTTTTCTCCGGAAGAATGAAGTCGAGGATCGCCTTGAAGTTGAGAATGGCGCCCACCGGGGACTTGATTTCGTGGGCGATCATGCCCGACATCAGATTGACGATGTTGCGACGTTCAAGCGTTCCCAGTCTCGCGCGGTTTTCGCGCGCGAGCGCCTCGGTCTTCTTGCGGCTTTGGAGCGCTTCGGAAAGCTCGCGCGTGCGGCGCTTGACGAGGTACTGCAGGATGATGCCGTGGCCGATCAGGGCTAAAAGAGCCAGAAGGGCGACGATGATGGGCGTGCGGAAGCGCGCGATGATGTTTGCGAGCGAAAACTGCCCTTCGAGACTGTAGGGGCCCAAGGCCAGCTTGCGAAAGAGCGCATCAAGGTTCGAAGCGTCGACGTTGCTGCGCCACTGTGCGGCGCGGCTGAGCCCGTGACCGCATTGGGGGCCTCAAGCGGCATGGATAGCAACGCAATCGTGAGATCCCGGGCGCTGTCTTCATCGGTCCAGGCAAAGCCGTAGATGCTCATGTCGGGGTAAAGGAGCGTCGAGTGCCGGCAGGCAAGCGCCTCGTCCTTGTGCTCGTCGATCACCTTGAGCGCAGATGTGTCGGCAAGCTGGGTGTGCTCGAGCGACTCAAGAAAGCATGCGGGCAGTACGACGGCGTCGACCGTGCGTCCCCAGAGCGCGGCGGTGAGGTTGGGAAAAAGCGTATTGAGAAAGACGACGCGCCCGAAGAACTCTTCGGCATCAAAGCCCATGTCCTTCACTTCCCCCGCAACGGCAAGCCAGCCCGAGATCGAGGTCGGAAGCGTGGCGGCCACGGTTCTGCCCTTTAAGTCGGCAAGGGTGTTGATGTCGGTGCGGCTTTTGAGCGCGACGATGGTCGAGCCGATGCTGCGCGAGACGCTTTTTGCAGCGGCGCTCTTGCGGGTGGCGATGCGGTAGGGGCTGTCGGAGGCGTGCGCAAAGAAGGCCGACGTTCCCGTCGAGGCAATGACGAAGTCGGGTCGGATTTCGGAAATCTGCGAGAGCGCGTCGGCCGCTACGAGCGTCGTCTTGCGCACGCCGTAGCCCGGAAGGGCATCGGCGAGCGCCGCAATCGTGTCGCGAATGCCCGTGTCGTCGGTGACGCCTTCAAGCGCGTCGGTGACGGCAATCGTGATGATGCGACGCCCGTCGCTTGTGACCTCGGCGGGCTTGGCGCGGCGCTTTTCATCGGCCGCTTCCTCGGCCTGGGTCCGGGCAAGCGCCTCTTCTTCGAGGGCAGCCGTCGTCGCAGGCGCTGCGGCTTCAACGGTGCCCGAAGCCAATGCCGCAGCGGCCGCCAACAGCGCAAAGACGCCGCAAAGGCAGGATTTCCTATCGGCAAACACCGCGTTCAAAACGTCGAAAGCCCCCGCAGCTCCGGATCGTCGAGCCGGTGCAGTCGGGGGCGTGATGATGACGTTCGGCCGTTGCTGCGGGCTTTGGGCGGCGTTTTGCGCGAAAGTCCGGCGGCCGAACAAAGCCGCATGTCTAGGCATGTGTTTGAAATGCTGGGCGAGGAATCGCCCTCATGAGAAAAGCTTTGGGAAAGCGCCTTTTGCCCGAGTATAGCGACTCGCGCGCAGGCGCTTTTCCGTGGGCTTGCTGTATTCCCGCCGGAGGTTTTCCGGCAGGAACAAGGGATCCTGCGCTTAGAACTTGTGGCGCAGGCCGGCCACGGCCTGGTACATCGTCGGGTTGTTGCCCGAGACGTCGTCGTCGCGCGTGTAGCCCGCGGCGACGTACCACGAGGTGCGCTTCGTCACCGAGTACTCGTAGCCCACGCCGAAGATAAAGCGCGTGACGTCTTCGTTGGAAGCGTCGCTTTCGGCGTCCATATAGCCCGCCGACACGCGCAGCGTGCCGCCCATCACCGGAGCGCGTGCACCGATGGTGGCGCCCCAGCCGTCGATATCGCCGAAGCCCCCGAGCTTGTAGCCGTAGCTGGAGCTTCCGACTTCGTTGGCGTTGTTGAAGTACTGGCCGCCGACGTAGAGCGTCAACGGTTCGAACTTGTAGCTCACGCCGCCCGTGACGGTGACCATGTCGTTGCCGTTGCGCTCCTCATGGTTCTTGTTGAGGCGGTCGACGTGCAGGATGACGTGCAGGGCGTCGTTGGAATAGGTGAGCGCAAGAGCCCCGTAGCGGCCGCCCTCGGCCGAGGACTTGTTCTCGTTGCTGTTGCCCATGGCGTACTGCGCGTGCAGCGTCAGGCCCGCGTACGTGGGCGAGACGTAGGTGACGACGTTGTCGCGGCGAGTATCAAAGCTTGCAAAGACCATGGCCTGGTTGCCCGCGTCGCCGTAGCCCGTCGAAAGAGCCGAGAGCTCGCCCATGAGGCCGAAGCTTCCGAGGTCGGACATCAGCACCGCTACGCGGCCGAAGCTGAGCTTGCCGTAGGTTCCTTCAAGATACATCTGCGACTCGCGCCCGAAGATGCGCCCGTTCATCATGCTGCCCGTATCCGAGTCAAAGCCGTCTTCGAGCACAAAGCCCACGTTCACGCTCGGGGTGATGGATTCAACGGCCTTGAAGCCAAAGCGAGAACCCAGCGTCATGCCCGAGTCCATCGTGAGGCGCTCGCCGTCCAAAGCGCTCCAGACGGTGGAGTTGTCCGCGTCGACGCTGCGGAAATTAAGGCCCGTATCGAGCAGGCCGTAGACGGTGAGATCGGTCGCGGCGGCGGAACCTGCAGCAAGAAGCGCGGTTGCGCCCGCAGCAGCGGCCGCAAGGAGGTGTTTCTTCATGGTGTTTCAATCCTTTGGTTGGTGCCGGGGCTTCGTTTTGCGCGCGTCGAAAGGAAACGCTGCGCCGGTACCCCGGGCACGGAAAGCACTAACTTCGAGGCATTCTATGAAGGGCTCTTTTCGACCGATACAACCCGCGGGCTAGGGGAGGGGGAGGAGGAAAATCGGAGGTCGGCCGGGCGCGTTGAAAGAAGGCGGGAGAGATGGTGGAAGAGGAGGCGGGAGGGTTGGTAGTGCGTACAGCTGCGGGCGATGCGGGCGATGGGGCGCCGGGGAAATTTGCGCCGGACCGGCCGGAGCGAGCACCCTGCACGCTATAATGTAACAATTTTGGACGCGTCAGGCAGCAAGCTCCATTTTTGCGCCCCTTTTTCCTATCCAGACGCATTTCTTTAGTTGAGACCAGGGGGAAGTCTTGAGTCACATCATTACCGATGCGCGCGCGCAGGCCGCGCTCGTGCTCGCAGACGGGAAAGTATTCACAGGCCGCAGCTTCGGCGCCGCCGGCATGGTTACGGCCGAAGTTGTGTTCAATACCGCCATGACGGGCTATCAGGAGATTCTGACCGATCCTAGCTACACGGGTCAGATCGTCACGCTCACCTATCCTCACATCGGCAACACGGGTGTCAATGAAGAGGATCTCGAAAGCGGCCGCGTGGCCGCCGCCGGCCTCATCATCCGATGCGAGAGCCCGGTCGTGAGCAACTTCCGTGCCACAGACACGCTTTCGAACTACCTCAAGAAGGCGGGCGTCGTGGGTCTGTGCGACATCGATACCCGCAGCCTCACGCGCATTCTGCGCACCAAGGGCGCGCAGCCGGGCACGATCGTCGTGGCGGCCGCGGCCGACGGCAAGCTCACCGAGGAAGAAATCAACCGCGCCCGTGAGGCCGCGCAGAGCTGGGGCTCGATGGTGGGCCGCGATCTCGCCCGCGAGGTCACCTGCAGCGAGCCCTATCACTGGGAAGGCGGCACGTGGGCCCTCAAGGCCAAGGACGACGAGCCGGGCTTCAAGCCCTCGGCCCCGGCGCGCTTCAAGGTTGTTGCCTATGACTTCGGCATCAAGCGCAACATCCTGCGCCTCATGGCCGACCGCGGCATCGACGTCACCGTCGTGCCCGCGCAGACGCCCGTGGCCGACGTGCTCGCGATGAATCCCGACGGCGTGTTCCTCTCGAACGGTCCCGGCGATCCCGAGCCCTGCACGTACGCGATCGAAGCCGCCCGCACCTGCCTTGAAAAGAAGATTCCGCTCTTTGGCATCTGCCTCGGACACCAGATCATGGGTCTGGCGGCCGGCGCCAAGACGATCAAGATGAAGTTCGGCCACCACGGTGCCAACCACCCGGTGCTTGATGCCGAAACGGGCCACGTCTTCATCACGAGCCAGAACCACGGCTTTGCGGTCGACGCCGAGACGTTGCCCGCAAACGTCAAGGCCACGCACCGCAGCCTCTTTGACGGGTCGCTGCAGGGCATGCGCTTTGTCGACGCACCGGCGATGAGCTTCCAGGGCCATCCCGAGGCAAGCCCCGGCCCGCACGACATCGAGTGTCTGTTCGATCGATTCGTCGAACTACTCGAGTCGGCCAAAAAGTAATTTTCCCCACGGTGGCGGCGCTTCCTGCTGAAAAACTGGGAGGAGGGGGCGCCGGTACACCCAACATCAAGCGATTGAAGCTTCTTATTGAGAGATGAGTGAAGCCATCGAGAAGGACAAGTCGGGCACGGCCTGCGTGCGTGCGTCTCTGACGGATGCGCAGCAGGCGCTTGCGGCGCTTTTAGCCGACGAGACGATGCTCGAGACGATTGCCCGCGCGGGCGCGCTCATTGCCGCGAGCCAGCGCGCCGGCGGCGCGGTGTATTCCTGCGGCAACGGCGGAAGTCTTTGCGACGCGATGCACTTTGCCGAGGAAATGACCGGACGCTACCGCGGGGACCGCAAGCCCTACCGGGCCGCCGCCATCTCGGATGTCTCGCACATGGCCTGCGTCGGCAACGACTACGGCTACCAGCACGTCTTCTCGCGCTGGGTGGCCGCAATGGGGCGCAAGGGCGACGTGCTGCTGGCGATCACGACCTCGGGCACGAGCGCCAACGTCGTCGAAGCCGCACGCGCGGCCAAAGAGCGCGGCATGCACGTCATCGCCCTCACGGGCCGGGCCGGGTCGGCCATTACGGAACTCGCCGACCTCTCGATCGTCACCCCGGCGGGCCGCTGGGCCGACCGCGTGCAGGAGCTCCACATCAAGGTGATCCACATTCTCATCGAACTCGTCGAGCGCGAGCTTGATCCGCAAAACTACGAGGCAAAGTAAACGAAATGCCCAAGCGTACAGATATCAAAACCATCATGATCCTCGGCGCCGGCCCCATCGTCATCGGGCAGGCGTGCGAGTTCGACTACTCCGGCGCGCAGGCTTGCAAGGCGCTGCGTGAAGAGGGCTATCGCGTGGTGCTCGTCAACTCGAACCCCGCGACCATCATGACCGATCCGCACATGGCGGATGCGACCTACCTCGCGACCCTCCACTGGAAGGTGGTCGAGCGCCTCATCGCCAAGGAAAAGCCTGATGCGATTCTTCCAACGATGGGCGGCCAGACGGCGCTCAACCTCGCCATGGATCTTGCGCGCGAGGGCGTGCTTGAGAAGTACGGCGTTGAGCTCATCGGCGCCAAGCCCGACGTGATCGACAAGGCCGAGGACCGCCAGCGCTTCAAGCTCGCGATGGAAAAGATCGGCCTTGAGTCGGCCCGAAGCGGCATCGCCTACTCGATGGCCGAAGCGCTCGAAGTGCAAACGCGCGTGGGCTTCCCCGCGGTGATCCGTCCGTCGTTTACGCTCGGCGGCTCGGGCGGCGGCATTGCCTACAACATGCCCGAGTTCCTCGAGATCTGCGAGCGGGGCCTCGCGCTTTCGCCCACGCACGAGCTTCTTATCGAAGAGTCGCTCCTCGGCTGGAAGGAATTCGAGATGGAGGTCGTGCGCGACAAGGCCGACAACTGCATCATCGTCTGCTCAATCGAAAACTTCGACCCGATGGGCATTCACACGGGCGACTCGATCACGGTTGCTCCCGCGCAGACCCTCACCGACAAGGAATACCAGATCCTGCGCAACGCCTCGATCGCGGTGCTTCGTGAAATCGGCGTCGACACGGGCGGCTCGAACGTGCAGTTCGCCATCAACCCGAAGAACGGGCGCCTCATCGTCATCGAAATGAATCCGCGCGTGTCGCGCTCCTCGGCTCTGGCCTCGAAGGCAACGGGCTTCCCGATTGCCAAGATCGCCGCAAAGCTTGCCGTGGGCTACACGCTCGACGAGCTTGCCAATGACATCACGGGCGGCAAGACTCCCGCCTCCTTTGAGCCCACGATCGACTACGTCGTCACCAAGGTGCCGCGCTTTGCCTTCGAGAAGTTCCCGCAGGCCAACGACCGCCTCACCACGCAGATGAAGTCCGTGGGCGAGGTGATGGCCATTGGCTCGAACTTCCAGGAATCGCTGCAAAAGGCGCTGCGCGGTCTGGAAACGGGCAAGGACGGCTTGACGCCGATCACAACCGACCGCGACGAGATCGTCCACGAGCTCTGCGAGGCCGGTCCCGAGCGCATCTTCTACGTGGGCGACGCCTTCCGCATCGGCATGAGCGTCAAGGAAGTCCACGAGATGACCTCGATCGATCCGTGGTTCCTGGAGCAGGTGAAGGACCTGATCGACATCGAAGG
>USAL01000011.1 GCA_900552545.1 uncultured Sutterella sp. | reverse complement strand
CAGCATGCCGCGGTGAATACGTTCCCGGGTCTTGTACACACCGCCCGTCACACCATGGGAGTGGGGTTCACCAGAAGACGTTTGCCTAACCGCAAGGAGGGCGGCGTCCACGGTGGGTTTCATGACTGGGGTGAAGTCGTAACAAGGTAGTCGTACCGGAAGGTGCGACTGGATCACCTCCTTTCAAGAGAGTCGGACCGATCCGGCTCGGCGTTCACACTTATCGGTTGGTTGTTGAAAAAGCAAACGAAGAGACAACAAGAAAACGGTCGGGTCTTTAGCTCAGTTGGTTAGAGCATCGTCTTGATAAGGCGGGGGTCGATGGTTCGAGTCCATCAAGACCCACCACGATAAACGAGTCGGGGGCTTAGCTCAGCTGGGAGAGCACCTGCTTTGCAAGCAGGGGGTCAACGGTTCGATCCCGTTAGTCTCCACCAAAGTTTGACTTAAGAGCTTCGTGAAGAACGGAGTTTTTAATTCAAACGGTTTCGTTTGAACAAGTTCTTTAAAAATTTGGAAATGAAGTAAAGCGTTCAATCGCTGAGCTTTTGGAGTTGATGAGACTCGGAAAGTTCGATAAAGCGATTGGAACGGGTTGTGATTGCATTCATCGAGTTTCAATTCAGCAAAACTGAATCGAGATTTCAAGAGAACAGCACGTTACTAAAACGGTCACGTGAAACTTTGCAGGCAAAAGGCTGCAGGGTTATAGGATCAAGTGACTAAGTGTATGTGGTGGATGCCTTGGCGATCACAGGCGATGAAGGACGTAGTAGCTTGCGATAAGCTGCGGGGAGCCGGCAAACGGGCTTTGATCCGCAGATTTCCGAATGGGGGAACCCCGCGCGTAAGCGTGATCATCAGCTCAATACATAGGCTGATGAGGCGAACGGAGTGAACTGAAACATCTAAGTAGCTCCAGGAAAAGAAATCAACCGAGATTGCGAAAGTAGCGGCGAGCGAAATTGCACCAGCCTAGCTTTTGATAGCTTCGAAGACAGTGGAACGCTCTGGGAAGTGCGGCCATAGAGGGTGACAGCCCCTTACACGAAGTCAACGGAGTGGTACTAAGGAAGCGATAAGTAGGGCGGGACACGTGACATCCTGTCTGAAGATGGGGGGACCATCCTCCAAGGCTAAATACTCGTGATCGACCGATAGTGAACCAGTACTGTGAAGGAAAGGCGAAAAGAACCCCGGGAGGGGAGTGAAATAGAACCTGAAACCGCATACATACAAACAGTAGGAGCTCCATTTGTGGAGTGACTGCGTACCTTTTGCATAATGGGTCAGCGACTTACGTTTTGCGGCGAGCTTAACCGAGTAGGGGAGGCGTAGCGAAAGCGAGTTCGAATAGAGCGATTTAGTCGCAAGGCGTAGACCCGAAACCAGATGAGCTATCCATGGCCAGGTTGAAGGTGTGGTAACACACACTGGAGGACCGAACCGACTAGTGTTGCAAAATTAGCGGATGAGCTGTGGATAGGGGTGAAAGGCTTAACAAATCTGGAGATAGCTGGTTCTCCCCGAAAACTATTGAGGTAGTGCCTCGTGTATGGCTCCAGGGGGTAGAGCACTGTTATGGCTAGGGGGACATGGCGTCTTACCAAACCATGGCAAACTCCGAATACTTGGAAGTCGAAGCACGGGAGACAGAGCACCGGGTGCTAACGTCCGGACTCAAGAGGGAAACAACCCAGACCGCCGTTTAAGGTCCCTAATATTGACTAAGTGGAAAACGAAGTGTGAAGGCTAAGACAGTCAGGAAGTTGGCTTAGAAGCAGCCATCCTTCAAAGAAAGCGTAATAGCTCACTGATCGAGTCCTCATGCGCGGAAGATGTAACGGGGCTAAGTCAATAACCGAAAGCGCGGATTTGCAGCAATGCAAGTGGTAGGGGAGCGTTCCGTAAGTTGAAGAAGGTGGCTTGTAAAGGCTGCTGGAGATATCGGAAGTGCGAATGCTGACATGAGTAACGTTAAAGCGGGTGAAAAGCCCGCTCGCCGTAAGCCCAAGGTTTCCTGCTCTACGTTCATCGGAGCAGGGTGAGTCGGCCCCTAAGGCCAGGCTGAGAAGCGTAGTCGATGGGAATCAGATTAATATTTCTGAACCGTGTTCGAGTGCGAAGGGGGGACGGAGTGCAGAAGATCATCCGGGTGTTGGATATCCCGGTTTGTGAGGGGAGAAGGCCGGTAGGCAAATCCGCCGGCGAATCTTCAAGCCAAAGCATCGGGCCATCGAGAGATGGTGAAGTGATCGGAAGGACTTCCAGGAAAAGCCTCTAAGCTCCAGCTCGAACATGACCGTACCGCAAACCGACACTGGTGGGCGAGTTGAATATACTCAGGCGCTTGAGAGAACTCGGGAGAAGGAACTCGGCAAATTGACACCGTAACTTCGGGAAAAGGTGTGCCTTTGTAGCGTGAAGAGAGAAACACTCGGAGCGTGAAGAGGTCTCAGTAAATAGGTGGCTGCAACTGTTTATTAAAAACACAGCACTCTGCAAAGACGAAAGTCGACGTATAGGGTGTGATGCCTGCCCGGTGCTGGAAGATTAAGTGATGGGGTGCAAGCTCCTGATCGAAGTCCCAGTAAACGGCGGCCGTAACTATAACGGTCCTAAGGTAGCGAAATTCCTTGTCGGGTAAGTTCCGACCTGCACGAATGGCATAATGATGGCCACACTGTCTCCTCCCGAGACTCAGTGAAGTTGAAATGTTTGTGATGATGCAATCTCCCCGCGGCTAGACGGAAAGACCCCATGAACCTTTACTGTAGCTTTGCATTGGACTTTGAACCGATTTGTGTAGGATAGGCGGGAGGCAGTGAAGCAGGTACGCCAGTATCTGCGGAGCCGACGTTGAAATACCGCCCTGATTTGTTTGAGGTTCTAACCGCGATCCGTAATCCGGGTCCGGGACCGTGCATGGTAGGCAGTTTGACTGGGGCGGTCTCCTCCTAAAGGGTAACGGAGGAGTACAAAGGTACGCTAGGTACGGTCGGAAATCGTGCTGATAGTGCAATGGCAAAAGCGTGCTTGACTGCGAGACCGACAAGTCGAGCAGATGCGAAAGCAGGTCATAGTGATCCGGTGGCTCTGTATGGAAGGGCCATCGCTCAACGGATAAAAGGTACTCTGGGGATAACAGGCTGATACCGCCCAAGAGTTCATATCGACGGCGGTGTTTGGCACCTCGATGTCGGCTCATCTCATCCTGGGGCTGTAGCCGGTCCCAAGGGTATGGCTGTTCGCCATTTAAAGAGGTACGTGAGCTGGGTTTAAAACGTCGTGAGACAGTTTGGTCCCTATCTGCCGTGGGCGCTGGAAGATTGACAGGGGCTGCTCCTAGTACGAGAGGACCGGAGTGGACGCACCTCTGGTGTACCGGTTGTCACGCCAGTGGCATCGCCGGGTAGCTATGTGCGGAAGAGATAACCGCTGAAAGCATCTAAGCGGGAAACTTGCCTGAAGATAAGTCTTCCCGGAGGCTAGACCTCCCTGAAGAGTCGTTCGAGACCAGGACGTTGATAGGTCGGGTGTGCAAGCGCTGTGAGGCGTTGAGCTAACCGATACTAATTGCTCGTGAGGCTTGATCCTATAACCGTGCTGCTTGAAGTCTGCAAGAAGACCTCGACAGTGAACTGGATTGAAGCGAAGCAGCTGATGAGTACAACTCACAGCCCGACGCAATACTTCATTTCTCAAAGAATTCGAAGATTCAGACGCCTTCGTCTGAAGCCTTCAAAGCCTTTGCCTGATGGCCATACCGAAGTGGTCCCACTCCTTCCCATTCCGAACAGGACAGTGAAACGCTTCTGGGCCGATGATAGTTGGTTGTATTTCCAGTGAAAGTAGGTCACCGTCAGGCTCTTCCATTCAAAAAACCCTCGACTGCATGCGCGGCCGAGGGTTTTTTCATGAGTGTTTTTTAAAAATGTCCTTCGCCTTTCGAGGCTCGGTATTTTCCAAAATACCCCTCGAAGAATGAATGGTTTACGATACAACCTCACGGTTCCTCGTTTCTGAAGGACCGTCCGGCCGCTCAAGGCCGCTGCCGCCGACAGGAAGGTGTTTTGAAATGATCGTTTCAAAGCCCCGTGCGGTCAGCGGCCGACGTGCGGCATTTTTCGTCATTGAACAAAGCGAAGGGCGAACATGCTCGAACTCATCGAATTTCTGGTTCTCGGTGTCGGCGTCGGCACCTTTGGGGCACTTCTGGGGCTTGGCGGAGGCATCATTCTCGTGCCGCTTTTCATGATGTTCATGCTCGCTCCCAACGGGACGACCTTCAGCACGATTCAGCAGGTGGTGGGGACGAGTCTCTTCGTCGTGTTCTGCAATGCGGTTTCCGGCACCTGGGCCTACATTCGTCAGAAGCGCATCTTCATGCGAGCCGCGCTTCCCTTTTCGCTTGCGACGATCCCGGGAGCGTTTCTTGGCGGCTATATCTCCGAGTGGTTCTCCGGCCCGTCGTTTTCGCTCTTTTTCGGCATCGCGCTCATGTGCCTTGCGGCGGTGATGATCTTTCGCGCCAACGCCAAGAAGGGCCTCAAGACGCTCGATGACTTTGACCCCAACGGCGACCTCAACATCAAGTTGGGCGTCGTCTGCTCGTTCATCGTCGGCTTCCTGTCCTCAATTCTCGGCATCGGCGGCGGCATCATCCACGTGCCGATGATGACCTTCGTGCTGGGGTTCCCTGCGCAGATTGCCGTGGCAACGAGCACGTTCGCCCTGATGGTGAGCGCCTTGGTCGGCGTGGTAAGCCACGCCGTGCTGAACCACATCATCTGGGGCCCCGCGGTGATGATCGGCATCGGTGCCGTGGTGGGCGCTCAGATCGGCGCAAAGATTTCGAGCAAGAGCAAGCCCAAGCTCCTTGTGACGCTTCTGTCGATCGTGATGGTGCTGTTGGGCTGCCAGTTCATCTGGCGCGCCGTCTCCGCTTTCTAAATCCGCTTTTTCGCTGCTCTTTTGCCGCCTTAGTGGCGACGAATTAGCGGCATCACCGTGAGTCGGTGTGAAAGGCCCCGCCAGGCAATGGCTCTTCTTCGTTGAAAGCCTTGTTGCGGGGCCTTTTGCTGTCTGCGTCACGCGAATGTCAGGCGATCGTGTCCCAAGGCCTCAGAACGCCCATTAAAGGCTTTCCTGGGCTCCGCTTTGATGTCGTATGGGGGAAGCACCCTTTGCGGACTCCTGAGAGCGTCGGTGGCGCGCATTGTGTCGGCTACTGCGGCACCTTCTGAGGCGCTTGTTGCGGCGTCAGTTGAGCCCGACAAACGGCTGATAGCGAAGGGGATGCCGGGCATAAACGAAAGGCCGCCGGAAACCAAATTCCGACGGCCTTCCAGAGCGTTACCTCAGGCGGTGAGGATTCTCACGCCGCCCGAAGCAAAAACGGTCTGATTAGTGCTTTTCGGTTCCGTCCGTCCAGCGATGGTAGATCGTCGCAACGATCGGGCCGGAGATGTTGTGCCAGAAGCTGAAGATGGCAGAAGGCAGAGCAGCCAAAGGCATCGTTGCAAAGTGCACGGAGGCAAGGGCGACGCCGAGGCCCGAGTTTTGCATGCCGACTTCGATCGACAGGCACTTTCTCTTGGCGAGGTTCATGCCGGTGAGCTTGGCGACAAGGTAGCCAAAGAGCAGACCAAAGCCGTTGTGCAGCACCACCACGAGGAACACGAGGGGACCGGCCGAGGCGATGTTGGGCTGGCTCACAGCCACCACGGCGGCCACGATGAGCACAATGGCGACCACGGAGATGAGCGGCAGCGCCGTCGAGGCAACCTTGATGCGCTCAGTGCCCACGATGGTGTGCACCGCAACGCCCAACGCGATCGGGATCAGTACGATCTGGCAGATCGACCAGAACATGCCGAGCGGATCGATGTCAACCCACTGATGCGCAAAGAGCCAGATGAGGCCCGGGGTGACGAGCGGGGCAAGAATCGTCGTGCAGCTCGTGATCGACACCGACAGCGCCGTATCGCCGCGGGCAAGGAAGGTCATCACGTTGGATGCCGTGCCGCCCGGGCAGCAGCCCACGAGAATCACGCCAACCGCGATGTCGGCGGGCAGATTCATGAGCCGGCACAATGCGTAGGCAACCACCGGCATGATGACGAACTGTGCAATGATGCCGATCAGCACGTCGACCGGATGCGAGAAAACGAGCTTGAAGTCGTTGACCGAAAGCGTGAGCCCCATGCCGAACATGACGAGGCCCAGAAGCGGGGAAATCCATCCTGCCAGCGGTTTGTAGAAGTCCGGGGAGATATAGGCCAGGACGGCGGAGACGCGCACCCAGAGGGCGAACGTCTTGTTGAAGAACTGACTGATTGCTGCCAGCGTTTTCATTTTTTAAACCTCTGATTTGTTGTTAGACGCAACGTCCACCTGCAAGGTCCGTCCGCTGACTCTGTTGTCGAAGAGCGGACGCGTCTGGGGTATCAGCCTTGGATGACGTTTTTGCCACGCCCGAAACGCTTCAGGCGGGTAGGAATCCCCATCAGGGACTTCTGAGGCGATCGGCGCCGGTCCGGCGGACTGTTTGTCCTCCGGCCGCATGTTGCTTCCTGCTTGCGGCAAGGCAACGCGTTAATTCGAGTGATTGTAGTCGCGCCTTTATGTAAGGTCTTAGGCAAAACACATTAGAGAAGACCGACCGGCTCGAACAGATTCGCAAAGTTCTGTCGGTGGTCAATAAAAAACGAGGCAAAGCTCCCGACGGAATCAACTGCCGTCGGGAGCTTCGCCTCGTTCTCGTTACTCTCTGGGGGAGGGGTTACTCGATTTTTCTCCAGGCCGAAGGCTCCCACAAGGGGCCATGCACTTCCCACTGATGATCGACGAGGTAATGCGAGCCTTGGGGTTTGCCTGTGAAGTGGTGCCGTATGGCGGTATCGACTGTCTCTCCCGTCCAGATTGATGCGGCCGCAGGCGGGCTCATGGAAGTGGTGGTGTCGACGACCAACGGTGCTTCGTTCTTGCCGTGCTTGATGAGAAGCAGCGCATTGGCGCGCGACGGCATACCGACGGCACTTTCCTTGAAGCGGTTTTCAAAGACAGGATCGTCGCTTGCTGAATGGTCTCCTGCAATGACGACGGTCGTGTTGTCCCACACGCCCGAGGCGCGCATCCAGGCAAACCACTTTGACAGAGACTTGAGCGCACAGATTTCAGTGGCAAGATGAGAAAGCGGTTGACCGGCGTCATTGACGCCGCCTTTGGGATTTTTCACGATGCGGCATGCGTCGGGATCCATGAACCAGGGCGAGTGCGTGAGCTCGGTGTCGATGAATTTGAAGGTGTTGGCCTTTGTTGCGCGCGTGTTGGAAAGCTCCGGCAGCTGTTCCATGAGCGACCAGTCGCGCAGAGCGCGCATCACGAGCGTCGATTGTCTGTCGGCCAGAAGCTGCTCAAACCATCGGCCGTTTTTGTAGATGAGGTTCTTGCTGCTCCAGGGGACGCTTGAGAAAACGCTGACGGCCAGCAGGAAGTTGTCCGCATCTCCGCGGCCGATTTCGATATTGTGCTCGGTGATGTAGCGGCTGACGTAGGCTTCACTCAAATTGCGGATGGCAAGCACATCGTGATCGGTGTGGCGTTCCAGACGTATCGGCTCAAGCCAGTTGCGCTCGTAGAGGCTCACGTCCCAGTCCTTGCCCAGACGCTCGACAAGGGCGCCGTAACGGGCGTTGATCTTTTCGGCAAGTGGGGCGTCGCCGGCGGCGTTGAGAGCTGCTGGCGTGCAGGCGCTGCCGCAGATGAGTGCGGCGATACCCGTATTGGTCGAGCCCCCTGACGAGATGTTGTCGACGTACCAGGTAAAACCCGAGAGCTCGTTGCGAAGCTCTGGGGCAAGCTTGAGGATTTCGTTGACGTGGGTGCCGGTGAAGGAATCGAGCAGCACGACGACGATATTTTTCCCCGTCCGGGAGAAGCCAAAGAGCCGGTCGTTGTAGTCGGGGAGTTGGTTCTCGGTCTTGGCTTGTTCCGTATTTTCTACAGTTCCCTTCCATTGACCGCGGGTCTGCCACAAAAGGTGCGTGCCGTTGATCAGAGCACCCAGCGTGCAAAGGACGAAGATGTTTTTGAGCCACCGCGTGCCACCCTTTTTGACGATGAGCGCAAAAAGAAAAAGTGCGAGCGCAACGACGGCGATGTCGACGACCAGATTGAGGTCACGGAAAAGCGCCTCGGGTCGAGCGACAAGAAAGGCGTCGATTGTGCCGACATTAAGTGGTAGCAGGAATGCATAGATCGTCAGAACAGTGGCGACTGCCCCCAGAAGATAGCCGGCGAAGTTCTTTGCGCCCGCTTCGGTGGCGACAAAGCCGAAAATCCAGATGACTGCGCCCAGAAACGCCGTCCACATCAGCGACTTTGCCAGAACGATCGAGGCGGATGAGAAGAGCTCAGGGGCCGTGCAGTAGGCCTGCACGGGAAGATATGCTGCTAGGAGGACGCTCAGCCAGATGCCGGCGGGGACAAGAAGCGTGCCGGCAGGTTTGCTTGAGCGTTCACTGTGGGCTTTGGCAAATAGATAGTGACCCAGATTCCAGCTGGCATTGAAAACGCCAAGTGCGGGAATGAGAAATAAAACGCCGCCCGTGACTGCAAAGGCGCGGCGGTTGTCGCCGAGGAAGTACCACTTGCCCCAGACCTTGAAGCCGTAGTAGGCCACGGCGATTGAAACAAGAAAGATGATGAGATGATGCCGATAAAGCCGCATCTTCAGGGCGAGAAGCAGTGCAGCTGCAATACTCGTGAGGAACAACAGGTCCGAAGCAAACGACAGTCTCGCCTTCAGAATTTCGGAAATCATGCTGACCTGGTTGCTCGACAAGAGCGCCAGCGCTGCGCCCGCAGCCCAGAGCAGCAAGGGCAGAAGGGCAAGCGGCGATTTACCGAAGATCTCGTCCGGGAAGCGCCGGCGACGGTTTTTCAGAGCGTTCCACAAGCGCGCTGCCAAAGGCTGAATGCGGCCAAGTTCTTGGTAGACGACGTTTTTGGCAAAGGAGTAGATGTTGTTGCAGGTCCAGTAGAGAACAAGGCCGCTTGCCGCGTCGTAGAGCAGCACGAGAAAGACTGCAGCCATGCCGTAGAGCTGCCATTTGTCGCGCCGCGTGAGGTTGTGCGTATAGATGAGCGCGCTTGCCAGATTGATCGCCGTCATAATGAGCGGCATTACGTTGAGCGTCACGGCACCGAAGCTGATGGCTGCGTCGGGCTCGGAAAGGTTGTGCAGCCCCAGAAACGAGATGCCCTCAAGCGGCTCAAAGTGCGACAGGAAGTGATAGGCCGCGAAAAAGAACGGGATTTGCAGGAAAAAGCCAATGGAAGAGCGTAATGCAAGCAATGGCGAATACCCTGCCTGCCGATGCAGGGTTGTGATCATTGCAAAGCGTTCCTGCCCCTTGAAGGTGCGCTTGATCATCTGCTCTTTGGCCTCGAAGCTCTTTCGCAGGGCGCGTTCGTCCTCCTGCCATTTTTCAGCCTTGATGTAGATGGGCAGAATCACGGTGTTTACCGCAAGACTCATGACGACGATCGCCCACCCCCAGTTGGCGGTGTGTGAATAGCCCCAGACGAGCGCGGCATGCATCCAGTATTCAAGCGGCGCGATGAGAAGCGTGTAGATGAAGTCAAGCATGCTGTGTCTCCGGTGCGTTCAAGACGCTGTCGGATTGCATGGCGGAATGCTCTCCGAGCGCCTTCGGGAGGCTGCCGCCGGCTGCGGCGAGCTCGTCGACGATCGCTTGGGCGATGGCTGGCGCTGCAGTGCCGAAATTGACGATGTTGGCCTTGCGGATGGAAAGAATTTGCTCACGAGCGTCGGCCGGTTTGGCCAGAAGCGCGTTGACTGCATCGGGAATTTTTGCTTCGTTTCCGGGAAGAATCCGCACGCCGAGCGACTCGAGCGCGCTCATTTCCCAAGCGGGGGAGGGAATGTCCCATGCTTCAAAGCCGTCCTTGACGGGGCCTGCGCCCACCGAAATTACCGGGCGCAGGAAGACGAAGGCGAAGTCGAAGATGACGCCCGAGATGTCGCTGATCATCAGGCGCGAGCGGGACAGGCTTGCAAAGCCGTCAGGTTGTCTGTCCCACTCAAGCTTGCCAGCCTCCTCAAAGGGGCGCAGCTCATCGGCGATTTTCTTCATGAGATCGATTTCGGACACGAAGCTCTGCGGGTGGGGGCGTAGGATGACGTGCCAGCCTGCTTGTACCAGCAGCTTGGGAATCATTGCCTCTGTACGGGTCAAAAGGCCGTTGCGACCCCAGGTGGGCGCAACGATGATTGTTTTTTGCTCGGGCGCAGCAGCGGCGGCAGCGCGCGAGGCAAGTGCGTCAAGGTAGGCGCAACCTGCTTCGATGAGCTTCTTCGGGCGAGTGTGCCGAATCGACTCAAGCGCACGCAGGCTTTTGACCTGTGCAGGTCCCGAGCAGACGATCGTGTCGTAGTAGTCGAAGCTGAAGAGCTTGTAGGTGTGGATGTCGCTGACGGAGTGTACGAGATGCACGTAGCGGCCGACACCGCGCGAGCGTCGGATCTGCAGCACATCGATGCCGGGAGTGGTGAGAACGAAGACGCGGGCCTCAAGAAAGCCGAGCGCCGTGTAGGCGCTGTTGGCCTTGCCGATGTAGCGCGCTTTGACGCACTTCAGGTTTGATTGGAAGACAGGATCGTTTTCGGCGCTCGTCAGGTAGGTGCTGTGAATTCCCAATTTATCCAGTGCTTCAAGTACTGGACGAAAGGTTCCCCAGTACGCAGCGCTTTCAGCGTAGAAGACGAGGTCGCTGCCCTTCATCTGATCTGTTTTACCGGTCATGCGGAAAAACAGGCTGCGGGCGGCCGCCGGAAGCCTGCGGATTAAAAAGTAGATACCGGAAACAAGACCAACAAAAACCGACAGCAGCATGCTGCCCGTGCCTGGATCAAGGTAGGCATAAGCTGCCGGCGGCTCCAGAAGCGCCAGTGCAACGGCGAACATGACGGGCAGGCGATGAAGACTCGGGTGGGCACCCGCCTTTTTCGAGTGCTGGCTGATGCATTGACGCTTGTTTGGCATAGTTGCTGCGGGGAAACGGCACAGATTGGCGAAGCACAAGGGGCGGTGCCCCTTACTCAAAACGGAATTCCTTCTTGATGGATTCGATCAGAAAGCGTGCCACCTTGTTGCTGGCGTTGTTGGGCTTGTCGGAAAGATTCATTTGGATAAGGCTGTCAAGAACCCGTTCGCGCAGAACTGAACTGCTCACGCCTTCGGTACGTGGAAAGATGACGAGACGTTCCTTGCTGATGTGGTTGGAGTTGTCCGCTCCGTGCACGAGCAGCTGACAGTTGTGCTTATCCATAAATGCTTCGGTGAGCAGCCAGGGGCTCGGAACAACCTCTTTGACGTACTTGACCGCCTCAAGGATTTCCTTGCGTTCGTCAAACGATAGTTCGGGTTCGTAGCCCTTGGTTTTACGCACTTCTTCGTCAACGGTAAGGGCGACGACGACGTCGCCGATTTCAGCGGCTTTCTTCAAAAGGCGAATGTGGCCGTGGTGCAGCAAGGTGGCCGACATGTCGACCATGACGCGAGGGCGAGGATTCTGGTTCATTGAAAATTCCACTTGAATACGAAGGTTAAAGTCGGAGATGGTTGGTTAAACCTTCTAGTTTAGCCCTGCTTTGTATGCTGCAGATATATGGAGAAGGTACCGTCCCTGCGTCGGAAGCTATGGGGATGGTGTACAAGCAGAGAGTGCGTCGATTCTGCACTGAGACGACGCCAAAGGACCATGTTCTGAACGTTGGGGACAAATGCTTCAGTGTTGACGAATGAAAAAGATAAAAACCAGATAAAGAAAAACGCCCTGATGCTTTCACATCAAGGCGTTAGGAATTCTGGCTCCCCGAGTTGGGCTCGAACCAACGACCCACGGATTAACAGTCCGTTGCTCTACCGACTGAGCTATCGGGGAATCACTGCAAATCACTGCAGAACCGAAACTATATAGATGTTTCTTTCGGTTTGCAAGCTTTTCGAAATAAAAAATTGCCCGAAATCGGAGGATTTCGGGCAATGCATTGATTTCAAAGGAAAGATTTTTTCAAGAAGGATTTGAAATTCTTTCCTGAGGCCGTGTGCTTAGAGCACCGCGGCAATCGACTTGGCAACGTACTCGACGTTGTTCATGTTCAGACCGCAGATGCAGATGCGGCCGTTGCGCACGGCGTAGATGCCGAACTCGTCGGCCAGACGGTCGATCTGCTCGGGCGACAGGCCCGTGAACGAGAACATGCCGTTCTGGCGGGTAACGAAGCTGAAGTCGCGCTTGGAGCCGATGCGGGCCATTTCGTCGGCGAGAACCTGACGCATCTTGCGGATGCGGTTGCGCATCGCGGCAAGCTCGCCCAACCACTGCTGGTACTTGGCCGGGTCGTTGAGCACGCGCGAGACGATGCGGGCGCCGTGAGACGGCGGGTTGGAGTAGTTGGCGCGCACCATCGACTTCAACTGCGTGAGCACGACGGCGGCCTCGGACGCATTCTGCGTGACGACGGTGAGCGCACCGATGCGTTCGCCGTAGAGGTTGAACGACTTCGAGAACGAGGTCGACAGCAGGAAGTTGAGGCCGGACTTGGCAAACTGGTGAATGGCGGCGGCATCTTCCTCAAGCCCCTGACGGAAGCCTTGGTAGGCCATGTCAAGGAAGGGCGTGAGGCCGCCCTTGCGGCAGATGTCGATCACGATCTCCCACTGCTCGGCCGACAGGTCATAGCCCGTAGGGTTGTGGCAGCACGAGTGCAGCACGACGAGCGTCTTCGGGGGCAGCGCCTTGAGATCGGCGATCATGCCGTCAAAGTCGATGCCGTCGTTGGCCTTGTCGTAGTAGCGGTAGCCGCCGACTTCGAAGCCCGCGTACTTGAGCAGGGCGTTGTGGTTGCCCCAGGTGGGCACGGAGGAGACGCCGCGGTTCTCGCCGCAGACGTTGTGCATGAAGTCCATGCCGACCTTGAGAGCGCCCGTGCCGCCCAGCGTCTGGATCGTCACGGCGCGGCCGGACTTCACGACTTCGCTTTCGGCGCCGAAGATCATCTTCTGCACTGCCGAGCAGTAGTCGGGCAGACCGTTGATGGGAATGTAGCCATGGGGCTGGTTGGACTGAGCCAGAGCCATCTCGGCTTCCTTCACAACTTCCAGAAGGGGCGTCTTGCCTTCTTCGGTGAGGTAGACGCCGACGCCGAGGTTGACCTTCTGCGGACGCGTGTCGGCACGGAACTTTTCCGTGACGCCGAGAATGGGGTCGGCGGGCGCAGCGGTCAGGCCGGCAAACAAGTTATCAGTCATAAATGTTCCCCGTAGATTGAATGGTTGGATGTGCAAGATGAATGATGAACCTGCTCACCGTGCCGGCCTGAGAAACGTTTGCGTGCACCATCCGAGGGCGCGCAAAACCATGCCGGCACTAAGGACAAGCAAGGCTGCCGACAACTATAGACGAATGATTTTGAGGTAGATCGTGAAATCTAGGTACTTCATGCTAGGGTAGGGCAGGAAAAATTGAACGCCCTTTGCCGCAGGTCATATTGAGGGGAAAATTCCTCGTGAAATCGTGTTGTCGGCATGTTTCGATATGTTGTCTGCAAGCGTCGGGCCGCGCATCCGGTTGTGCTTCCAATCGTGGAACGTGAGCCCGTCGACGGACGCGGTTTTGCCGCTCTTTACTCAACCATCGCGGCCGTGATTGTCTATCCTATGGTGCCTGAATTTGATGGCGTTTTCGTGAGGCGCATTTCGTCGTGACTGAAGTTCTTACCTTTGCCCACTCTCCCTTTGAGCTGCACTCAAACTATGCCCCTGCGGGGGATCAGCCCACGGCAATCGAAAGTCTTGTCGAGGGGCTTGAGTCGGGCTATTCGGGGCAGACGCTGCTTGGCGTGACGGGCTCGGGCAAGACCTTTACGATGGCCAACGTCATCGCGCGCATCGGCGCGCCGGCCATCGTGATGGCGCCCAACAAGACGCTTGCCGCGCAGCTCTACAGCGAAATGCGCGACTTCTTTCCCAACAACGCCGTCGAGTACTTCGTCTCCTACTACGACTACTACCAGCCCGAGGCCTATGTTCCGGCGCGCGACCTCTTCATTGAGAAGGACTCGGCGATCAACGAGCACATCGAGCAGATGCGTCTTGCGGCCACGAAGTCGATTCTTGAGCGGCGCGATACCGTGATCGTGGCGACCGTCTCGGCGATCTACGGCATCGGCAAGCCCGAGAGCTACACGCAGATGCGTCTCATCCTGCGTCAGGGCGACACCAAGAGCCGCGAGGATCTCATCCATCAGCTCGTGAAGATGCAGTACAAGCGCAACGACGCTGACTTCATGCGCGCGACCTTCCGGGTGCGCGGCGACACGATCGACGTCTTTCCGGCCGAGCATGCCGAAGTGGCCGTGCGCATCGAGCTTTTCGACGACGAGGTCGATGCGATCGTGCTCTTTGATCCGCTCACCGGCCAGGTGCGCCAGAAGGTGCCGCGCTTTGTCGTCTACCCGGCAAGCCACTACGTCACCCCACGCGCGGAAATCGTGCGCGCCATGGATTCGATCCGCGCGGAGTTAAAAGAGAGGCTCAAGTCCTTTTACGACGCAGGAAAGATCGTTGAAGCCCAGCGCCTTCAGCAGCGCACGCTCTTTGATCTCGAGATGCTCGATCAGGTGGGATTCTGCAAGGGCATTGAAAACTACTCGCGGCATCTGACGGGGCTCGCGCCGGGCGAGGCGCCTCCGTGCCTCATCGACTATCTGCCGCCCGATACCATCATGCTTTTTGACGAAAGCCACGTGATGATGGGGCAACTGGGCGGCATGTACCGCGGCGACCGATCGCGCAAGGAAACGCTCGTCACCTACGGCTTTCGGCTTCCGTCGGCTCTGGACAACCGGCCGCTGCGCTTTGACGAATTCGAGCGCAAGATGCGCCGCTCGATCTTCGTGTCGGCAACGCCTGCGGACTATGAGCTTGAGCAC
The DNA here is from genome assembly GCA_900552545.1 of uncultured Sutterella sp. Lineage (GTDB taxonomy): Bacteria > Pseudomonadota > Gammaproteobacteria > Burkholderiales > Burkholderiaceae_F > Duodenibacillus. Next base: position 16,251 of record USAL01000011.1, on the reverse strand, counting down.
AGCGCGCAGGTCGTCGAGCAGGTCGTGCGTCCCACGGGGCTTGTGGACCCCGAGGTCGAGGTGCGGCCGGCGCTCACGCAGGTCGACGACGTGCTTTCCGAAATCTACGAGCGCACCAAGGCGGGCGACCGCGTGCTGGTGACGACGCTCACCAAGCGCATGGCCGAGGAGCTCACGGAGTTTCTGTCGGAGCACAATGTGCGCGTGCGGTATCTGCACTCCGACATCGACACCGTCGAGCGCGTGGAGATCATCCGCGACCTGCGCGCCGGGGTCTTCGACGTGCTCGTGGGCATCAACCTGCTGCGCGAGGGCCTCGACATCCCCGAAGTGTCGCTTGTGGCGATTCTTGACGCCGACAAGGAAGGTTTCTTGCGTTCGACGCGCTCGCTCATTCAGACCATCGGGCGCGCCGCGCGAAACGTCCGCGGCAAGGCGATTCTTTACGCCGACAAGATGACCGACTCGATGAAGGCGGCCATCGACGAAACCAACCGCCGCCGCGCCAAGCAGACCGAATTCAACCGCGTGCACGGCATCGTCCCGAAGTCCGTGGTGAAGGAGGTGCGCGAGATCATCGACGGCGTCTACAAGAGCCCGGCCGCCGCAGGCGGCCGCAGCGAGCTCTCGCGCGATCTCGGCGAAGTCGATCTCAAGGACGAAAAGAGCGTCTCAAAGGAAATCCGCGAGACGGAAAAGAAGATGCTCGAGTGCGCCCGCGACCTCGACTTTGAGCGCGCGGCGCTCTACCGCGACCGGCTTGAGGCCTTAAAGCGCGCGGTGTTCGGCGCCGACGGACGCGGGGGCGACGTGCTTTAGCCGCCCGTGCATGACAGACACAAACGTACGTTTAAGGAAGACAGTACGCAATGACCATCAAGGTGCTTTTTGTTTGCCTGGGCAACATCTGCCGCTCGCCCACGGCCGAAGGGATTTTTCGCAGACTCGTTGAGGATGCGGATCTTGCCGCGGACTTTGAAATCGACTCGGCCGGCACCGGCTCCTGGCACATCGGTCAGGCTCCGGATCCGCGAGCGCAGGCGGCCTGCAGAAACCACGGCATCGACATTTCAGGACACCGGGCACGGCAAGTGAAGGCGGCCGATTTTGCGCACTTTGATTGGATTCTTGCCTGCGACGGCGAAAACTACGCCGATCTCATGCGCATGAAGCCCTCGGGAAGCCGTGCGCAGGTGGCGCTTCTGATGCCCTATGCGGGCGACCCCGCCGAGCGCGTCGTGCCCGATCCGTACTACGGCGGGCCGGCCGATTTTGAAGACACCGTGCGCCGCGCGCAGGCCGCTTGCCGCGGTCTGCTTGCGGAATTGACGGGGAAAACGGCTTGAGAAGAAGCCTGTAGAGCCGCTCCGGCAGGATTTAGGCGCGCTTTCCCATGACCTCAAGGGCAAGCCGCACGATGTCGCCGGGGTGGTGCGCGATGCGGCTTGCGCCCCAGCGGCTGATGTCGGGGCCCGAGCCCACGTAGCCCCAGCGCGCGGCAAGAAAGGGGACGCCTGCGGCAGCGGCCGACGCGGCGTCGCGGGCGTCGTCGCCCACGTAGACCGTCTCGGCGGACGAAAACCCGGTCGCGCGCATGCCTTCAAGCACCGGATCCGGGCGCGGCTTCATGGCGCCGAGGTCGCTTCCCGAGACGACGCAGTCGTTGGCAGGGAGAATCCCCTTGGCCGCGCAGAGCTTGCGCGCGAGGTGCCCGGCCTTGTTGGTGACGATGCCCCAGGTGAGGCCCGCGGCTTCAATCTCTTCGATCATGTCGCGCACGCCGTCAAAGAGCGTGCTCGCCTCGCTGATGTGCGCTTCGTAGTGGGTGAGAAAGCTTTCCTTTAACTCGGCAAAGCAGGGCGCCTCGGGGCCCACGCGAAGCGATGCCCAGAGCATGCCGCGTGCGCCCTTGCCTGCGCTCTCGCGCAGGGCGCCGTAGGGCAGGGGCTTTAACTGAAACTGCTCGCGCAGATAGTTCGCGCTTGCGGCAAGATCCGGAGCGCTGTCAACGAGCGTCCCGTCAAGATCAAAGAGAATGCAGCCGGACATGAGAAAAGACCTTTCTGGGAAAACCAAGAGAAAAACAAGAAAGAGGACGGGCCCCGGGCGCTGCGGCCGGACGTTTTTTAACCGGCTGCGTCGGGGCGTCAAAGGGGAGTGTACAAAATCGCCTTTGCATAAAAGGCATAAAAGGGCGCAAGGCCAGAGAGCCCTGCGCCCTTTTTAGACGGGCGTTATTTTCTAGCCGCTGCTTTTGATGACGTGCAGCGCCTTGAGAATGCGCGAGGCGTGCGTGAGCTTTGTCAGGCCCGAGCTGTCCGACTTCGGCGGCTGGGTCGGAAGCGTTTCGTCAAAGTGCTTCTGCGCCTCGGCGTCGCACAGGTCGTTTAATTCCTTTTGCAGCACGGCGACGATGCTGTAGCGGTTGATGAGCTCGCGCACGAACTGCAGGAACGAGAGGTAGAGCTCGCAGCCGCGCATCGAGACCTCTTCGGAGGAAAGCGATGCGAGAAGCTCTTCCTGCATGCGGTCGATTTCCTGCACGATGTCGCTGCCGTTGAGCTTGACCGTCTCAAGCGCGTGGCGTCCCTCGCCGCCGCGCACCAATTTCTGCAGTTCCTCGGTGAGCTGCAGCAGGTTGCTCTTCAAGCGCCCGCGGAAGATGCGGTGGCGGTTGGCGACGTGGTCCTTTGAGGCCGTCGACAGACGCTGCAGGTTGCGGCCGACTTCGCGCATGTTGGGGTAGGCTCGGTAGAAGCAGTAGCGGGCATCGCGATCAAGCTTGCTGTCGTAGGTGCGCTGCTGGGCCATTTCGTAGTAGACGCTGCGCTCTTCGCTCAAGGTGTCAAAAAGCGAGGAGGCCTCGGCCTTGAGGCGACGCAGGGAGCTTTCGTTGTCGTTCAAGAGCGCCTTGACGACGGCTTCATAGAGGTCGACCGTGCGGTTCAAGTGCGGACCCACCGTGGTGTTGATGGCGCTTCGCACCGACTCGTGATCGTCGCCCTGGAAGATGAGAGGGACGTCCTTTTTCTTGCCCGAGGTCATGAAGTTCGAGCGGATGAGCAGGGTGAGCACGAGAAGCATCAGGGCGCAGGCCATGTACTTGCCGCCTGCCATGACGAGGGTGCACATGACGGCTGCGATCGTGAGTGCCGTGATGGCCGTGAGGAACCACCCGCTGATCACGGTGAGCACGCCGGAGATGCGGTAGACGGCGGTCTCGCGGTCCCACGCGCCGTCGGCAAAGCTCGAGCCCATGGCGACCATGAAGGTGACGTAGGTGGTCGAAAGCGGCAGCTGCAGGCTCGTGGCCGAGGCGATGAGAATCGAGCTCAGCACGAGATTGAGCGAGGCGCGCACGTAGTCAAAGGGAAGCGGCGTCTCGTCGCGCTCGAGCTTTCTCGGCTTGAAGCGGCTTCTGAGTCCCACCTGAAGCTGCATCGGCAGGATCTGGCGCACGATGCGACCGAGGGCCATGGAGCTTCGCACAATCATTCGGCCGGGAACGGAGCTGCCGAACTGTTCGTGTTCGCCCGACTGGCTCGAGGAGAGGTTGATCGAGGTCTGAACGACCGCGCGGGCCTTTTTGGAAAACCAGAGCGTGGCGACCATCACGAGGCCCGAGAGCAGCAAAAAGATGGTGGGCGCCGGATCATTTTCAAGGAGCGAGGACATCATGTACGTCGCCCCGTCCGTGCCGTGCGCCATGAAGTCCTGAACCGACGAGAGTGCCGCAAGCGGCACGCCCACGAAGTTCACAAGGTCGTTGCCGGCAAAGGCAAAGGCAAGTGAGAACGTGCCCGAGAGAATGATGATGCGAAAGACGTTGACGTTGAAAAAGACGATCAAGATGTGAAAGAGAACGCTCAGGCTCACCAAAAGCGTAATCAGGATGATCTGCGTGTTGGCGTCGATCCAGGAGATCCATTCGGGGCGCATGAAGCTCGAGCCGCGAGCGCCCTTCATCACGAGGAAGTAGATGATGGCCGTGATGGCAAAGCCGCCGTAGACGCCGCCGATGCGGCGGTAGATTTTCTCGAAGTGAAAGGTGAAGATCAGGCGGGCGATGTACTGCACGATCATGCCCGATATGAAGGCGACGACCACCGAAATGAGAATGCCCGAGATCATCGTGAGCGCCCTGGCGCTGTTGATGAACTGGCCGACGTCGGCAAAGCTTCCGGCGGTGGTGTAGATCTTGTAGAGCGCAGCGGCCAAAGCGCTGCCCAGCAGTTCAAAGATAATCGACACCGTGGTCGAGGTGGGCAGTCCCAGCGAGTTGAAGACGTCAAGCAGCAAGACGTCGGCCACCATCACGGCGAAGAACACCACCATGATTTCCGTAAAGGAGAACATCTGCGGGTGAAAGACGCCCGAGCGGGCGACTTCCATCATGCCCGAAGAGAAGGTGGCGCCGAGAAGAACGCCCATGCTCGCCACCCACATGGTGGTGCGAAATGACGAAATGCGGCAGCCGAGAGCTGAGTTGAGGAAGTTGACGGCGTCGTTGCTGACGCCTACGAACAGATCAAAGCAGGCCAGCACGGCCAGAAAGCCGAGCACGACCAGATAGAAATCTTGCATTTGAGCACGCAGGAAAGGGAGTTTGATCGTTATGGTTTTTCTGGCGCAGAAGTGTGGCCGCCGTTTATGACAGTTTGATGACAAAGCCCCTTCAAAACCCGTCGGAAGGCGAGAAAAATCAAGGCTTTTGCGAAAATGACACGCTTGTCACAAATGTCGCGGCGATAAAACTTTTATGAGTCAAACAAATTTTCGGTTGCCCGGCTCAAAATTAAGTCCTGGACGGCTCGATCAAAAGAGGGCCTGAGGTCGCTCTTTTGCGCGTGAAGGGATGGACTGGAAAGACGACTTAAAAGTTTGCTTGTTCAAACTAGTGAAGGAAGTGGTGCACACGGCCGCGGGTGTGCTCCCTGGCGCGGAAACGGCTGGAATGAGGCCTTGAATCAGGCCAGGAAGCGGCTCCTTTCGGGCGCGAAAAACGCCGCCCCGACAATCAAAGTCGAGACGGCGTTGCGATTTTTCCAAAGGCGTGGGGCGCGGCGGGCTGTTGTGGTTCTTTTGTATTCCAGCTACGCGGCGCTCCCAGCCTGAGTCAGCCGGTTAGGAGAGCGCGGCCTTTTTCGTCGTACGCTTGGGGCGCGTGCGGGCGGTGATGCCGCGCGGCTTGGCGTTCTTGCCGCCCTTGGCGCTTTTCACGCTCTTTGCGCCCTTGGCCGACTTCTTCGCCGTCGGATCCACGGGCTTTTTCATGCCGCGGGCACCGGGATCGGCTTTGGCCATTAAAATGGCGTGTCCGTCGTCCGCGACGGGCTGCGCCTTGCGGCGCGGGGATTTCGGTGCGGGTTCATTCTGCGCTTCATCTTCGGTCGGACGATAGAAGACGAGCATCTTGCCGATGGCCTGGATGCGGGCCGCGCCGAGCGTGTCGGCCACGCTCTGATAGATTTCCGAGCGTTCCTCGCGGTCGTCTCCGGCCACGTGCACCTTCACCAGACCATGGTCGGTGAGCGCGCGGTCGATTTCCTTCATGACGGCGTCGGTGAGGCCCTTTTCGCCGATCAGAACGCCCGCCTGCAGATGATGCGCCTGCGCGCGCATTTCGAGGCGCACGCTGCGCTCTAAAATGAGTTCAGCCATAAATGATGGTTTCTAAATAAGAAAAGATTCGCCCGGAGAAAGGCCTCTCAAAGGCAGCCTGCGCCGGCTTTCCCCGAACGGTTTGTCGGGGGTGACGGAAGTCAGAGTCGGGCGTGCCTTGGGAAAGAAGCGCCGCGTCGCGTGCGCTTCGTGCGAAAAACGCGCGTGATAAGTGCGCGGCAGGCGCATGGAAGAAGCCGAGCCGGGCGTTCAAAGCCCGCGGCTGGGCGCCTTTCGCATCCTTTTTCGTGTTGTCCTTTTCGGGCGGGATGTCAAAAAATATGACGGATGAAAAGTCAGACCCGCTATTTTAGCTTGAGTTATGCCTAAGTCTCTGAAAAAGCTGCGTTCCAACCGTGCCTGGATCGAACGCCACATCAACGATCCGTTCGTGAAGCGCTCGCGTGCCGAGGGGTACCGCGCCCGTTCGGCCTACAAACTGCTTGAGCTCGACGAGCGCGAGCATCTGTTTGCGCCCGGCATGACCGTGGTCGACCTCGGCAGCGCCCCAGGCAGCTGGACGCAGGTCGTGCGCGCAAGGCTCTCGGACAAAACGGGGGCGTTGAACGGGCGCATCATCGCCATGGACATCCTTCCGATGGAGCCCGTCGACGGGGCGATCTTTCTGCAGGGCGACTTCCGCGAACAGGACGTCGCCGACAAGCTCTCGGAGATTCTCGAGGGCGGCAAGGTCGACGTCGTCATCAGCGACATGGCGCCCAACCTCTCGGGCGTGGCGATGGTTGACTCGGGCGCGAGCCTGCTTTTGAACGAGCTCGCCCTTGACTTTGCGCTCGAGCACTTGAAGGAGAACGGCGTCTTCGTCACCAAGGCCTTTCAGGGCTCGGGCTACTCGCAGTTCATCGAGGCCTGCAAAAAGAGCTTCAAGAGCGTGGCGCAGAGAAAGCCCGAGGCAAGCCGCAACTCAAGCGCCGAGATGTACGTCGTCGCCCGCGGGCTCAAGGCCCCGAAATAGTGCGATACAAGGCGAAATAGGGCGTAATAAGGCGTGGAGAGGCCGCCTTCTTTGGGGGCGAAGTGTTGCGCCGCTGGCCTCTCACGTAACTGTTATTAACCAATTGATCGGGGAAACTACGGGACAAGGCGGCGGTTTTCCGATAGGCTTAGTCTGCTATTTTGTCCGCTTGAGGTGCGGCTTCATGCGCAGGGGCCGACGGCGCAGGTCGTCCGGGCGCGATGCGCAGGATTTGGCCGCAGGGGCGGAAAAAGAACGTTTTTTGCAGAGTCTTCTTCTCAAAGCAAGACAAAGAGGGAAAGTATCTTGGACAACAGGATGATTGGCCGCATTGCGGTCTGGGTCTTGATCGCCTTCGTGCTCTTTACGGTGTTCCAGCAGTTTGACGGACAGCGGGAGACGACGGGCGCAGTCGATCAGACGAGCTACACGCAGTTCATGTCCGACGCCAAGGCGGGCAAGATCCGCCGCGTCGACGTGCAGGGACGCAAGATCATGGTGACGCCCGCCGAAGGGCCGGCCTACACCATCACGAGTCCAGGCGACCTGTGGATGGTCGACGACTTGAGAAAGAACGGCGTGCAGGTCTACGGCAAGGCCGAGGAAGAGCCCTCGTTGCTGCAGAGCATCCTGATCAGCTGGTTCCCGATGCTGCTTCTGATCGGTGTGTGGATCTTCTTCATGCGTCAGATGCAGGGCGGCAAGAGCGGCGCGTTCACCTTCGGCAAGAGCAAGGCGAGGATGCTCGACGACACGAGCAACAAGGTGCGCTTTGCCGACGTCGCGGGCTGCGACGAGGCCAAGGAGGAAGTGCAGGAGGTAGTGGACTTCCTGCGCGATCCCTCGAAGTTCCAGCGTCTGGGCGGCCACATCCCGCGCGGCATTCTGCTTGTGGGTGCGCCCGGCACCGGCAAGACGCTGCTTGCCAAGGCGATCGCAGGCGAAGCGGGCGTGCCGTTTTTCTCCATCTCGGGCTCGGACTTCGTTGAGATGTTTGTGGGCGTGGGTGCGGCGCGCGTGCGCGACATGTTTGAAAACGCCAAGAAGAACGCCCCCTGCATCATCTTCATCGACGAAATCGACGCTGTGGGCCGCCAGCGCGGTGCTGGCTTGGGCGGCGGCAACGACGAGCGCGAGCAGACGCTCAACCAGATGCTCGTTGAGATGGACGGCTTTGAAACCGGCACCAACGTGATCGTGATCGCCGCCACGAACCGTCCCGACGTGCTCGACCCGGCGCTGATGCGTCCGGGGCGCTTTGACCGCCAGGTCGTGGTGCCGCTGCCCGACATCCGCGGCCGCGAGCAGATTCTGAACGTGCACATGAAGAAGGTGCCGCTTGGCGCCGACGTGCGCGCCGACGTGATCGCGCGCGGAACGCCCGGCTTTTCGGGGGCGGATCTGGCCAACCTCGTCAACGAGGCGGCGCTTTTTGCCGCGCGCCGCAACGGCCGCGTGGGGGAGATGAACGACTTCGAGCTTGCCAAGGACAAGATCATGATGGGCGCCGAGCGCAAGTCGATGGTGATGACCGAAGACGAGCGCCGCAACACGGCCTATCACGAATCCGGCCACGCGCTGGTGGCGAAGATGCTGCCCAAGTCCGATCCGGTGCACAAGGTGACGATCATTCCGCGCGGCCGCGCGCTCGGCGTCACGATGCAGCTGCCCGAGGTCGACCGCTATTCGTACGACCGCGAGTATCTGCTCACGCGCATTGCCATTCTCTTCGGCGGCCGCATTGCCGAGGAAGTCTTCATGAACCAGATGACGACCGGCGCGAGCAACGACTTTGAGCGCGCCACGCAGATGGCCCGCGATATGGTGACGCGCTACGGCATGAGCGATAAGTTGGGCGTCATGGTCTACGCCGAAAACGAGGGCGAGGTGTTCCTCGGCCGTACGGTGACGAAGACCACGCACATCTCCGAAAAGACGATGCAGGCCGTGGATGCGGAAATCCGCAATATCCTCGAGACGCAGTACAAGCGCGCCCGCAAGATCATCGAGGACAACGCCGACAAGATGCACGCCATGGCGCATGCACTCCTTGAGTGGGAGACGATCGACGGCGAGCAGATCGACGACATCCTCGCCGGCCGTGCGCCACGCCCGCCCAAGGCGGCCGAATCTGCTCCCGCCGCGGCAAAGACCTACGCGTCGGCTCCGGCCGCTCAGCCTGCCGCGCAGCCCGCGCCGCAGGCAGCGGATGCCAATGTGGACGCCAATATGAACGCCAATGCAGCAGGCGCCGCTCCTGCCGCACCTGCTGCCGCAGCCGAGACGCCTGAAGAAGCGCCGAGCAAGCCGCGCCGCACGCGGCGCAAGCCTGCCGAGAAGTCCGAAGCCAAGGACGGCGAGGCCCCGCAGGCTGTGACGCCGGCCGCGTCCGAGGACTCGGCCGAGGCCGGTGCCCAAGGTGAGACGCCTGATTCGGCATCGCGGTCCAAGCCCGAGGTCAAACCCGGCAAGGGCGACGATGCTTCGACCAACGCCGGAGGCGGCTCCAGCGCCTCCTGACGGTGGTTGGTCTGAAAACAGTTGAACCTGCAATCGGCGGACGAAGCCGCGCTCATGTGAGCGCACGGACTTCGCCCGCCGTTTTGTTCCGAAAAAAAAACGAGCACAGCCTCGAAAACGTGCAATAGACGCAAAGGAAACTCAGATGCAAGCTTCAGACACCATGTCCCCTAGCACCGTGGACAAGGACGGTTTGGCGAGGTATTGGTCGTGCGGCGGCCGGCTTCTTGACCTTTCCCGTCCGCTCATCATGGGAATTCTCAACGTCACGCCCGACTCCTTTTCCGACGGCGGACACCACGACGGCAAGGCACGGGCGCTCGACTGGGCGCAGCAGATGACCGAGGACGGGGCCGACATCATCGACATCGGCGGCGAGTCGACGCGCCCCAGCGCCGGGGCGGTGTCTGTCGATGAGGAGCTGCGGCGCGTGATGCCCGTGCTTGAGGCGCTCTGCGAGCAGGGCCATCTTGTTTCGGTCGATACAAGCCAGCCCGAGGTGATGCGCCGGGCGCTGCAGGCAGGGGCGGCGATTCTCAATGATGTGCGCGCTTTTGAGGTTCCCGGCGCACTTGAGGTTGCCGCAGCCTCTACGGCGGGACTCGTCATCATGCACGGTGCGGCAGAGGCGGGGCTTGCTGGTTGCGACAAAGGTGCAAGGGCCGTGGGCGAAGCCGACGTCGTTGCGCGGGTCGAAGCGTATTTGCGTCGCCGCGAGGCGGCGCTTCTTGCCGCAGGGGTTGATTCAGCGCGCATCTGCTGGGATGCCGGCTTTGGGTTTGGCAAAAATGTTGAGGAAAACTTTGCCGTTTTGGCAGCTACGCGACGATATGCGGCGCTCGGACGTCCGTGTCTGATGGGACTTTCGCGCAAGTCGTCGCTCGGAGCCGTCACCGGCATCAAGGAGCCGCGTGAGCGCGTCGCTGCAAGCGTTGCCGGGGCGCTTCTTGCGGCCGAGCGCGGCGCGCGTATTCTGCGCGTGCATGACGTGCGCGAGACCCGTGATGCGCTTGCCGTCTGGAGCGCCGTACGCTCGGCCGAAGGCGGCTAACGAATTTTCTGCCTGCCCTCGCAAGGGGCGCATCAGCGCAACGCCGGTAGTGACTCCTACCTATAATTCGCGCCAAAGACAGCGCCTACGGCGTGTTGCCTCATGCAAGGCGGTCGAGGGCGGCAAATCGAAAAAGGAGTGAAATCTTATGGCACGGCATTACTTTGGCACTGACGGCATCCGGGGACGCGTGGGACAGCCGCCGATTTCACCCGATTTCGTGCTGTTGCTCGGACAGGCGGCCGGACGCGTGTTTCTCAAGCACGCCGCAGCGGAGCGCGCCTGCGTTTTGATCGGTAAGGACACGCGCGTATCGGGCTACATGCTTGAAGCCGCCCTGCAGGCGGGCTTTTCGTCGGCCGGCGTCGACGTGGTGCTCTGCGGCCCGATCCCGACGCCGGCCGTGGCCTATCTCACGCGTGCGCTGCGGCTTGACGCTGGCGTTGTGATCAGCGCCAGCCACAATCCCTATCACGACAACGGCATCAAGTTCTTTTCGCGCGAGGGAACGAAACTGCCCGATGCGGTCGAAGAGGAAATCGAAGCCGAAATGCTCAAGGGCTTTTCCTGCGTGGAGAGCCACCATCTCGGCAAGGCCCGGCGACTTGACGATGCTGCCGGGCGTTATGTCGAATTCTGCAAGAGCGTCTTTCCGAGCGATCTTGATCTCAAGGGGATGAAGCTTTATCTCGACTGCGCCAACGGCGCGGCCTACCACGTTGCGCCAGCCGTCTTTCATGAGCTTGGCGCCGAGGTGGTTCTCGAAGGCGTCAACCCGGACGGCTTCAACATCAATGACGGCGTGGGCGCAACGCACACCGACGACCTACCCGCACGTGTGGCCGCAGCCGGCGCCGACTATGGGCTGGCCTTTGACGGCGACGCCGACCGACTCATCATGGCCGATGCCGGGGGACACCTCTACAACGGCGACGCACTGCTTTACGTCATTGCCTGCGACAAGATCTTTCAGCGAAACAAGAAGTCGGGCGTGGTTGGCACGCTCATGACCAACTTCGCGCTTGAAAAGAACTTCGCGCGCATGGGCATCGAGTTTGTCCGCGCCAAGGTGGGCGATCGCTACGTGATGGAGCTTCTGCGCCAGAAGGGGTGGCTTTACGGCGGCGAGAGCTCGGGCCACATCATTGCGCTTGATCACCAGACGACGGGAGACGGAATCGTGAGCGCGCTTCAGGTGCTGACGGCGATGCGCTCGCAGAAAAAGAGTCTGGCCGATCTCACGGCCGACTTGCATCTGATGCCGCAGGTGCTCATCAACAAGCAGATTGAAAAAGGATTTGACTACAAGAGCGACAAGGCGTTTGTCGACGAGATCGACTGGGAGCAAAAGGAGCTCGGTGACCGCGGCCGCGTGCTGATTCGTCCCTCGGGGACGGAGCCGCTGCTTCGCATCATGGTCGAAGCCGACGATGAGGCGCTTGCCAGAAGCTGTGCCGAGCGCATCGCCGGTGCGCTCAAGGTATAGGGGCAGGATCCACAAATCGACGCAAAAGAAGGCGGCAGGAACGAAGGTTTTTGCGCCGCCTCCGCCATAAAGCCTGGGCTCTTGATGCCGCAGGCGTGGTGCACGCGGGCCGACCAAAAATTTTGGAAGTCGAGCCGGCGCGCTAAAATCCAACGACTTTACTGTTTTACATGTCCGGTTCTTCGCCGCCCTCGGGGGCCTGCGACGGCCGGCATGTGCTTCTCTATCAGCTATCTTCATGAAACCCGCTACTTACATGACGGCCGCGCAGATCCGCACGGCCTATCTGAAGTTTTTCGAAAGCAAGGGGCATCCGATCATTCCGTCGAGCCCCGTTGTTCCCCACAACGATCCGACCCTGCTTTTTACAAATGCGGGCATGAATCAGTTCAAGGACAACTTCCTCGGACTCGACAAGAGCCTCAAGCGCGCCACGACTTCCCAGAAGTGCATTCGCGCCGGAGGCAAGCACAACGACCTCGACAACGTGGGCTACACCGCGCGTCACCACACGTTCTTTGAGATGCTCGGCAACTTCAGCTTCGGCGACTACTTCAAGCGCGAGGCGATTCAGTGGGCCTGGGAGCTTCTCACCACGGTCTACAAGCTTCCTGCCGAGCGGCTCTGGGTCACCGTCTACTTCGAAGACGATGAAGCCTACGACATCTGGAACAAGGAAATCGGCGTTCCCAAGGAGCGCATCGTGCGCATCGGCGACAACAAGGGTGCGCGCTACATGTCCGACAACTTCTGGATGATGGGCGACACCGGTCCCTGCGGCCCCTGCTCGGAAATCTTCTACGACCGCGGCCCCAAGGTCCAGGGCGGCCCTCCGGGGAGCCCCGACGAGGACGGCGACCGCTACATGGAAATCTGGAACCTGGTGTTCACGCAATTCAACCGCGACACCTCCGGCAAGCTCAACCGTCTGCCGCGTCCGAACATCGATACCGGCATGGGCTTGGAGCGTCTGGCCTCCGTGCTGCAGGATGTCCCGACCAACTACGACATCGACCTCTTCCAGAACCTCATGGCCGCCGCCAAGAAGGCCGTCGAGGAGGTGGGTGCCACGAACGTTGATCCGCAGTGCCCGTCGCTCAAGGTGATCGCCGACCACATCCGTTCCTGCGCCTTTGCCATCGCCGACGGCGTCAAGCCCGGCAATGAAGGCCGAGCCTACGTGCTGCGCCGCATCTGCCGCCGCGCCATCCGCCACGGCTACAAGCTCGGCGCCCGCGGCCTCTTCTTCTACAAGCTCGTCGAGCCGCTTGCCGTCGAAATGGGCGACATCTATCCGGAACTGAAGAAGCCCGAGATTGCGCAGACGATCCGCGCCGAAGAGGAGCGCTTCCTGCAGACGCTCTCCAACGGCATGCAGATTCTCGAAGAGGCCATCGCCAACGCCAAGGACGGCAAGCTCCCCGGCGACGTGGCCTTCAAGCTGCACGACACCTACGGCTTCCCGGTCGATCTCACGGGCGACGTCTGCCGCGAACGTGGAATTTATGTCGACCTCGAGGCGTTTGACCGCGCCATGCAGGAGCAAAAGGACAAGGCGCGCGCAGCCGGCAAGTTCAAGATTGCCGCCGACGTGCTCTTTACGGGCGACAACAACGAGTTCGTGGGCTACGACACGCTCTCGGCCGAAGGCTGCAAGGTGCTTGCGGTCTACAAGGACGGCACGCAGGTCGAATCGGCCGTTGCGGGCGACGATGTTCTCATCGTGCTCGACAAGACGCCGTTTTACGCCGAGATGGGCGGCCAGGTGGGCGACGCAGGCGAGCTCGTCAACGGCTCGAGCATCGTGAAGATCTCCGACTGCTTCAAGCTCAAGGCCAGCGTTTTCAGCCATGCGGGCCACATCACCGAAGGTACGGTTTCCAAGGGCGACGTCTTTACGGCCAACGTCAACGCCGAGCGCCGTCACGCCATTGAGCGCAACCACTCGGTGACGCACATCATGCACAAGGCGCTGCGCGACGTTCTCGGCGCGCACGTCGCCCAGAAGGGCAGCCTCGTCAACGAATTCGTGACGCGCTTTGACTTTGCGCACGACAAGCCTCTGACGGCCGATGAAATCCGAGCCATCGAGGATCAGGTCAATGCCGAGATTCTGGCCAACACCGAAACCGACTGCCGCGTGCTCCCGATCGAGGAGGCCAAGAAGACGGGCGCCGTGATGCTCTTTGGCGAGAAGTACGGTCAGACCGTGCGCGTGATGAACATCGGCAGCTCCTGCGAATTCTGCGGCGGCACGCATGTCAAGCGCACGGGCGACATCGGCTCGTTCAAGGTGGTGGGCGAAGCGGGCATCTCCGCGGGCGTTCGCCGCATTGAGGCCGTGACCGGCATGAACGCCGTGGCGCTCGCGCAGAAGAACGCTGCGCTGCTCACCGCGGCTGCCGCGCGCCTCAAGACCCCGGCCGAAGAGCTCCCGGGCAAGATCGACCATCTCACCGAGACGGTTCATCAGCTCGAGAAGTCTCTTTCCGAGCTCAAGGCCAAGTTGGCCGCCCAGCAGGGCGCCGACATCGTGAGCAAGGCCGAGGACGTCAAGGGCGTCAAGGTGCTTGCCGCAACGCTCGAAGGCATGGATGCCAAGACGCTGCGTGAGACGATGGACAACCTCAAGGATCGCTTCGGCTCGGCCGTGATCGTTCTTGCCGTGATGGGCGGCGCCAAGGTGCAGCTGTGCGCCGGCGTGACCAAGGATCTCACGGCGCGCGTCAAGGCGGGCGAACTGGTCAACTTCGTTGCCAACCAGTGCGGCGGCAAGGGCGGCGGCAAGCCCGACATGGCCATGGCGGGCGCCACCGACGCTGCGGCGATTCCCGCGGCGCTCGAAAGCGCCAAGGCCTGGATTGCCGAACGCCTCTAAAAGTAAAGCAGTCAATGAGCGGCATGACCGAGAACCTTGACCAAAAGAGCGCAGCCCCGGGAGTGGGGGCGGATGTGGCGGACGCGCTGGACTTGCGCGGCCTTGTCTGCCCCATGCCCGTGCTGCGCTTGAAGAAGGCGCTCAAAAACGCCGATCCGCTTGCGGTCGTCTCGGTTCTCACGGACGACCCACATGCGCCGGCCGACATCCGCACCTTTGCACAGCAAAGCGGACACAAGGTTCTCTCGCAGGAGGTTCTCTCCGACGGGATCACCTTGAGCCGCGTGCAGCACAGGCCTGCCTAAGCCGCACTTTTGATTGCAGAAAGACCGCCGCCTTGAAGTTTATGTTTCGAAGCGGCGGTTTTTTTGTGCCTAACGGCTCTGCGGCTGGTTGAACGCCGCTTCGTGTCCGAGGTACCAGTCAAGCGTACGCTCGAGCATGGCTTCAAATGAGCCCGCAGGCTGCCAGCCGAGCTCGTCGCGGATGCGTGCGGCCGAGCTGGCATAGCGAAAGTCGTGCCCGGGGCGGTCGGTGACGAAGTCGATGAGCTCGGCGTAGTTATGTCCGGCCCAAGGACGCAAGCGGTCAAGAAGCGCACAGATCGTGCGGGCAAGTTCAAGGTTGGTGCGCTCGCACTGCGCGCTGACGACGTAGCGGCTGCCAGCGCGGGCGTGAAGGAAAATGGTTTCAATCGCGCTGCAGTGATCCTCAACCCAGAGCCAGTCGCGGATGTTGAGGCCCGTGCCGTAGATCGGAATGGGCTCATGGGCCAGACATTTGCGGATCACGGTCGGAATGAACTTTTCGGCGTGCTGCCAGGGGCCGAAGTTGTTTGAGCAGTGCGAGATGGTGGTGTTGAGGCCGAAGGTCTTGGCGTAGGCCTCGACGAGCAGGTCGGCCGAGGCCTTGCTTGCCGAATAGGGGCTCGTGGGGGCGTAGGGCGAGTCTTCCGTAAAAAGACCCTCGGCGCCTAGCGTTCCGAAGACCTCGTCGGTCGAGATGTGGTGAAAGCGCGCCGAGGCAAGGCGTGAGGTCTTTTCCCAATGGCGCTTGGCGGCGTCAAGAAGCGCCGCCGTTCCCATCACGTTCGTGCGGACGAACTTCACCGGGTCGGCAATGGAGTTGTCGACATGGCTTTCGGCGGCGAAGTGAATGACGCCCGAGACGTCGTACTTTTCAAAGATTTCCGCAAGAAGCGCCGCGTCGCAGATGTCGCCCTGAACCGGGACGACGTTGGGCATGGCCGTCTGACGCTCAAAGGATTCCGGGTGCGCGGCATAGGTGAGCGCATCAAGGTCGATGAGCCGGATTCCGTGATGGCGCGCGGCGAAATAGTCGACGAAGTTGGTGCCGATGAAACCGGCCCCGCCCGTGACAAGGATGGTTTTTTCAAAATCCGACGAACCGGTGCTCATTTGCACTGCGCCTCACAGTCGGAATAGTCGGAACAGCCGGAGCTCCGAAGCGCATCGGCCAGCGCCGCCTTCCAGTCCCGCGGGCAGATGCCCCAGGATCTGAGCTTTCTGAGCGACAAAACGCTGTAGGTCGGGCGGTGTGCGGGCGTTGGATACTGCTCGGTTGCAATCGGACGCACGTGGGCGGAGGCCTTCGTGAGGCGCGCAATCTCGCGCGCGAATTCAAACCAGGTGGCTTCGCCCGCGTTGGTGGCGTGAACG
>USAL01000010.1 GCA_900552545.1 uncultured Sutterella sp. | reverse complement strand
TTTATCATCGGAAAACGCACCTTCGAGTGCGCCTTCTTTGACGGTTACGATCGTATTCATTGAAACTTCCTCCCAGGAATAAAAATCACGGCAACGCCGCGGATAAATTTCTGCGGTGCTGTCGGTGGTTTATAAATTTAATTTATGCGTTAAGCTGCTTCAGGAGCATCTCACCTGCGCCGGCGGGCACGCTGTCGCCGCCAAACGATAACAGCGCACGCAGCGGCATTTCCGCCATCATACGCGCCATGGCCTCGCCCATGCCGATGTCATCCGCATCTGCCTGTGCAAGCGGGTTCTGTGCCATCATCTTGCCGAGAATCTCGCGGCCGACGGGACTTTCCATAATCTCTTCAATCGTGGAATTCATTGTGTAGACGCGCTTAATCTGCGTAGTAGAGATGACGTTCACCGTCGCGGTGCCAAGAACCGTCGACCGAGAAAGAACCTTCGAGCTCGGGGGATTCATACCCTTCGTATCGGCAGTCGCGTAGGCCGCGCCGCCCGACATGACGAGCACGTTGTCGCCGCCCGAGATGTTGATCGTGGCCGACTCAACCTTCGAGACGGCCTGGGTGCCTTCGGAGGCAAGCTTGCCCAAGGCGGCCGTCATACCGCCGCCGAGCGTGGCGACGTTGTAGCCGCCCTTGAGGTTGACGACGATATCGCCGCTTTCGGCCGAGGCGGTCGCAACAGTACCCGCGACGCCGCTCGGCATCCTGGCGACAACGATGCTGCCGCCGACCGTGCCGACATGGGCGCCGGCCCAGTTCTTCTCAGCATCGGGGATAGCTTCCAAGAGCGGATCGAGCTTCTTGGCGCGAAGCGAGGTGAGGATCTTTGCCGTCTCCTCGCGCAGCGTCTTTCTGTGCTCGAGGTCAAGCACCGGCGTCGTTTCGTCGCCCAGAGTGATCGAGATGTCGCCCGTGTGCACGGCAACCTCGGCCTTGCCGCCGTTGCCGCCCGAAGAGGCCGCAGCCAGACCGCCGCCCGCGAGCGCAACCGTAAGCGACTTGCCCAGGGATTCAACGGAGATGTTGCCGGAATTGGCCGTTGCCTTGCCGCCGTTGACGAGGATGGGCGAGTTCTTTTCCGTGACGTCGCCGCCCAGATCAGCCGGGAAGATGTTGTCGCCGGTGAGCTTGCCCGCGAGCTTCAAGCCCTTGACGGCATTCCATGCTCTTCCCTCGAGTTCCGTGGAAAGCGCGGCGCCGCCGCCGAAGGCGCCGACCACGACGCCGCTATCGATCTTGATGTTGGTCGTTCCCTGAACGTTCGTCGTGGCGCTGCCGTTGCCCGTGGCCGCAGCCAGACCGCCGCCCAGGACGCCCACGGTCATGCCGGAGATCTTGTTGGCCTCATCGTGCGTCGACTTGATGTTGAGGGTGGAGTTGCCCGTGACCGTTGACGCGGCTTCGCCGCCCATCGCAATCGCCGAACCGGAGAGAAGCACGCCCGCGGCATTGGTGGGACCCGCCAGCGTGACGTCCACATTTCCGTCGATCGTCACCGAGGTCGACTTGCCGGCAAACTTCGCCGACTTCAGCTTCGTATCCGTCTTGACGTCGATGCCCGAGACATTGACGGCGGAGCTGCCGCCCGTGAGGCCAAAGAGATTGCCGTCCACGGCTTCAATCGTCGCGTCGCCCTTGCGAACGACGGCAGTCGCGAAATCCTTGTACGATGAGAAGGGAACGGTCAGGCCCAGCACGTTGGCTTCGTAGGCAAGACCGGTATTGATGACGCGATCGCCGCCCACGGTTGCAAGCAAAACAGGCTCGGTTGCCTTGCCTTCCACCATGCCGCCGATCTTGATGGAGGTGCCGCCCTCGACTTCCTTCTTACTGACTTCCGGCTGTTCCTGGATGTCGTAGACGTTTTCCTTGGTGAGCGTCTCAAACTGCTTCCAGATCGGCGACGCAATCACCTTCTTGTAGGACTCGGGAAGCGCAAAGGAAAGCGCATTGCCCTTGCTGATGAGGCCGCCGAAGCCACCGTCGTAATAGTTGCCGCCGCCCGCCACACCGGCCAAAATCGCCGTCTTCTTCTCGTCGTCAAACTGCGCAATGGCGCTGCGAACCGCCGCGACGGACTTGGCGGCCATCAGCTCGTCGACCATCTTCTGAGCGCCGGCGTTCGTCTGAATCTCGAGCGCCTGGCCCTTGCCGGAAAGGAATTTCGTTGTCTTCTGGTCCTTCACGTAGTCAAAATTGACCACGAGGGAGTCGGCGGCGCTCACGCCGCCGCAGGCAACGAGACTTGCCGCCGCAGCAGCAAGCACGGTCTTTGCGGCCTTGCCGGACTTTCCGTGCGCCGCGGTTGCTTCGGAAGCGACGACATAAGAGCCTCTGAGTCGATTCCACAAAACCTTGAATGCCTTATTCATAGAACATTTTCCATAAAGAAAGGTAGGAAGGATTACCCGCTCAAATTGAAAATGCGGGTAATTTTTTTGTGAGCGTGAGAATAACGCTCCCTCCTGCGATAGATTTGACGCAAGGGAACACCCGAATCAAACTCAGAGAATCTCTTTTGTTTTTATTTCACCCTCCCCGAAAAAGCTCGGAACATTCTCTTTTTTACTTCATCTTTTTTGCCACACTTCTCAAAATTTCTCTTATTTGCCTCAGCGGTTCCCCGCACAACCTTTTGGCCTTTCGCTTTTTTACGTCATCGTTTACACAACACTTTTGGGGCTTTCGCTTTTTTACTTCATTGTTTTCCGCAATAACTTCGGGGTTTATCGGATTTACGTCGCGTCTTTCGCGACACTTTCAAACAAAGCGTCTGACTGAAACAACGTCAGTTGATAAACCCTCCCGAGAAACCCTCCCAATATTGTATTTTGCTTAATACGAATATTCTTTCGAAAAGCCAGCGTTGATTATCAAAATGAAAAAACCTTGAAGAGCCCGGCGGAACCCTTCAAGGTCGACGACAAACCCTCCCAGGGGTGCGGC
Source organism: uncultured Sutterella sp. (assembly GCA_900552545.1). GTDB lineage: Bacteria > Pseudomonadota > Gammaproteobacteria > Burkholderiales > Burkholderiaceae_F > Duodenibacillus. Next base: position 29,701 of record USAL01000010.1, on the reverse strand, counting down.
CCCGCAAACAATGTGTGAGAGAGGTACGACGGTGCGGGGGTGTGTTTTCAAAAAAAGAAGCCCCGGTCAAATTTTTGCAGCGCGTAAAAAATGCCCGGAGATTTGTTTCCGGGCATTTGGGCATTTTTGATTGCGTTTTTTTGGTTTTGCGGTCGGCGGCCGACTAATCGCGCTGCAGATAGGGCCACGCCGCAAGCAGGTACACGCACATCGAGTAGATCGTGAGAACGGCGGCAATCCAAATCATGACCGTACCGATCGTAAAGATCGGCAGTCCCATGAAGGGATCGTAGAAAAGCAGCATCGGGATGGCAACCATCTGCGCGATCGCCTTGATCTTGCCGAACCAGTTGACCTTGACGCTTGCGGCTTTACCGATCTTGGACATCCACTCGCGCAGGGCCGTGACAGTGATCTCGCGGCCGACGATGATGAGCGCGATCAGCATGTCGACGCGGTCAAACGAAAGGAGAACGACGATGGCCGAGCACACGACCAGCTTGTCGGCGACGGTATCGAGAAATGCCCCGAGGTTGGTGGCCATGTTCCAGCGCCGGGCAATCCAGCCGTCGAGTGCGTCGGTGATTGCCGCCACCGAAAACATCACGCACGACAGAAGGTTCTTCATGTGCGGCGGGCACAGGCTGTCGGGAAGGTAGAAGACCCCGATTATGAGCGGGATGAACGCGATGCGCGTCCATGTTAGTACCATCGGGATGTTGAGCTTGCGATCAGACACCTTCTGCTCCATGTAGCTGCGAGTAAATCTTTTGCGCCAGGGCGCGGGAAATTCCGCTAATTTTAGCGATATCTTCAACGCTCGCATTCTTGACTCCCTTCAAGCCGCCAAAGTGCGTCAGAAGCTTCTGGCGTCGCTTTGCGCCGACGCCCTCGACGTCCTCAAGGCGGCTCGTCTGCCGCGTGCGGCTGCGCTTGGCGCGCATGCCGGTGATGGCAAAGCGGTGCGCCTCGTCGCGGATCATCGCAATGAGCATGAGCGCTGGGCTCTGGCTGCCGAGCACGAGGGGCTCTCTGCCGTCGGCAAAAATCAACGTCTCCAAACCCGTCTTTCGCCCCTCGCCCTTGGCTACGCCAACGATGACGGAGATATCAAGCCCCAGATCGTTGAAGACGTCCTTTGCCATGTGCACCTGACCGCGACCGCCGTCGACGAGCACGATGTTGGGAAGCCGCGCCTCGCCGCGGGCCACGGGCGCGTAGCGGCGCTCGAGCACCTGACGCATGGCCGCGTAGTCGTCGCCCGGCGTCACGCCTTCAATATTGAAGCGCCGGTAGTGCGAGGAATTCATCCGGTCGCCCTCAAACACGACGCAGGAGGCCTGCGTGGCCTCGCCCGCGGTGTGCGAGATGTCAAAGCACTCGATGCGCAGCGCCGCGCGCTCCTCGTCGTCGAGCACGAGCCCCAGAACCTCGATGAGGTCGTCGATCCTTCTGCGGCCGCCGTCGGCTTCGGCGATGCGGCGCGCAAGCGCCAACCTTGCGCCCTGCTCGGCCATCTCAAGCCACTTGCGCCGGGTCTGCTGCGGCTCGTGCACGATCGTGACCCTGCGCGAGGCAAGCGTGCTGATTTCTTCAGCGACGGCCTGCGCCTGCGCGGCATTTTCCACGGCCGAGGAAATCACCACGGCCGGAGCCGGCACGTTGGCGTAGTGATGCAGCACGAAGGCCTCGAACACCTCGGACTCGGTGACGTCCTCCGCCCCCGAGCGTCCGAGCTCTGGAAAGTAGGAGTGGTCGCCTAAGTGCCTGCCGCCGCGCACGACGGCAAGGTTCACGCACGCCACGCCCTCCTTTCGGAGCACGGCGATGATGTCGACGTCGGTGTCGCCTCCCGTGGTTTCCACGACCTGCTGGTGCATGACGTCGTTTAAAAGGGCGATGCGGTCTCTTAAAACCGCGGCCTGCTCGTAGCGGCGCTCTTCGGCAGCTTGCATCATGTGCGCGCGCAGCCCGTTCATGATGGTGTCGGTTTCGCCGCGCAGAAACCGGCAGGCGTCGTCGACCTCCTGCTGGTACTCCTCGGGCGCGACGTCGCCCGTGCACGGCGCCGAGCAGCGTCCCATCTGCCCCATGAGGCAGGGGCGCGAGCGGTTTTTGAAGACCGCGTTTTCGCACGTTCTCAGGCGAAACACCTTCTGCAGGACGCCGATTGCCTCGCGCACGGCCGAGCCGTTGGGGTATGGGCCAAAGAACCGGTTCTTTCGATCGACCGCGCCGCGGTAGTAGCACACGCGCGGAAACGTCTCGTCGGTGATCTTGAGGTACGGATAGCTCTTGTCGTCGCGAAAGAGAATGTTGTACTTGGGCGAGAGCGTCTTGATGAGGTTGTTTTCAAGCAAGAGCGCCTCGGCCTCGGAGTTGACGACCGTCGTTTCCAGCCGTGCTATCTTCTGCACCATCAGCGCAATGCGCGGGCTGTTTCCGGTCTTTCTGAAGTATTGTGAAACGCGTCGGCGCAGGTCGCGCGCCTTGCCGACATAAAGACACGTTCCTGCCTCGTCAAAGTAGCGGTAGACGCCGGGCAGGCTCGGAAGGCTCGCAAGAGCCTCCTTGTATTGAGTGGCGCTGATTTCGATCATGAAGAAAAGACGCTGGGAAACTCTGCTCGCCGCGAGGCGCTCACAGTCATGCAAATGACGGCGCGCCGGGATCGGCGCGCTTCTTTTTACCCAGCCGACGTTAACGCACGGCTTATTTCTTGCCCGGTCCGACCCGGGCCTTCAATCGGCTGAAAAAACAAATGTATAGCTGCGACATGTTCTGCCGCGTCATCGACAACTTCGGCGACGCGGGCATCGCCTGGCGGCTCGCGCAGAGCCTTCGGACGGAGAAAAACTGGCGCGTGCGCCTAATCATAGACGATGCGGCCACGCTCTCGGCGATGGTGCCCGAGGTCGATGCCTCGCTCGTCGAGCAGACCGTCTCGGGCATCCGCATCCGGCGCTGGGACAAGGATTTTGAAGTGACCTGCGGCACGCCCGAGGCCGTGGCCGACATCGTGATCGAGCTCTTTTCCTGCTTTCTGCCCGAGGCCTACGAAGGCGCAATCAACGCGGCCCTTGCCTCCCGGCGCGTGGCGGTGGCGGCGCTCGACTACCTCACGGCCGAGCAGTACGCCGAGGACTCAAACGGCCTTGCAAGCCCCCACCCGCGCTACGGCTATCAGAAGACCTTCCTCTTCCCTGGCTTTACGGCGAAGACCTGCGGCGTGATCTACGAGGCGGACCTTGAGCGCCGCCAGGACGCCTTCATGGCTTCGGGCCGCTCGCGCGAGGTGCTCGCGCGCCTTGGCGCCGATCCGGCGGCGCCCTTTACGCTCTTTTTCTTCACCTACCCCGAAATGCCCGTGGCGGTCTTTGCCCGCGAAGTCGCAGCCGATCCCCGGCCGTTGCAGATTCTCGCCGCGCCCGGACGCGCCACCGAGATGCTTGCCGCGGAGCTCGACCGCTTGGCGCCCGCGCACGTAAAGCTCGTGCGCGCACCGATGGTGCCGCAGGCCGACTTCGACGAAGTGCTGATGAGCGCCACGGCATGCCTTGTGCGCGGCGAAGACAGCACGATGCGCGCGCAGTTGGCAGGGCGTCCGCTCATCTGGACCCTTTATCCGCAAAAGGACAACATCCAGCTCGACAAGCTTGCGGCCTTTGCCGGGCTCTACTGCGGGGCATTGAGGAAGGCGGGCGACGAGTCGCAGGATGCGCAGGAAGCGGCCGCCGCCTGGCTCGCATTTGAAGAGTGCATCAACCGCTCGGACTCCGAGACGCTCGGCTGGAGCGCCTGGCGCGACCATTTCGAGATGCTCGAAAAAGGTGCAAGCCTTTGGCGCAAAACGCTTTTTTCACAGTCGAGCCTTACCGAGCGAATTGCACAAACGCTTGAGAAAAAGTTAAAATGACGAGCTAAATTTTTTCCCCAAGTTTCATGTTGACCGGACGAGCACATGCGCGGCCGTGTCATCGACAAATTGTTTTTTTAAGTTTGAAGGACTTACAGCGATGAAAACCGCGCAAGAACTGCGTGCCGGCAATGTGTTCATGGTCGGCAAGGATCCGATGGTTGTTCTCAAGGCCGAATACTCCAAGGGCGGCCGCGGTGCTTCCACCGTCAAGATGAAGATGAAGAATCTTCTCAACGGCGCCGTGACCGAAACGGTCTACCGTGCCGACGACAAGTTCGAAGACATCGTTCTCGAGCGCAAGGAAGTGACCTACTCCTATTTCGCTGATCCGCACTATGTGTGGATGGACGAAGAGTACAACCAGTACGAAGTCGACGAAGACACGATGGAAGAGGCCAAGAAGTACCTCCAGGAAGACCTCACCGCCGAAGCCGTCTTCTACGAAGGCCGCGTGATCGGCATCGAACTGCCCACGATGCTCGTGCGCGAAGTGGTCTACACCGAGCCCGCCGTCAAGGGCGACACTTCCGGCAAGGTGATGAAGCCCGCCCGTCTGGCCACCGGCTTCACGCTTGATGTTCCCGCTTTCGTGAACGTCGGCGACAAGATCGAAATCGATACCCGCACCAACGAGTACCGCAGCCGCATCAAGTAATTCTTGATGTGCTGAAATCGCGCGCGGGGCTCTCTTGAGAGATCTCCCGCACGCTCGAAAAAAACTCCGCGAGGAAGACTGCTTTCCCGCGGAGTTTTTTACGCCCTTCAGAAACGGGCGTCGTCGAAAGCATCCAAGGTGCGGACAGAGAGAGGGGCGTTCGCCCCTCCTTCCCCCTTTCTCTTTCCTGCCCTCGCCTTTTAGGCCTTCGAGAGCTTTTCGCTTACGAACGAAAGCAGGAACTCCTTGCTCTGCGACTCGCCCTCAAAGCGGATCATGATGCGCGTCTGTTCGGGCTTGTCGGGGTAGGTGATCTTTTCAATGCGGCCGCGCCCGAACTTCTCGTGCACGACCTGCTCGCCCACCGAAAAGCCGCCCGCGCTCACCGCACGCGAGGCCTTGGAAAAGCCAAAGCCGCTGCTGCCGTTGCCCGAACTCTGCGACTGTCCGCCCGAGGAGAGATAGTCGCTCGCCTTTCTCACGCCCGCGCGCTTCCAGCCGTCGGAAGAAAGGCGCGAGGCATCGGCTCCCGTGGGCGGCTTGCTCCAGCTGCGGGCGCCGCGCTCGCTGCGATTGCCCGATCCGTAGCCCGAGCCGTAACTTGAACCATAGCCGCCCGAGCGCGCCCCGTAGCGTGCACCGTACCCGGAGCCATAGCCTGATCCCGAACCGTGGCCGGGATATCCGTCTTCGTCCTGCGGCTCATTGAGCGCGTGCAGGTGCTGCTGCGGGATCTCATCCAAAAACTGCGAGGGAGGATTGGCGCGGAACTCGCCGTACATGCGGCGATGGCCGCAGCAGCTGATGCGCAGCTTGCGGCGCGCGCGCGTCATGGCCACGTACATGAGGCGGCGCTCTTCGCTTACCGCCTTCTCGTCTTCGTCCTCGTTGCCCGAACGGCCCACGTGCGGGAAGAGCCCCTGCTCAAGGCCGATCAAGTAGACATGGTGAAATTCAAGCCCCTTCGAGGCATGCACCGTCATGAGCTGCACGGCGTCGGGCTGCTTGTCGCCCTCGTTCTTGTCGTCTGCCTCAAGCACGGCCTGCGACAGGAACCCTTCCAAGGGCGTCATCCCGGCGCCCGGCACGGGCTCCATGGCGGGCGCCGACTCGTCGATGCCGTTGTCCTCGCAGTAGCCCTTGGCGGCGTTGATGAGTTCGCTCAAGTTCTCAAGGCGGATGTCCTGGTCCTTTTGCGCTTCGTAGAAGGTCATGAGGCCCGACATCTTGACCACGGTCTTCACCATGTCGGCAAGCGTGAGTCCTTCGCAGGCCTCGCGCATGGACTCGATCAGATCGACGAAGGTCTTCGTGCGGGCGATCGACTTGTCGGCGTTGGCGTCGTTGATGACGTCCCAGAGCGAGACGCCGAGGTCGTGCGCAATCTGCGCGGCGCGCTCCATGGTCGTATTGCCGATGCCGCGCGGCGGATGGTTGATGACGCGCATAAGGCTCGTGTCGTCGGGGTTGGTCATCACGCGCAGATAGGCGGTAACGTCCTTTACCTCGGCACGATCGAAAAAGCGCAGGCCGCCGTAGATGCGGTACGGAATCGAATTGGCGATGAGGTACTGCTCGACCACGCGCGACTGCGAGTTGTTGCGGTAGAGAACGGCAAAGTCGCCGTAGTTGAGGCGCTCGGCGCGGCGCGTGCTCATGATGTCCTGCGTGATCGTGCGGGCCTCGTCGCGGTCGTCGGCGGCGTAATAGAGGTCGATCAACTCGCCCGAGCCCGAATCCGTCCAGAGGTTCTTGCCCATGCGCTCGGCGTTGTGACCGATGACCGCGTTGGCCGCATCAAGAATGTGCGAAGTCGAGCGGTAGTTCTGCTCGAGCTTCACGATATGCGAGACGCCGTAGTCGCGCACAAATTCGGCCATGTTGCCCACGTTGGCGCCGCGAAAGGCATAAATCGACTGATCGTCGTCGCCCACGCAGAAGACGCAGTTCGTATCCACCCCCGGGCGCGAGAGCGCCTTGATCCAACGGTACTGCAGGACGTTCGTGTCCTGAAACTCGTCGATCAGGATGTAGCGAAAGCGCTCGGCGTAGTGATCGCGAAGCACAGTGTTGTATTCAAGAATTTCCTCTCTGCTCAGAATAAGTTCGGCGAAGTCGACCTAGCCCTCTCGTTTTCAGCTCCCCTCGTAGGCGCGGTAGATCCCATAGGTCGTCTCGTCTTCGCTCATCACGTCGGCCGCGCGCAGCCCCGACTCCTTGAAGCGGTTGATGGCGGCCTGCTTTGCCTTGGGGTCAACCGTCTCGATGTCGATCCCGGCGTCCTTCATGATGCGCCGGATGAGCGAGAGCTGATCGGACGAGTCGATGATCTGGAAGGTCTTGGGATGATTGGCCTCTTCGGCAAGCAGTCGGAGACTGCGGAGGCAGATCCCGTGGAAGGTGCCGATCCACATGTTCTTGATGTCGAAGTTCACCATCGACTCAAGGCGCGTGCGCATTTCGCGGGCGGCCTTGTTGGTGAAAGTCACGGCAAGAATCTGCGAGGGCCAGGCGGCCTGGTTCGCGAGAAGCCACGCGATGCGCGTGGTGAGCACCTTCGTCTTTCCCGAGCCTGCGCCGGCAAGAATGAGGGAGTTGACGCTGCCGAGCTCGACGGCCTGGCGCTGCATGGGGTTGAGGGTGTTGAGGTACTCGGGATTCAGCATAAGGGGGTCTACGGAGTGCTCAAGGAGAGCTCAGAAGCCGCACGCAGTCCGTGCGGGTGCCGGGGAAAATCGCGCGGCGAAACTTTTTTCGGAAAATCAAAGCGGCTGATTTTATCTCAAAGCCGTCTTGCACCTGGAGGGTTGATTGAGGAGTCGAGAGAGGGGTGACTGAAGGGGTGTCCAAGGGGTCAAGCGGTCCCGGGTATCCTTCAGCCTGAGCAGAACCCGCGAAAAATGGGGCGCGGTCAAAAGTTTTATACTTAAGAGTTCAGGTCTTTTGACCTCCTATGAAGTACACAGTCGGTTCTTCGCAGCGAAGTCTGCCGAAGATCCATACTCCAGCCAACAAGAAAGGGCGCCACATGCGCGAAACCTACAGCCCACAAGAAATCGAAGCTCAGGTGCAGGAACAATGGCGAAAGGCCGATGTCTACCGCGCCGTCGAGCACGCGGTTGACAAGAACGGCCGCGAAAAACCCAAGTTCTACGTCTGCTCCATGCTTCCCTACCCCTCCGGGAAGCTGCACATGGGCCACGTCAGAAACTACACCCTCAACGACGTGCTCTACCGCTACCGCCGCATGAAGGGCTACAACGTCATGACCCCCATGGGCTGGGACAGCTTCGGGTTGCCGGCGGAAAACGCCGCCATCGCTAAGAACGTAGCGCCTGCGGCCTGGACGTACCAGAACATCGCCGACATGAAGGAACAGATGCGCCCGCTCGGCCTCGCCTTCGACTGGTCGCGCGAAGTGACGACCTGCAAGCCCGAGTACTACCGCTGGAATCAGTGGATGTTCCTCAAGATGCTCGAGCGCGGCATCGCCTACCGCAAGACGCAGATCGTCAACTGGGACCCGGTCGACAAGACCGTGCTCGCCAACGAGCAGGTGATCGACGGCCGCGGCTGGCGCTCGGGCGCGCTCGTTGAAAAGCGCGAGATTCCGGGCTACTACCTCGGCATCACGCAGTACGCCGACGAACTTCTTGCCGACCTCGACAAGCTTCAGGGCTGGCCCGAGCAGGTGCGCCGCATGCAGGAGCACTGGATCGGCAAGAGCGTGGGCGTCAACTTCGGCTTCCCGTACGAAATCGACGGCGAGAAGAAGCAGCTCAACGTCTACACGACGCGCGCCGACACGATCATGGGCGTAACGTTCGTGGCGATTGCCGCCGAACATCCGCTCGCCAAGCGCCTTGCCAAGGATCGTCCTGATCTTCAGGCCTTCATCGAGGAATGCGCCAAGGGGTCGGTGTCCGAGGCCGACATGGCCACGATGGAAAAGAAGGGCGTGCGCACGGGCTTTTACGTCACGCACCCGCTCAACGGCCGTCAGGTCGAGGTCTGGATCGGCAACTACGTGCTCATGAGCTACGGCGAAGGCGCCGTCATGGGCGTGCCCGCGCACGATGAGCGCGACTTCGCCTTTGCCAAGAAGTTTGGCATTGACATCATCCAAGTCTGCCAGGTCGAGGGCGAAACCTTCTCGACCGATGCCTGGCAGGAGTGGTACGGCGACAAGACCCGCAACCCCTACTGCATCAACTCGGGCAAGTACAACGGCCTGCACTATCACGAGGCGGTCGACGCGATTGCCGCCGACCTGCAGGCGATGGGCATCGGCCACAAGCAGACGATGTTCCGCCTGCGCGACTGGGGCATCTCGCGCCAGCGCTACTGGGGCACCCCGATTCCGATCATCAACTGCCCGCACTGCGGTCCCGTGCCGGTGCCTGAAAAGGATCTGCCGGTGCTGCTGCCGGAGAACCTCATTCCGGACGGCTCGGGCAATCCGCTCAACAAGTGCGAGGAGTTCCTCGCCTGCAAGTGCCCGAAGTGCGGCGCCGACGCCCGCCGCGAGACCGACACGATGGATACCTTCGTCGACAGCTCGTGGTACTACATGCGCTACTGCTCGCCCGACTGCAACGGCGCGATGGTCGACAGCCGCAACGACTACTGGGGCCCGATGGACCAGTACATCGGCGGCATCGAGCACGCCGTGCTGCACCTGCTCTACGCCCGCTTCTGGACGAAGGTGATGCGCGATCTGGGCCTCGTGAAGTTCGACGAGCCCTTCACGCGTCTCTTCACCCAGGGCATGCTCACGGCCGAGTGCTTCTACCGCGAACTGCCCGACGGCCACAAGCGCTGGTACTACCCGTACGAAATCAACATCGAGTATGACGAGAAGGGCCGTCCCTGCCGCGTCACCTCGAAGGAAGACGGGCTGCCCGTGGTCTCCGGCGGCATCGAGAAGATGTCGAAATCCAAGAACAACGTGGTCGAGCCGCGCGACATCATCAAGCAGTTCGGCGCGGATACCGCCCGTACGTTCGTGATGTTTGCAGGACCCCCTGATCAGTCCGCCGCGTGGTCGAATTCCGGCGCCGAAGGCGCCTACCGGTTCCTGCGCCGCATGTGGAACTGGAGCTACAACCACCACGACGAAATTCGTGCGGCCGCTGACACCATCGACGTTGCCGGCGCCTCCAAGGCCGTCAAGGGCTTCCTGCGCGACATCCACCTCACCCTCAAGCAGGCTGAGTCGGACTTCGACCGCATGCAGTTCAACACGGTCGTCTCGGCGGCGATGAAGATGATGAACAGCATCGACGGCTTTGCCGAAACAAGCGAGACGGCAAGCGCCGCCCGCAAGCACGCAATCTCGATTCTGATCCGCACGCTCTACCCGATTGCGCCGCACATCACCTCGGCGCTCTGGGACGCTCTCGGCTTTGCCGAGGCCGAGGGCACCGAGCTCATCGACGCGCCGTGGCCCGAGGTGAACGAGTCGGCTCTCGAAGTCGACGAAGTGAAGTACGTCATCCAGGTCAACGGCAAGCTGCGCGGCCAGATCATGATCCCGACCGGGGCCTCCCGCGAGGACATTGAAAAGACCGTGCTCGCGCACCCCGACGTGCAGCGCTTCGTGGGCGATGCGACGGTGAGAAAGGTCATCGTCGTTCCCAACAAGCTCGTGAACGTCGTGGCGAAGTAATGGTCTGACGATTTTTCGACCATCCCAAGCCCCCTTGAAGCTTCCGTGCTGCAAGGGGGCTTTCGTTTGCCCTCTTGTTTCCCCTTTGTTTTCTGCGGCCGGGCTCAAAACCCGCCGGCCGCAAAAAAGCCGATCCTCGTCAGAAGACCGGCTCGAAAGCTCGCGAGCAAAGGCCCCAAGCGAATCAATTGTTGGGCGTCAGAAACTGCGCGTCCATCGCTCCCGTACGCAGGCGCATCAAGTTGATGCGGCAGGCAAGCTTGGCGTTGCCCGCGCCCGTGCCGCTGCCGTAGCTCGCGTTGATCCAGCCGCATTCGGCGTCGACAAACTTCTCGAAAGCCTTGTTTGCCTCGGTAAAGGCATTGGCGGCCGTCTTTTTCTTCTGCACGCGGTCAAGCTCGCGGGCGTTGTCCATCACGCGCTCGACGACGTCGTCGTAGCGCTTTTTCACCACCTCAAGCTCCTCCTTGAGGCAGGCCTGCACCTCGACGGTGGTCTCGGACTTCTTGTAGCAACTCGTCAACGCATCGGCCGCGGTTGCGGCCGACGCCGCGCAAAAGCACGCCGCCATTGCGGCGGCTGCGGCCGCAGCCGCCGGAGAGATTCGGATCATCGCTTTCAACTCCCAAAACATTTCATGACAACCGCACGGAGAATATTGCGGTAGAACCACAGGCCCACGGCGGTCATCGAAATGGTGCCCACAAGGTGCGTGGCGGCATGCGTCACCGCACGCACGTATTCGCCGTTCAAAAGCATCGCGATGTTTTCGCTCGAAAAGGTCGAAAACGTCGTGAGGCCCCCGAGAAAGCCCGTCACCACGAAAAGCCGCAATGCGGGGCTCGAGGTGAGCTGATCGGCAAAGAAGGCGACCGCAATGCCGATCAGAAAGCCGCCCAGAAGGTTGGCCGTGAGCGTTCCCGCGGGCATCATCGCCCAGCGCGGGTTCAACGCATAGGAAAGCGCCCAGCGGACGATTGCGCCCAACGCGGCGCCGCTTCCCACGGCAAGAAAGACGACCCACAGGGGGCCGTCGCGCGTCATCAGCGTCATAAAACAACTCGACAAAAAATTTGAAAGGAAGGAAGAAAAAAGGGCCTGGGCTCGCGCCCAAGCGCCTATTCCTTTACTTCAGCCAGCGCTCGCGCGCGGCCTCGTCGCTTTCGCGGGCGTCGACCCAGCGGGCGCCTGCGGCCGTCGTCTCCTTCTTCCAGAAGGGTGCCTCGGTCTTGAGCCAGTCCATGATGAATTCGCACGCCTCAAACGCCTCACGCCGATGACTTGAGGTTACAAGCGTAAGGACGATCTGCTCGCCCACCTTCAAGGGACCTACGCGGTGAATCACCACGACGTCTTCCAAATCCCAGCGGCTTCTGGCCTTTTCAACGATGCCTTCGAGCGCCTTTTCGGTCATGCCCGGATAGTGCTCGAGCTCCATTTCGAGCACCTCGCCGTCGCTGCGCACGATCCCGGTGAAGGTGACCGCAGCGCCCGCGGTGCGCTCGGGGCGCTCGAGCGCAGCAAGCTCAGCTGAAACGTCGAAATCCTCGTGTCCGACGCGAATCTTCGTGATGCCTTGCGACACGTCTCTAGCCTCCAGTGACGGGCGGGAAAAACGCCACTTCGGCGGCCTCGGCGACGAGAGCAGAGTCGCCAGCCATGACGCCGTCGACCGCCGCGCGGATGCGGCGCACGCTTGCAAAGGCTTCGGCGTGCTTGGCGTCGATCGCAATGCAGGCCGCACGGACGTCGGCCACGGTGGGCGCGGCAACGGCCACTTCAACCGTCTCCTCACCCGTGCCCACGGCTTCGCGCAACAGGGCGAAATACTTCACCTTGATTTTCACAGGAACAAATCTCCAAAGGGGTAATAGGCCACCAGATCGCCCTTTTTCACCAGAGCGCCCGCGGGGATGTCGACCAAGCCGTCGGCCCAGGCGCAGCTTGTGAGCACCTGGGAGTTCTGCGTCGGGAAGATGTCAAGACCCCCTTCGTGGTTGCGGCGCACGCGCACGAACTCCTCGCGGCTGCAGGGCTTGGTGCGCTCGAAGTCCGCGCGCATCATCATGGGCGCGACGCGCACTGCGCTGCGGCCCTGGCAGCGCAGGATGTAGGGGCGCGCGAGCATCAGAAACGTCACGAAGCTCGAGACCGGGTTGCCGGGCAGCCCAATAAAGGGCTTGCCGCAGACTTCGCCCAGCGCGACGGGCTTGCCGGGCTTTAAGGCCACGCGCCACATCTCGATGCGGCCCAAGCGCTCGACGGCGGGCTTAATGTGATCCTCTTCGCCCACGCTCATGCCGCCCGAGCTGATGATGACGTCGGCCGTGCGCGAGGCGCGCTCGAAAGCCTCAACGGTCGCTTCAAGCGAATCGGGCACCGTGCCGAGATCAAACACCTCGCAGTCAAGGCGCCGCAAAAGAGCGCGGATCGTGTAGCGGTTGGAGTTGTAGATGCCGCCTTCGCCTAAGGGCTCGCCCGGCGCAACGAGCTCGCTGCCGGAAAAGAACACCCCCACGCGCAGGTGCTTGAAGACCGTCACGTAGCTGGTGCCGACGCTCGCGATAAGGCCTAGAAGCGCCGGGGTGAGAGTCTCGCCCGCCTTGGCGACGGTGGCGCCTGCGGCAACGTCGCTTGCGGTCTTGCGCACCCAGCAGCCTTCGGGCGCGGGAGCCGTAAAGACGACCTCGGAGCCGTCAACGGTCGCGTCCTCCTGGGCCACCACCGCGTCGGCGCCTTCGGGAATGGGAGCACCGGTAAAGATGCGCGCGCAGGACCCGGGCGCGAGAGGCCCGCCCTTGCTGCCCGCAGGAATGCGGTCGGAAACGGGAAGCCGCACGGGCGTCTTTTCAGAGGCCCCGGCGAGCTCGCACGAGCGCACGGCGTAGCCGTCCATCTGGGAGTTGTCCCAGCCGGGAACGTTGATCGCGCTCACGACGTCCTGCGCGAGCACGCGCCCTTCGGCATAAAGCGTCGGCACGGTTTCCGTGCGCACGATGGGCTGGGCGCGGCCCAGCATCATTTCAAGAGCTTCGTTATAGGTGATCACTGTCAGCCTTCAATGTAACGACGAAATTTGCAACGGCGCCCGGGCTGTTGATGTCGAGCCGGGCGATGCCCTCGGGGATCTCAAGATTGGGGTCGTCGGTGGCGATGGCCGCCACGCCCGGAAGCATCCGAAGGGCCTGCGCGCAGTTCTTGCGGTGCACGAGGATGCGCGGAATGCCCTCCTCGCCCTTGTAGCCCTCGACGAGCACGATGTCGACAGCGTCCATGCGCGAGAGGATCTCCTGCAGGGACACCTTCTGACCTTCGGTCTCGCGCATCAGCGCCCAGCGCTTGTCGCCGGCGAGAACGACTTCCTTGGCGCCCGCGGTTCGGTAGCGCCAGCTGTCCTTGCCGGGACTGTCGAGATCGGTGTCATGGTGCGTGCTCTTGACGGCCGAGACGGTGCGCCCGCGGCTCACGAGCCGCGCGAGAACCTTTTCCATGAGTGTTGTCTTGCCCACACCCGAAGGGCCGACGAATCCAACGGCAAACATGACGCTTCTCCCCAGAAAATTCTGTCTTTGCAATCTATTTTTTTCCTGCCGGACCAGCTCCTTGCGCGCACGAGGCATGCGGACACGGGAAACGGCACGACACCAAGCCATTTTAGAGAAAGATTGGCTAGCGGAAACTGCAGGCCGTCCATGACCCGCACCGAAGGAAACGCCAAGGCAATGCCCAAGAATGGCCCGAGAGGCGCCGAAGGGAGGTCAAGGGGTGCCGGGCGCCCTTGCTCTTATAATGAAGGGCTTGAACCGCAGCCCGCCCAAATTGCGGGCTTTCCACTCACCTACTGGGACCGACTGATGTCACTCACCCGCCGCAGCCTCGTTGCAGCCGCCGCCATTCTTCCCCTTGCCGGATGCGGCTTTCGCCTGCGCGGACGCTTCGAGCTTCCGTTTGAAAAGATCTATCTCGACATGAACCGCAATACGCCCTTTACGGCGCGCATTGCGCGTCTGCTGCGGGCGGGCTCCAACGTCACCATCGTGAACTCCCTTGAAGAGTCCCAGGCCGTGCTCAAACTCACGCGTCAGTCGCGCGAGCGCAACATCATCAGCTACAACGCCGACGGCGAGGCCCGCGAGTACGAATTGAAGTACATCGTGCAGTTCGTGCTCACCACGCCGCGCGGAACGCCGTATCTTCCCGAGACGACGTTGGTCGCCGTGCGCGAGATCAGCTACGACGACAACGACTACCTGAGCCGCGACAGCGAAGAGGCGCTCGTCGTCAACGAGATGCAGTCGGACCTTGCCACGCAGATCATCCGCCGCATCGAGCGCGCCGAGCCCGTTGAAGAAAGCGAGGCGCTGACGCGCGATACGGGCGACAAGCCCGCCCTTTAAGCCGAAGAGCCGCCCTTCTTGAAACAGGAAGGCCGCCCGAATTCGTCACGATTCATCTACGCCCATGCAATTTCAGGATCTTCGCTTTGAGCTGCAGAAATCGCCCCTTGCGCCGCTCTGGCTCGTGACGGGCGAAGAGCCGCTCTTGATGCTTGAAGCGGCCGACATGATCCGCAAGAAGGCCCGCGAAGAAGGCTGCACCGAGCGCGAGGTCTTGAACGCCTCGGCCGCCTGGGACTGGAGCCGGGTGTTCGACGCCTGTCAGGCGATGAGCCTTTTCGGCGACAAGAAGATCGTTGAGCTGCGTCTCGCCTCCCCCAAGCCCGGCACCAAGGGTGCTGAAGTTTTGGGCGGTCTCCCGCAGCTTCCCTTGGACGGCGTGGTGCTGATCGTGAGCATCCCCTGGGAGTGGACGCTCAAGAACGCGGCCTGGTACAAGAAGCTTGCCGCGGCAGCCGTCGAGGTCAAATGCGATCCGGTCTCAGCACGCGAACTTCCGGCCTGGTTTCGCGATCGCTTGAAGCGCCTGGGCCTTACGGCCGAAAACGATGCGCTTGCCATTCTCGCCGAGCGCTGCGAAGGCAATCTCCTTGCGGCCAATCAGGAGGTGCTGAAGCTCTACTTCCGTTTCGGCAAAGGGAAGCACGTCGAAGCCTCCGACGTCGAGCACGCCGTGCAGGACGTGGCAAGCTTTGACGTCGACAACCTGCTTGATGCGACGTTCTCGGGCGACGGCGCCAAGGCCGTGCGCATTCTTGAAAACTTACGCGCCAAGGGCGAGGCGATTCCCTCGTTTCTCTGGATTTTGTCCGAAGACATCCGCTGCGCGGCGCGGCTGCGCGCGCTCATCGATTCGGGCGTCTCGAAGGCGTCGGCGGCGGACCAGCTTCGCATCTTTCCGCTTTCGCGCAAGCGCCGCGCCATTGCCGCCGCCTCGCGCATGAGCTCGCGCAAGCTCGCAAGCGCCCTGATGCTTGCCGCTGATATCGATAAGATTTCAAAAGGGCTCGTCGTCGCCGACCGCGACTCCGATCCCTGGGTGGAGCTCGCGAGCCTTGCGAGCTTTTTGGCGAAGTAATTCTCTTTTTTCCTTGAAGGGCCGCCCGTCATTGATGCACTGCGGCGGGCTTCGCCCACGCGGAGCTCTTTCAAGGAAAGCTTCTGGTTCAGTACGCTCAAAAAATGACTGACAAAGACACTTCTGCGGCCGCCGCCGTCGACTTTCACGCCCTGATGCTCGACGTTGGCCGCCGCGCGCGGCAGGCCGCCCGGGAACTTGCGCGCGCACGCACCGCGCAAAAGAACAAGGCGCTCATGATCCTTGCGGAGAGCCTCAGGGCAAACCGCGAGGCCGTGCAGCAGGCCAACGCCCTTGACCTTGAACGCGCACGCGCCAAGAACTACCCGGCTAGCTTCGTCGACCGTCTCACCATGACCGACAAGGTGCTCGAGACGATGGCCGCGGGGTGCGAGCAGATCGCGCAGCTTCCCGACCCCGTGGGTGAAGTCAGCGGCGTGCACGTGCAGCCCTCAGGCATTTCCGTGGGCCGCATGCGTGTGCCGCTGGGCGTCATCGGCATCATCTACGAGTCGCGCCCCAACGTCACGGTCGACGCCGCAGCGTTGACCTTAAAGTCCGGAAACGCCGCCGTTTTGCGCGGGGGCTCCGAAGCTTTTGAAACGAACCGCGTTTTAGGCGGCCTGGTGCGTCAGGCGCTTGGAGCCGCGGGCCTCAACCCCGACGCCGTCATCACGGCGCCCACGGCCGACCGCGCGTTCGTGGGCGAAATGATCCGCGCCCGGGGCCTTATCGACGTCATCATTCCGCGCGGCGGAAAGAGCCTCATCGCGCGTCTGCGCGAGGAAAGCCAGATCGAGATGATTCATCACCTCGACGGGATCTGCCACACGTACGTCGATGCCGCAGCCGACCTCGACATGGCCGTGTCGGTCGTCGACAACGCCAAAACGCAGCGCTACTCCCCGTGCAACGCGACCGAAACGCTTCTCGTGCACGAGGTGGTCGCTGACGCCTTTTTGCCTCGCATCGGCGCCGTCTTTGCCCAAAAGGGCGTTGAGATGCGCTGCGACGCACGTTCAAAGGCCGTGCTTGAAGCCTCGGGCCTTGCCGTCGTCGATGCCGATGAGAGCGACTGGGACACCGAATACAACGCCCCGATCATCTCGATTGCTGTGGTCGAAAGCCTTGATGCGGCGCTCGACTTCATCGCGGCTCATAGCTCGCATCACACCGACGCCATCATCACCAACGACTACACGGCCGCCAACCGCTTTCTGCGCGAAGTCGACAGCGGCAGCGTCATGGTGAACTGCTCGACGCGCCTTGCCGACGGCTATGAGTACGGCTTGGGTGCGGAGATCGGCATCAGCACCGGAAAGCTGCACGCCCGCGGCCCCGTGGGCCTTGAAGGCCTTACGAGCCTCAAGTACGTCGTCACCGGCCACGGCGAAGGACGTCATTGACCGCACGGCAAAGTTTTAGAAAAATCGATACGAACATGCATCAGAGGCCCCACAGGGCCGCACACACACTCCATGGCTAGAAAAACCTCTTTTTACGCAATCTGCCCGCTCGGACTTGAAGCGATGCTCGCCAACGAGCTCAAGGCCTGCGGCGCACAGGAAATCAAACCGGTCCGCGGCGGCGTCTTCTTTTCGGGGCCGCAGGCCTGCGCCATGCGCGCCTGCCTCAACTCGCGGCTTGCGAGCCGCATCCTGATGCGGCTTGCCTCCTCGGACTACTACGACGAAGAGGACATCTACAACTTCGCCTGCCGCACCAAGTGGGAGGAGCACTTCGGGCCCGAGAAGTCGATTCGCATCGACATCACCTCGCACCGCTCGCCCTTGAGAAGTCTTGACTTCACGCTGCTTCGAATCAAGGACGGCATCTGCGACCGGTTCAATCACTTCATGCAGATGCGCCCGGACGTCGACCGCACGCACCCCGACATCCGCATCTTCGCCTTCGTCGATCAGCGCTACTGCACGTTCTATCTCGACATGTGCGGCGAGGCGCTCTTTAAGCGCGGCTGGCGCCGCGACAAGGGCGAGGCACCCTTAAAGGAAAATCTCGCAAGCGGCCTTTTGATGCTCGCGGGCTGGCAGCCCGACATGCCCTTGGTCGACCCCTTCTGCGGATCGGGCACGATTGCAATCGAAGCGGCCCGCGCGGCCTGCGGCATCGCTCCGGGCTTGAACCGCCGTTTCCTTTTTGAGAACTTCTCGGACTTTGAGCGCGACGTCTTTGAAGAGATCAAGGACGACGCGCGCGCTGCGGTCAACCGCCACGCCAAGGTTCTCATCCGCGCAAGCGACATCAGCTCGATCGTGGTCGGCAAGGCCGAGGAAAACGCCCGTGCTGCGGGCCTTTCGGACCTTCTCGAAGACGGGCGCCTCAGTTTTACGCAGTGCGACGCGCGAAAGATCACCGCGCCTGCCGCTTCGGGCCTTGTGATCGCCAACCCGCCCTACGGCGAGCAGTCCAACCCCAAGAGCGCCTCGGTCGCCTCGATGATGAAGGACGTCTCGGACAACCTCAAGCACAACTTCTCGGGCTGGACGGCCTGGCTTCTGACGAGCGACCGCGCACTGCCGCGCCAGATGCGTCTGTCGGAGTCGCGCAAGGTGCCGCTTTTCAACGGCCCGCTTGAGTGCCGCTTCTTCAAGTTCGACATGGTGCGCGGAAGCTTTCGCAGCAAGGAAGCCGCCGAACCTGCCAAGGCTGAATAAAGAGGCTCGCGCGTGGGCCTGCGGCGGACGGTTTGCAGAACGACCGTCCGCCTTTTTTTGATCTTTTTCCCGGTCGACGTAAAAAACTTGCAATTTTCTTTTTAGCATGTATATAATGTCGATCTCTGCAAAACAAAGCCTCTCGTCCCTATCGTCTAGAGGCCTAGGACATGACCCTCTCACGGTTAGAACTGGGGTTCGAATCCCCATAGGGACGCCATGACTCCTTGAGGAGCTTCTCGCGAGGCAAGCGCAAGCCGCTGGATTTTTGAGTCCGAGCGGCTTTTTTGTCGCCCGCGATTTTCCTCTTCCAACTTTCTTCCCCTTCATCCCCTCCTCTTTTCCCAGTTGATTCAAGGCTTCAGTCTGAAGAAGTCTCTGACCGTCCCTACGGGATAGCCTGCGTGACCGCACGCCCACACTAAAAGCAGAGCCGCCGGGGCGAGTGCCTACAATTGAGTGAATGGCGCTTTGGTCTACCGGAATACCGATCAAGAGCCGTGCCCCCTGCATCCTCTTGCATCCACTTTGTTCGGCGGAGCGCCTCTTTGAGAGGAGACATCAACATGAAGGCTTTGCTTTTAACGCCCGAAGACACCGTCGCCACGGTGCTGCAGGCGACTTCGGCGGGCGACGACGTGCAGATCGTCCTGCACGGCGCCGTACGAGCGCACGTGCGCGCAACTGAAGACATTCCCTACGGCTTCAAGATCTGCGTGCACCCCATGGCGCGCGGCGAAACCGTCGTGAAGTACGCGCATCCGATCGGCGTCGCCTCGGCCGACATCGCAGCCGGCGCGCTTGTTCACGTGCACAACATCGAAGGCAACCGCGGCCGCGGCGATCTCGCGGCAAAGTAAGGAGGCAGGCCATGTCGGAAACCACATTCTTGGGCTACATGCGTCCCAACGGACAGGCGGGCGCGCGCAACTACGTGCTGCTCATGCCGATCAACCGGTCGCTCAACTTCATCGCCGCAAGCGTCAAGAAGATGACCAACGGCACTCGCCACTTCGAAATTCCGGCCGAAACCGGCCGCACCAAGACCGACCGCGAGGTGATCGTGCGCACCATGACAGGCCTCATGCAAAACGCCAACGTGGGCGGCATCGTTCTGCTGGCGGTAAAGCCCGTCTCGGAAAGCGCCTACAAGAACATGGGCGCCGACCGCTTCGAAGAGGAAGCCAAAAAGACCGGCAAGCCCTACCGCATCGTCTATCTCACCGAGTCGGGCGGCAGCTACGGCATGATCGGCGAAACGCTCAAGGCCGCGCGCGAGGTGCTCCTTGAAATCTCCGCGATGCGCCGCAGCCCCTGCCCGCTTTCGTCTCTTACCCTGGGCGTCAAATGCGGCACGTCGGATGCGACTTCGGGCATTGCCGGCAACCCCACCGTGGGCGCCGTGTTCGACGCGCTCGTTGCCGCCGGCGGCACGGCCTTCTTCTCGGAGACGACCGAAATCATCGGCGCCGAGGACCTTGTCGCCGCCCGCGGGCGGACGCCCGCCGTCTCGCAGGCAATCCTTGACGCCGCCCGGCACTGGGAGGAAAAGGCAAAGTCGACCGGCGAAGACATCCGCGCCATCAACCCGATTCCGGCCAACATTGCTGCCGGCATCTCGACCTTGGAAGAAAAGTCCTTGGGCGCCATTGCCAAGAGCGGGCACGCGCCCATTGAAGGCGTTCTCTCCTACGCCGAGCGCCCAGCGGGGCACGGGCTTTACTTCGTCGACTCGTGGATGTCGTCGCTCTCGCTCCCCCTTTGCTTTACGGCCTGCGGCGCCGCGATCGTGATCTATCAGATGGGCGGAGGTGCCATGCCCCAGTACCCGATGATGCCCGCCATCAATCCGACGGTGGTTTCGCCCTTTCTGTACGTCACCGGCAACGCGCTGGCCTACGCTCGGTCGCCCGACAACTTTGACTTTGACTCCTCAAAAATCATGACCGAGGGCGCCTCGATTGAAAAGGAGGGCGAGAGGCTTCTTGCGCACCTTCTTGACGTCGCCTCGGGCACCATGACGAAGATGGAAACGCTCGACTACGCCGAGCAGCTTGAGCTCTACATGGAAGGGCCGGTTCTGTAGTTTCTCGACGCTCTCCAGCGGCCGACGGCGTCGGCCGCTGGAAGAGAAAAACGGTCCTCCGGAGGGAAAGGCGGACAGAGACGCCTCTTCGACACCCGGGAGGGCGCACAAAACTGGTGCAGACGGGGGGCAACATTTTTAGCGCAACCCTCCCCGTGCTCCTACAATACTGCCTGTAGCGGAGTTTCCGACCGCCGCCGGGCTTGCCACGGTTTCTGGCACGGCCCTCGTTTTTTGCTGGTTATGCGGCGTGTGTCACGAGAAGCTGCGCTCGTGCTCAACAATCATCTGAGAACAATAAAAATCATCCACAAGGAATCGACATGTCGAAGATAACCTCCGCTCTCCTGGCAGCCGGACTGATCGTCCTTACTGCCTCGGCAAACGCCGAGGAGCTCAACGCCTACACCATCATGCCCGAGAAGTACTCTTCTCAGGTCTTTGCAGAATTCACCAAGGACACCGGCATCA
Organism: uncultured Sutterella sp.; assembly: GCA_900552545.1. GTDB lineage: Bacteria > Pseudomonadota > Gammaproteobacteria > Burkholderiales > Burkholderiaceae_F > Duodenibacillus. The sequence continues at coordinate 8,752 of USAL01000010.1, read as the reverse complement.
AGGTCAACTTCCTGCGCTTATCTTCGGGCGAAGCTCTGGCGCGTCTGACGGCTGAAAAGAACCGTCCGCAGGTCGACGTGATGCTCGGGGGCCCCGCCGACACCTATGCCGCAGGCGTCAAGGAAGGCGTCTTCGAAGCCTATCGCCCGGCGGGCGCCGAAGCGCTCAAGCCCGAATTTCGCGATGCCGACGGCTACTGGACGGGCATCGGCATCATTCCGCTGTGCTTCCTAACGAACCAGAACTTCCTCAAGAAGAACGGCATGCAGCCGCCTGCCAAGTGGTCCGACCTGCTTGACAAGCGCTACAAGGGTCAGCTTCAGATGGCCGACGCCCGCACCTCAGGCACCGCCACCGAACGCATCTACACCTTGGTCAAGCTCATGGGCGAAGACGAAGCCTTCAAGTACCAGAAGGCTCTGAACGCCAACGTCCAGCTCTACACCAAGAGCGGCGCGGGCGGCGCCATGCCGGTTGCCACCGGCCAGTGCGCTTCGGGCATCTTCTACATCGTCGACGCGCTCGACATCGCTCAGCAGGGCTATCCGGTGACGATCAGCTACCCGCAGGACGGCGTGAGCTTCGGCATCGAGGCCACAGGCATCATCAAGGGCGCCAAGAACCTTGACGCTGCCAAGAAGTTCGTCGACTGGGCGACCTCCAAGAAGTTCGCCGAATTCATCGTTGAAAACAAGATCAACTACGTTCCCACGCGCTCGGACGTGAAGACGACCAACCCGATCCTTGATCTCTCGAAGATCAACACCATCTCGGTCGACGTCCAGTGGAAGGGCCAGAACCGCAAGGCCTTCACGCAGCGCTGGATCAATGAAGTGATCAAGTAAGCGGCGCACCTCTGCCCCTTCGTTTTATTCAACGACCGGACACCAAGGGCGATCTTTTCAGAGAAGACCGCCCTTGACATCCGTGCACCTTTCGCGCATCCCACTCATGATTTCGTCAGCCTCTTCCGTCCGAGGAGACACGGCAACCCGGCTCGTCGTCGCCGCGCTGTGGCTGCTGCTGGCCCTCTTTGTTCTCTACCCCTTCTGCCGTCTGCTTGCCATGACGTTCTGGAGCGACGGCGGCTTCACGCTCGACAACCTGCGCCCCTTCTTCAGCAGCTGGTACGACCAGCGCTCAGCGGTCAACAGCATTCTGCTCGCCTGCGCCGTGGGTGCTGCGGGTACCGTTCTGGGCTTCGTCTTCGCGTTCGTCACGACGCGCCTCAATCTCCCGCAGTGGCTGAGCTTTTCAATCGGCGCAGTCACCATTCTTCCGCTCATCTCGCCTCCCTTTACGAGCAGCATCGCTCTGACGCTTCTCATGGGCCCCAATGGGCTGTTCCTCAAGCTCCTGGGGTTGGAGACGCTTAACTTCTACGGCTTCTGGGGCACGTTCATTTCGGAGACGCTCACGTTCTTCCCGGTGGCGTTCATGACGATTGCAACCGTGCTCTCCCGAATCGACGCCAATCTTGAGGACGCGGCCTATTCTCTTGGCGCCTCGAGCGGCGAAGTGTTCCGCACGGTGACGCTGCCCCTTTCGGTGCCGGGCATTGCCAACGCGTTCCTGTTGGTGTTCTCCTGCTCGCTTGCCGACTTCGCAACGCCTCAGGTGCTGGGCGGGCATACGTTCCCGGTTCTGCCCACGCAGGCCTACCTCCTCATCACCGGCATGTACGACTTCAAGGGCGGCGCTGCGCTTTCCTTCATGCTCCTGGTGCCGGCGCTCGTCGTCTACGCCATCCAGCACTACTGGGTGGGACGCAAGAACTACGTCACGGTCTCGGGCAAGGCGGGCGGCCGTAGCAGCATCAAGGGCCCGGGCGTGGTGATCACCTCGCTCATGGGAGCCGTGGTGACCGCGGTCATTGCGCTCATCATCGCCATCTACGCGGTGATTCTCACCGGGTCGTTCGTGAAGATCTGGGGCGTCAACAACACGCTCACGCTCGATCACTACACCTACGTCTTCACCCATGGCCTGAAGGCAATCAAGGACACGCTCATCATCGCCTGCATCGGCACGCCCCTGGGCGGCCTCTTTGCGGTGCTCGTGGGCTTTGTTGCGGCGCGCCTCAAGGTGCGCGGCTACAAGACGCTTGAGACCGTCTCGCTCATGCCCTACGTGCTTCCGGGCACGGTGCTCGGCATCGCCTACATCATCGCCTTCAACGACGAGCCGCTCGTGCTCACCGGGACGCTTTCGATTCTCGTTGCGGCCTACGTGTTCCGCTACTCGTCAGCGGGCATCCGCAACGTGATCGCCGCGCTCACGCAGATCGATCCCTCGATCGAAGAGGCGAGTCTGAGCCTTGGCGCAAGTCCCGCGCGGACCTTCCGCTCGATCACGATTCCGCTCGTGCTGCCTGCGGTGCTTGCCGGCATGAAGTACCTCTTCATTCACTCGATGACCGCCATCAGCGCCACGATCTTCCTCGTGTCGGTGTCCTGGACGCTCATGACCACGCGCATTCTCGAGTGCATGACCGAGCTGCAGTTTGCGCAGGCCTGCGCCTTCTCGGTCGTTCTGATTCTGCTTGTCTTTGCTGCCTCGGGCGTGATGTCGCTTGCGGCCAAATTTCTGTGCCGCACGGGCGGCCACATCGGAGCCAATTAAAAATGTCTGTTTCTCTTTCGCTCAAAGGCCTCACGCGGCGCTACGTCAAGGACAATCGGGAGTTCTACGCCGTCGACCACGTGTCGCTCGACGTCATGCCCGGCGAATTCCTCACGTTCCTGGGCCCCTCGGGCTGCGGCAAGACGACGACGCTGCGCATGATCGCGGGCTTTGCGACGCCCTCCGACGGCCAGATCCTCATGGACGGCGTCGACATCACGCATCTGCCCGCCAACGAACGCAATCTGGGCTTCGTCTTTCAGTCCTATGCGCTCTTCCCGCACATGACGATTGCCGACAACGTGGGCTACGGTCTCAAGATCCGCCGCGAAACGGGCGATGCGGCCATGCGCAAGGTGCGCGAGGCGCTTGCCATGGTGGGGCTCACCCAGGCTGAAAAGCGCTACCCCAACCAGCTCTCGGGCGGCGAGCAGCAGCGCGTCGCTCTGGCGCGCGTTCTGGTGCTGCGCCCGAAGGTGCTCCTGATGGACGAGCCGCTTTCCAACCTCGACGCGAAGCTGCGCCTTCACATGCGCACCGAAATCCGCCGCATCCAGCAGGAGCTTGAGATCACGTGCCTCTACGTCACGCACGATCAGAAGGAAGCGCTCACGATGTCGGATCGCATCATGGTGATGCAGCACGGCAAGATCGAGCAACTGGGTACCCCGATGAAGCTCTACGAAGATCCCGCCTCGCCCTTTGTGGCCGACTTCATCGGCCAGGCGAACCTCTTTGAAGGCGTGGTCGCCCGCATCGACAACGACGGCATGGGCACCATCCTCGTGGAAGGGGTTGAGCTCAAGGCGCGCGTGCGCCGCGAAAATCCCGCAGCCGTGGGCGACCGGGCGCTTCTCGTCGTGCGTCCGGAAAACCTCTCGCTTGCGACCGAGGCCTCGGCCAACCGCCTCACAGTGCATGTCGTGAACCGCCTCTTTGAGGGCGATCGGATCGACTACGAAGTCCTCATCAAGGACTCGAACCAGCGCACCTCGTCAGGGCGGCCCTTCAGCATGTCGGTGCCGTTCCTGCCGGGCACGCAGGTCATTGAACCGGGTTCGGTGATTGCGGCGACGTTCCACCCGCAGGCGGGCGTCATCATCCGCAAGTAGGGCTCGTCTCGCCAACTTCACCACCTCACGTTCGGCCGTCGTGCGCATCCGCCATGACGGCCGAATTGTTTGTGCCCCGCGTTTTTACCTCGCGGTTTGCTCCGCACGAGAATGAGGTCCTGGGGCTAGACTTTTGAGAGCCGCCCCGTGCGGCGCTTTTCAAAAAACACGGATGAAGGAGCCCGCCATGCGTTTGACGATCGTCGTTGAAAACCATACGGTAAGCCAGAAGCTTCTGGCCGAATGGGGCTACTGCGCGTGGCTGGAAACCGAGGCCGGGGTCGTTCTTCTTGATACGGGCGGCATCTCGCACACGCTCACGCACAACCTCGCGGCTCTGAAACTTGACGCAGGCCGCATCCGCCACCTTGCTCTCTCTCACGGGCACTTTGACCACACCTCTGGTCTCATCGACATCCTGCGCCTCAAGCCCGACGTGCACATCTGGGCCGCGCCCAGCATCGGACGTCCCCGCCTAAGCGGAGCTGACGCCGACCGTGCGAGCGGCGGCGGCGTCCTTCTTGCGGGACTTGCCTTTACACCCGTGGCGCCCACGGCCGACATCTGCCCCGGCGTCACGGCCTTTACGGTGCCGCAGTCCGAGCGCGATCCCCGTTGGGTCTGCACGAAGAACCTCTTTGAGAAAACCGAGGACGGCCGCATTGCGCCCGACAGCTTTGAAGACGATCTCTCGCTTTTGGTGCGAACCGAAAAGGGTGCGTCGGTGCTTTTAGGCTGCGCGCACGCGGGGCTTCCCAACATCCTTGGCTATGCCGCAAGGCACTTCGGGATCGATCGGTTTGAGGCGGTGATCGGGGGCACGCATCTGTCGAGCGTTGCGCGCGAGGACTACCCGGCCTGGATGGCAGAACTTGTCCAGTACAACGTCAGGCGCTGGCGGCCGTGCCACTGCACGGGCTTTGCCGCTGCGGCCGAACTTGCGCGAAGGTTTAACGACGTCGACTGGGCCTCGGCAGGCACCGTGCACGAACTTTGAGCGCTTGGGAAACGATTTCCTAAACGCGCGCGCATGAAAAAAGCGCTTTGCCTGCAAAGACTTCAAAGGTCTTCGCGCGAAGCGCTTTTTTCGTAAAGCAATTGGGAGTGGATGCGAGCTCAGTGCTTGCGTGCACCGTGATGGGGCTCGACTGCCGGCGCGAGCACGCCGCAGTCGAGCTTTTCAAGGTCGCGCACGAGCGTATCGCGCCAGGAGTATTCGCACCCGCACCAGTGCTGGTTGTAAAAGCCGAATTCCTTCAAAAGCACCCCGCGGCGATCCTGCAGGCCGTCCTTGCGCCAGTTCTTTTCCCAGAACGTCACGCCCGGATGGCGGCTTGCGGCAAGGTTTCCCGCGGCGTTGACCTGCTCAAGCGACTTCCAGCGGCTTGAGGCAAGCGTCGTGGTAAAGCGGGTTAGGCCTAGCTCGGCGCATTTGGCGGCTGCCGCCTCAAGGCGCAGATTGAAGCACACCTGGCAGCGCGCGCCCCGCTCGGGCTCGTGCTCAAGGCCGCGCGTGGCCGCGACCCAGGCCGCATGATCCCAATCGCCGTCGATTACTTCAAGCCCCAGACGCTCGCAGTGGTGCGAGAGCTCGTTCTTGCGTTTGACGTACTCATCCAGCGGGTAGATGTTGGGATTGAAGTAGAAAACCGTGGGGCGCATGTCGTGCGCGAGCATCCATTCGATGATCGCCGCCGAACACGGCGCGCAGCAGCTGTGCAGAAGTACTTTTTCCATAGCACGGGCGATTGTATCAGCCGAGTGCGGTGACAGATCACAAGGGCGCCGCCTTGAAAACAAAGGGAAAAGCCAAGGAAAAAAGGCACGGTTTTGCGTGCGCATAACCCTGCGCCTATCGCCGCATAGGGTATTGATTTTCAGAGCGGGCCGAAGGCCCCCCTCTTTGTAGTGCAGTCACTACAGGGAATACACCTACGGAGGGTGGTATACGTGTATACTACGAAGGCCTCAGCTCAGTAATAAAAAAAGAAAATAACAAAAGACCTATAAAAGCGTCTCGCTCCGTTTGCTTTTGTGAGGCGAACGGTCGTTTCTACGAGGAGTGCCTCATGCCTAATCAGCGTGCGGAAAACCGGCAGTGTATTTGTCCACTTGAATACGGCTACCATGCCTTGGGCGGCAAGTGGAAACCCAGAATTTTATGCGTGCTCGGCCAGTCGAGCCCGAGGCGCTACACCGACATCCGCCGCAACATCGAGTCCATCACCGACGCGGTGCTCTCGAATACGCTCAAGGAATTGATTTCACAGGGAATGGTCAAACGCGAGCAGTTTGACGTCATCCCGCCGCACGTCGAATACAGCCTCACCGAAAAGGGCCAAAGCGCGCTGCCGCTCGTGCATGCGTTCTGCCTTTGGTCGATGCAGCACGCCGCAGGCGACTTTGAGGAAAAGAAGGACGCCCCCGACTGCCGCCTCGGCTGCTCGTTTCTCGAAAAGCTCCGGGGAACCAATCCCCTTGAAGCGCCCGCAACGGGCGAAAACTGAGCCCGCAGGAAAACCGTGTGAAAAGACATGCGGGAAGGCCCGCCGGCCGTCCCTGCTGATCAGCCCAACCGGATCAGCAGACCTTAAGGGAAGCCCGGCGGCACTGCGATAAAATTATTATTTGACGCCGCAATCCGTGCCGGCCGCAGCGATGGGCCGGCACCCGCTTTTCTGCCCGCGTCATTGTCGACACGCTTTCCTTTCCCGCCCGTTTTCAGCCGCAGGCAACGTGCAATTTTTGCCTTCGGCTCAAGAATTTTTCCGTGAAAACCGCACTGTACGTCATCTGTCCGCTCGCCATCGCGGCGCTCTGGGCGCTGGCCGCCTCCGTGGACGCCGTACCGGCCATTCTGCTACCCTCGCCTGCGGCGGTCGCAGGCGCCTTCGTCGAGCTTGCCAAAAGCGGTGCGCTTTTAACGCACACGCTTGCTTCAGGCGCACGCGCCATTGCGGGCTTTGCATTGGCGGGCGCAACCGGCATTGCGCTGGGCCTTTGGTTTTCACGGGCGCCGCGCGCCGAACAGGCCTCGCACGTCGTGCTCGAGTGCCTGCGGGTGACGCCGCCTCTGGCGATGATTCCGCTTCTGATCCTGTGGTTTGGCATCGGCGAAGCCCCCAAGATCGCCATCGTATTTCTCTCGGGCTTTTTCCCGATCTACCTCAATACGCTCACGGCCTTTCGCAGCGTTGACGGCAAGCTCCTTGAAGTCGGCGCATCGCTTGACTTCTCGCGCGAAGAGATGTTTCGCCTCATCATGCTGCCGGCGGCGATGCCTGGCATTCTTACCGGGCTGCGGCTTGGTTTCGGCTACAGCTGGCGAGCTTTGGTGGGCGCCGAGCTCATCGCCGCGAGCTCCGGTCTGGGCTACCTCATCAACGAGTCGGGCGAATATCTCAAGACCGACTGCGTCTTTGCGGGCATCATCACGATTGCCGTTCTCGGAATCGTCGCCGACTGGCTTCTTGCGAAGATCCTGCACGCCGCCATGCCCTCGTTGAAGCTGCCGCGCACGATGCCCACGCCCATGCTCTCGCGCGTCGACGTCAAGGACCGATAAGGGGAGCGTTAAAGATGTTCAGCATCGCCTGCCGCCATCTGACCAAGCGCTTTGCGAGCTCCGGGCGCCCTGCTGCCGACAAGGGCTCCAGCGTCGCGACGGAGCCCGCCAACGACCTCAGCTTTGATTTTGCCGCAGGCAAAATCACCGCCATCGTCGGACAAAGCGGCTGCGGGAAGACGACGCTCTTGCGCATGATCGCGGGGCTCGAGGTGCCCGATGCGGGCGAGATCGTCTTTTGCGACGAAACGGGCGCAAAGCGCCATCCGGTGATTTCGACCGTCTTTCAGGAGCCGCGGCTTTTTCCGTGGCTCAATGTGAGGGACAACATCGCCCTGGCAGTTCGCAGCAAGCCCGAGGCCGAACGAAACGCCTTAATCGACGAGACGTTGGAGACCGTGGGCTTGACGCAGGCCGCCTTCAAGATGCCCCACGAACTCTCAGGCGGTATGGCCCAGCGCGTAGGCATGGCCCGCGCCCTGTGCCGGCACCCCGACATCCTGCTGCTTGACGAAGCCTTCAGTGCGCTCGATGCCCTCACGCGCGAAAAGCTTCGCGGCGAATTCATCGACATCGCCGCACGGCGCCCGATGACGACGATTCTGGTGACGCACGACGTACTGGAGGCGGTGCTCCTTTCAAGCACAATCTGCAAGCTTGAAGCGGGCGCCGTCGCCCAAACCTGGACGATCGAGGCACCCTATCCGCGCCGCTTGGGGCAGCCGGGGCTTGCGCGGCTTGCCGACGGCATTCTCGCGTCCTTTTTTGAAGAAAAAACCAATACCTGTTTGCACAACCGCACCAATTGAGGGAATTGAGCGCCTGCCCTGCCCCGCCTTGACGGGAGCACGAGAAAAAACAAGAAGGACGCCTCTCTCGTTTAACTGCACGTTTTTATTCACACCCATTTTTGCGGAGTTTCATTTTTCATGAACTACAGCCTTACTTTGAAGCGCACGCTTGCCGCTGCCGCCGCCGGCCTCATCGCCGCGGGCTTTTCCACCGCCGGCATGGCCGCCCGCGACGGCATGCCCGACGAAGTCAACATCGTCTACGTCAAGGCGCCCTTCAACCTGCAGAACATGGTGCTCAAGGATCAGAAGATGCTTGAGAAGGCCTTCGAGCCCTACGGCACGCGCGTCACCTGGCACACCATCACCTCGGGCGCCAAGCAGGCCCAAGCCATGGCCGCAGGCTCGATCGACGTCTCGGCCGTGATGAACACCGCCTCGCTTCTGATGGCAAACGGCGCGGGCACCACCGTCTACATCGCCGACGGTGTGGCGCACCCGACCGACACCTTTGCGATCGTGGGTCCCAAGGGAAAGACGCTCTCCATCAAAGACCTCAAGGGCAAGAAGGTCGCAGGCCCCCGCGGCACCGTGCTGCATCAGCTTCTCGTGGCGGCCTTGAAGAAGGAAGGCATGACGATCAACGACGTCGAGTTCGTCAA
>USAL01000009.1 GCA_900552545.1 uncultured Sutterella sp. | reverse complement strand
TCAGATTAAGGGCGCAGGCCTTGTAATTCGGGCTTTTTTATCGAGATTCGAAATTCCGCGCCCACGTCCCAGTTCCAGTTCCAGACGCTGGCGTTTTGTTGCTCAACACTCTCGTTGCTTGACTGCTGAGCAGGTCGTCCATACGCACCAGATGCACGTAGGGGTCACGCTGCGCAAGCTCTACAACAGGATCTTCGAATCCGCTGCGTGAGAACAACCAATAGTGGAACACTGTGTCGTCGTGCATAGGAAGGCAGATACTTTTTACCTGCAGCAAGCGTAGGACCTTCATGCCGATTTTTTCGTTCCGATACTTGCATTCCCCCACCAGACAGTGACGGCGATCATGATCTGTTCCCACAATGTCAATCTCGGTGCTTTTATCCCACCAACGTCCTAGTTCCGTCGGTAGGAAAGAAAGTTGTCTGGTGTATCGGAGACGAATCAGGTATTGCCTGCAAACTTCCTCAAAAGCCTCTGAGGCAAACTCGGAAAAGAAAGGTTCAACCGAAGCGTTCCATTCCGACATCGCTTCGGCTCGAGTCATGATGGGGACTGGATTCTTCGCAAGAAAGCGAAACCAGAATTTCAGACAGTGATCGGCAATGCGATAAAGCCCCTTGGAGGCATTGCTCATATCCCCTGCACCGGCAAAGACAGGAAATTCTCTTTCGATCAGATCCATGTCTTCGAGAACCGTAAGGTACTTTGTAAGGTTGCGGGAATCCGCCATGCTCTTTTGAGCGATTTCATTTCGGGAAGTCGCACCAAAGGCGATGGCTTGGAGAATCGCGTTGTATGTCGAAGGATCACGGAATTCCTGACGTAGCACGGATTGAGCCTCATCATTGAGAAAACCATTTTCCCTGAGCAGGTTGGTCGCAAGGTTTTCCGTCATGGAACGCTGAGGGTTGATCCCTTGCCAAAAATACGGGATGCCGCCCAAAACGGCATAACCGCGAAAGACATCGTCGGCAGTGCTGTTGGGAACGAATTGGGCCGTTGTTTGGAAGGGGAGTGGGCTCACTTTCATGATGGTACGGGCTCGTCCGAACAAGGGATTCTTCTCGCCCAAAACTTCCTTGGCAATAAAGGAGACGGCACTGCCGCAAAGGATGAGGAAAATGTTTTTTCGTGAGAGCTCTTCATCCCAAAGAACCTGCAGTTCCGAAAGAATGCTCGGCCGCTCTTTCGCAATGTATTGAAACTCGTCAATGACGATGACCTTGCGAGAATCGCAAGGGTGATCGGTCAGTGCTCGCAAGGCCGCCGGCCAGTCGAGGAATCGTTGTTGGGGATTGTGGTTGGATGCTCCGACAGCCTGCGAAAACGCTTCGAGCTGAAAGTCGTCCTTCCAGGCCCTCGCTGTATAGAAAAATACCGGCTTTCCTTCGCAGAATTTTCGGATCAGAGCCGTCTTTCCAATGCGTCGACATCCGTAAATGATGGCCATTTCAGCGGTCGGACTTTCGTACGCGTCCTGAAGAGTTTCTATTTCGCCGGTGCGGCCAAAAAAATCATTGTCACTCATGATCGATCCTTAATCGAAGGATTGCGGATTGTGAAACGCAATCTCGCAATATGCCGTATTATAAACCGCAGATCTACAATCCGCCGTATTGAAGAACGGCAGATCTGCAGAAACGACAAAAGTCGCTCACAATGAAAAATTGACGAGACAGTCCACTGCACCGCCGTGCCTCCCCGTTCTTGTCTGATTTGGAACGAACAGAAGCATTGGATGCCGTACAGTCGCTATCTTGGACGGCTCCGACGGAAATTCCCAGCTCTCTGGCCAGTCGTTTCTTGGGTTGAAAATGCAAAAGCTCTTCGCAGGCCTGTTGTTTAACTTCTTGGGGAATGGGCATGGCTTTGGACTCCTTTGTGTCCCAAAATTCCATGCCACTTCAGTTGGCGGGAATAAAAAAAGCACGCCAATCAAGGCGTGCTTGGATTTTTTGGTGCCCCAAGTCTGACTCGAACAGACGACCTATCGCTTACAAGGCGATTGCTCTACCAACTGAGCTATTAGGGCATAGACGCGGGATTTTAGCCGAAGGCTACACCTTCGTAAAGACCGGCAAATCATCGTCGTCGTCGGACTTCTGCGGGGCCTTTTCCTCGGTTTCGTAGACTGGGAAATAGCTTACGAGATCGGTGTTCTCACGCGGATAAACCGCCGCGACGCGGCCGAGCGGAATGTAGATGCGGCGCACGGCCTCGCCGAAGCGGGCTTCAAACGTCACGGCCTCGGCCGTGATCTCGAAGTCCTTGGTCGCTTCGCTCGAAACGCACAGCACGATCGTGTTGTCCGGGTTGAGATATTCGCGCGGGACCTCGGTCGCGTCATCGACGCTCACGAGCATGTAGGGCGTGTAGCCCTCGTTTTCGCACCAGTCGAGAAGCGACTGCAGCAGATAGGGCCTGAAGCTTTTCTGCGAAAGCGGCAGAACGATCATGCTGTTGTTGTTCATGAGAGCCTCTTTAGAGCCGTCGGTTAGCGGCGCATCACCTTTTCAGAGGGCGTCATCGAGTCGATGAAGGAGTTGCGCGAGAAGACCGTTTCGGCGTACTTCAGAAGCGGTGCGGCGCTCTTGGGGAGTTCAATGCCGTAGATGCCGAGGCGCCACAGCAGCGGAGCGAGCGTGACGTCGAGCATCGTGAACTCGTCGCCCATGAGGTACTTGTTCTTCGAGAGGATCGGCGAGAGCTGCACGAGCTGTTCGCGGATCTGCTCGCGGGCGATCGCCTTGCGGCGTTCGTCGGCGTCGCGCTTTTCAAGGTAGCGCACGAAGCCGAAGAGCTCGCGCTCGAACGTGTAGATGAACAGACGGGCACGGGCGCGCATGATCGGATCGGCAGGCATGAGCTGCGGATGCGGGAAGCGCTCGTCGATGTACTCGTTGATGATGTTGGACTGATACAGCGTCAGGTCGCGTTCGATGAGAATCGGCACCTCGCCGTAGGGATTCATGGCATCGATTTCCGGCGGTTTGTTGTTGGGATCAACATCCACGACCTCGAAGTCGCCTCCCTTTTCATAGAGAACGAAGCGGCAGCGGTGGGAGAACGGATCGGTCGAGCCGGAATAAAGAATCATCATGATGCAATTTGCCCCTAAGTCAAACAGGCGTCCATGCAGGGAGCCGTTTTTCGCCCCAAAAACAACGCTCAAGACGACGGCAGGCCATGGACGGCCAGCAAATACACTAAGATATGCAATTTTAGTGAAAACGACCGAAAATCTCCCGTTGGTCGTTGTAACGCATTGAAGTTACAGGAAAAATAGACAGTCATGAGAAAGTTCATCCAAGAATTCCAGGCCTTCATTTCGCGCGGCAACGTGCTTGATCTGGCTGTCGCGGTGATTATCGGCGCCGCCTTTTCGTCGATCGTCAACAGCCTTGTCAAGGACATCATCAATCCGCTCGTGGGCTTTTTCGTCGGTCGTCCGGATTTCAACAACCTTTTCATCGTTCTGCGTGCGCCCGAGGGCTACACCGGCCCGATGACCTATGAGGCGCTCACCAAGGCCGGCGCGACCGTCTTCGGCTACGGCGCCTTCCTCACGGCCGTGGTGCAGTTTCTTCTTCTGGCGTTCGTGATCTTCTGGCTCATCAAGGTGGTGACCACGGCGCGTACGCGTCTTGAAGCCGTCCTCAAGCGCGAAGAGGAGCAGAAGAAGGCCGACGAAGCCCAGAAGGCGCCCGTCGTGCCCGAGGATGTCGCGCTGCTGCGTGAGATCCGCGACCTTCTCAAGGACCGCGCCGCAAACGACGCCTCGGCCAAGTAGGCTATTCAGAGTCTGCGGCCCAAGGCGCTGCTTGAACAAAAACGCCCTCGACGACGATGCCTTTTTGGGGCACGTCCTCGAGGGCGTTTGCTTTTCGGGCTTTGCGAAAAAGCGCCTTGCGCCTTATGCCGGGTTGTCGATGTCGACGAATTCGACCTCAAGACCCTTTTCGCGGGCAAGCCACTCGCCCAGGGCCTTGATGCCCAGCCGTTCGGTGGCGTGGTGGCCGCAGGCGAGGTAGGCGATGCCGAGCTCACGCGCAAGGTGCGTGGTACGCTCGCTGATTTCGCCTGAAATAAAGCAGTCGGCGCCCGCTTCGGCCGCGGCCTCGATCATGTCCTGCGCCGCGCCCGTGCACCAGGCCACGCGCTTGACGCGCTTGTTGGCCGGACCCACGAGAAGCGGCTCGCGGTCAAGGTGCCGGCGGATGCGCTCGGCAAGCGAGCGCACCGGCAGCTCCTCTTCGGGCTGGCCGATCCAGCCCAGGTCGTCTTCGCCAAAACGGCCGTCGGCGATGAAGCCGAGCGTGCGGCCAAGGAGCACGTTGTTGCCAAGCTCGGGGTGGTCGTCGAGCGGCAGGTGATAGGCCGCAAGACTCATGTCGGCAGCAAGAAGCGAGGCGATGCGCTTGTAGCGCACGCCCGTGATGCGCACGTCCTCGCGCTTCCAGAACCAGCCGTGATGCACGAGGATCATGTCGGCCGAGCGCTCGTGCGCGGCCTCGATGAGATCTAGGCACGCCGTCACGCCCGTGACGATGCGGCGCACCTCATGGCGCCCCTCGACCTGTAGTCCGTTGGGGGCGTAGTCGTGGTACTTCTGCGGCTCAAGCAGCGCGTTGAGCGAGGCGATGATGTCGGTGAGTTCCATATCCGTTTCCTTGCGGCTGCCGGCATCAGGCGATTTCGTGGAAGATGCGTTCGGCGCTCCAACGCGACTTTGGGCGCGAGGCGTTCGAGTCGTCGGCTGCACGGTAGCCCAGGCTCACGGCAAAGCAGCTTCTGAGCCCCTTGGCGCGCAGGCCGAGGATTTCGTCGATCTTGTCGAAGTCCGCGCCTTCGATCGGCGTCGAGTCGATGCCCATGGCGGCCGCGGCAAAAAGAATGAAGCCCTGCGCGATGTAGGCCTGGCGCATCTGCCAGCTCAAGCACTCCTCGGTGCTCACGCTGTGCAGCCCCACGAAGTGGCGGCGTCCTGCGTCCTGTCCCTGAGAGGCTTCCTTGTTGGCGTAGCGGCCGTCGGCCACTTCCTGCGCGAGCAGATCCTGCAGGTACTGCTCGTCGAGCTTTTCATGCACGGCAAAAACGATGAGGTGGCTTGCGTCGGCCACGCGCGCGCGGTTGAAGTCTGGGATGGCGGGCATGAGCTTGTCGCGGCCCGCAGGCGTGCGGGCGATGAAGAACTCCCAGGGCTGGGAGTTGACCGACGAGGGCGACAGGCGCAGCACTTCGAGGAGGGCGTTGAAGTCCTCTTCGGAGACGGCCTTGGCCGGATCGTAGTGCTTGGTCGTGTAGCGGTTGCGGACGATGGAAAGAACGTCGTTGCGGTTCATCTCGATGAGTTCCTAGAAAAACAATTTCAATTCCATGCGCGCCGCGCAAAAGGTTCTGGCAAGGGCTTCCGGCAAGATGCCTTTCACTCTTGCCCTTGTCGTCTTTTTCCTGCCGCGCGGCGCAGTTTGAGCGAGTTTAACGCAGCGCATCGCAAGGCTTTGCGCTCATACCCCGCAAGCGTTTCTCTCCCGCGGCTCCGGAAGCGAGAAGGTCGCCGCCGCGCAGAGAACGCCGATGCCGGTGAGGATGAACATCACCGACTCGATCCCCCAGGCGTCGGCCGCAAGGCCGATGAGCGGCGTAAAGATCCCGCCCAGGCTTGCCGAAAGCCCGAGCGTGACGCCCGAGGCTAGCCCCACGTTGCGCGCGAGGTAGCTTTGGCCCAGCACGACGAAGGCCGCGTAGGTGCCGTTTAAGGCAAAGCTTGCGAGGATCATGACCGGAAAGATCCAGCCCACGGAGGGTGCGGCGAGAATGAGCGCAAAGGCGGGCGCCATGGTGAGGTAGCCGAGCCTGCAGGCCCGTACAAGGCCCAAGCGGTCGGTAAGCCAGCCGCCAGCGACCGTCATGACGGCTCCGGCAATGCACAGAAACGAGATCAGGGTGCTTGAAAAGGCTTCCGTAATGCCGAAGCGATGAATGCAGAAAAGCGGCAGAAACGCGAGAAGTCCCGTGAGCGCGACGCTGCGGCAGAAGATGACGACCGTGAGCCTTGCAAAGGCGTGCCAGTCGTTGTCGCCCGTGCGCTCAGGTTGAACTTTCCCTGAGGCCGCCGACGCGCTGTCTGCGCCCTCAAGGCGGCGAAACTGCTGCGGCACGAGCCAGAACATGACAAGCGCCATGGCGACACCGAAGACGGCAAAGACAAGGGTTCCCGGTGCGCCCCAGGTCGTCAAGGCCGCAGCCGCCAGAAGCGGCGCAAGCCCGAAGCCCGCGTTGCCGCCCACGGAGAAAATGCCCATGCCGGTGGCGCGGCTTTCGCGCGCGGCGCGGTTGACGATGCGCGCGCCCTCGGGATGAAAGAGCGAGGTGCCTACGCCCATGACGGTGATCGCCGCAAAGATCGCCCAGTAGTTCGTAAAGAGTCCGGTGAGCCCGAGCCCCAGGCCGCTCATGGCGATGCCTGCGCCGATGAACCAGTGCCGCGAGCTCTTGTCGGCCCAGTAGCCGAAGACGGGCTGCAGTACCGAGGCAAGGCATGAGGATGCGAACATGAGTCCTGCGACCTGGGTGTAGCTGATGCCGTTGTGCAGGACGAGAAAGGGAAGGATGGCTGGAAGCGCGCCGGGCGCAAGATCAACCGCAAAATGCCCGAGCGAGACGAGATAGATGAAAAGCTTGTGCATGGAGACCCCCGGCCCGAAGCGGCGCATAAACCGACGCTGCCGGATGCGGGCTTCGAACATTGTCGCACCTTCGACGACAGGCTTGAACGCCCGATTGATCAAAAATCTGTCTCGCAAAGTGGGGACAGTTCACGATGGGCGTTTTTCGAGGGGTCTTTATGAAGGTTTTTTACGGGCGCCGTCTGCCGCCCGAGACGCGGTCGTTGCCCGCGAGATCCTGGACGGTGCGCACGTCTTCAAAGCCCGCCGCAGAAAGCATGGCGCGCACGGCCTCTCCCTGATCGTAGCCGTGCTCAAGTAGTAGGACCCCGCCCGCGGCAAGGTGCTGCGGCGCGCGCTCGATGATGGCCCTGAGATCCTGCAGTCCGTCGACTTCGTCGGTAAGCGCCCCGCGCGGCTCAAAGGAAAGCGCCGCCATGTGGCTGTCGGCGGGATCAATGTAGGGCGGGTTGGAGACGATGAGGTTGAAACTTTGCGGCGCGCCCTCTTGCGCCAGGGCGTCAAACCACGAGCCTTCGAAAAAGGAAACTCTCGCACCGAGCCTTTGGGCGTTGCCGCGCGCAACCGCCAGCGCCGCGGGACTTTCATCGGTGGCGGTGACGGTCGTTTCCGGCGCTTCAAGCGCAAGCGTCACGGCGATGATGCCGCTGCCGGTGCCGAGATCAAGAACGATTTTTGCGCCCTCGTGCTTGATGAGGGCGATCGCCTCCTCGACGAGGGTTTCGGTGTCGGGTCTCGGCACAAGCACGTCGGGCGTGACCGCAAAGGGCCTGCCGTAGAACTCGCGCACGCCCGTGACGTAGGCAACGGGGCAGCCGCGCGAGATTTTTTCAAGCGCCTCGAGATAGGCCGCCTTCACCTCGGGGGCGACCTCCAGCTCCGGGTGCATGATGAGGCGCTCCTTCGTCGTTTTCAGAAGGTGCGCGAGCACCCGGCGCGCGTCGCTTCGCGGGGCGCGCCCGGCTGCGGCGGCAAGAAGAGTCCCGACGGTGTCAGTCATGCCTTACTCGCCCATGGCCGCAAGCTGCTCGGCCTGATGTTCGCTCGTGAGCGCGGTGATGATCTCGTCGATGTCGCCGTCCATGATCGAGTCGAGGCGATAGAGCGTGAGATTGATGCGGTGGTCCGTGACGCGGCCCTGGGGATAGTTGTAGGTGCGGATGCGCTCGCTTCTGTCGCCGCTGCCGATGAGGCTCTTGCGGGTGCTCGCCTCCTGGGCGCGCTGCTTTTCAACTTCGGCCGCATAAAGGCGCGCGGCCAACACGGCCATGGCGCGGTCCTTGTTCTGGCGCTGGCTGCGCGCGTCCTGGCACTCGACCACGAGGCCCGTGGGAAGGTGCGTGATGCGCACGGCCGAATCGGTCTTCTGCACGTGCTGGCCGCCCGCGCCCGAGGCGCGGTAGACGTCGATGCGCAGATCGGCCGGATTGATCTTCACGGCCTCGACCTCGTCGAGCTCGGGCATCACCGCGACCGTGCAGGCCGTGGTGGGGAGGCGGCCTGCGGCGTCGGGGGCGGGCACGCGCGGCACGCGGGGGCCGCCCGACTCGAACTTGAGCTTGGAGTAGGCGCCCTGACCGATGATGCGGCAGATCACCTCGCGATAGCCCCCAAGGTCGGACTCGTTCTTGCTGACGATCTCGACCTTCCAGCCCTGGCGCTCGGCGTAGCGCATGTACATGCGAAGCAGGTCGCCCGCAAAGAGGGCCGACTCCTCGCCGCCCGTGCCGGCGCGGATTTCAAGGAACGTGTTGCGGTCGTCGTTGGGGTCGCGCGGCAGCCGCAGCACTTCGAGGTCGTGCTCGAGCTCAATGAGGTGCTGCTTGCCCGACTTGATCTCGTCGGCGGCAAAGTCGGCCATCTCCGGGTCGTTGAGCAGTTCCTCGGCCTGGCGCATGTTTTCTTCGGTCTGCGTGTACTCACGCATCTTGATCGTGACGGGTTCGATTTCGGCGCGCTCCTGCGAGAGCGAGCGGAAGCGGTTCATGTCGTCGGCGGCGTCGGGGGCGGCAAGCGTGGCGTCGATTTCTTCAAGACGGCGGCACAGCCCCATCAGTTTGGCTCGAATGCTTTCTTTCATGACAAGTGTGGCAGTGGTGGCGCGCCGGCCGCCGTGGGCCCTCATGGCCCTTTCAGCGGGCTTTTGGGCGGCGTGCGGCGCGCGGAGAGTGTGATCGGAGGACGGTATCAAAGCGCCTTCGGCTTGCTTTGCCGCAATGGCCCGATCACGAAAGATCTTCGGAAAAATCCTGCAAAGGAAAAAGTTTAGCCGCCCGCGCTCATTTCTGAGGAAATTTGAGGAAATCTGAGCAATGCCGGGAAAAGATTCCACGGCAGGCGGCTTTTGCCGCGGGACGTCGAAAACGTCATCGGCGCCCTGAGCGCGCCTTCGGAATGCCGAAAAAGGAGGCTTGCGATTCCAAAGGCGGCACAAAGGTTGTTGGGGGATTGGGGGCCGCCGCAGCGGCTAGTAGCCGCGGCTTTCGAAGAAGTGGCCCACGATCGTCGTCATGTGCTGGCGCTCCTCAAGCGTGAGCCCTTCGGCGTCGCGCAGAAGCACGGTCGGATCATGGATGAGCTTGTGGGTGAGCGTCTTGGTGAGCTGATCGAGCACTTCGTGCACGTCGGCGCCGCGCGAAATCTGGTGCTCGGCCAAGGCGACGAGTTCCTGGCGCATGTGCGCGGCCCGCGAGCGGATGCGGCTGATGGCAGGCACGGCCGCGCGCATGGCAAGCCACGACTCGAAGGCGTGCACGCGCAGCGTGATGATGCTTTCGGCTTCGATCACGGCGGCCTGGCGGCTTTCGCGGCCGGACTGCACGACGGCGCCCAACTCGTCCATCGAGTAGACGTAGACGTCGTCCAAGCGCGAGACCTCGGCTTCGACGTCGCGCGGCACCGCGAGATCGACAATGCAGATCGGACGGTGGCGGCGCTCCTTGATCGCGCGCTCGATCATGCCGAGCCCGATGATGGGCAGCGCCGAGGCCGTGCAGCTCACGATGATGTCGTAGCTGGCGATCTGCTCGGGCAGATCCTGCAGGCGGATCGCCTTGCCGTTAAAGCGCGCGGCGAGATTCTGGCCGCGGTCGATCGAGCGGTTGGCCACCGTGATCGACTTGGGCGTCTGCGCCGAGAAGTGCGCAAGGCACAACTCAATCATTTCGCCTGCGCCCACAAAGAGGATGTTTGACTCGGAAAGCCGGCCGAAGAGGCGCATCGACAGACGCACGGCCGCGGCGGCAAGGCTCACCGAGCTTGAGCCGATCGCCGTCGTCGAGCGCACCTCCTTGGCGACCGTGAAGGCGTCCTGAAAGAGGTGGTTGAGCATGAGCCCGAGGCCCTTGGCCTCGCGGGCCATCTGCACGGCCTTCTTGAACTGGCCCACGATCTGCGTCTCGCCGAGCACCATCGAGTCGATGCCCGAGACCACGCGGTAGATGTGGCGCGCGGCCTCGCTTTGCACGTAGCGGTAGGTGTGGGGCTCGAACTGGGCGGCCGACACCGACTTCATCTCCTCGATGAGACGGCACAGCTCATTGCCGGCGGTTTCCGGGTCGCTTACCGCGGCATAGATCTCGGTGCGGTTGCACGTTGAGAGAATCATGGCCTCCGTCAGTCCGCCGTGATCGGCAACGGCCAGGCGCTCCTTGATGGTTGCAATGGCGCTTTCGATCTCTTCGGCGCCGAAGGCGACGCGTTCGCGCACCGACAGCGGAGCGGTCGTGTGATTGAGGCCTAGGCAAAGAAGCTGCATGACGGAAGACGTTTGGGGTACGAGAAAAACGCCCGGGGCTTGAGGCGGCACAAGGGACGACGGCGCCCGAAAACGGGGGCGCGCATCGAATCGGCAGCAGGCTTTCGCGCATGCCGATGCCGCCTCCGGCCGCGAGGACGGAGGTTGCGTGAAAAGCGAATTATAAAAAATGTAAGGTTTTGAAAATCTTAAGGGTTGCGCGAATGCCGACAGCGTGCCCAAAAGGGGGCAATGCGGAGTGATTCATGAGGCGTCTTTTCCGCCCTGGAGGCGCCTCAAACGCCTAGGGCGCTTCTTGCGCGCCCGGCGGGAAGCGCCTGTGCGGCAAGCGACCAAAGCGGCAGAAGCCACACGTAGAAGGCGTAGAGAAGGCACGAGGCGGGGGCCGCAAGCGTCTCAAGCGGCACGGAACTCGCAATCGACCAGGGCACGAGCCCGGCGATCACGATGCTCGTGTTCTCAAGCCCGATCGCAAGTCGCTTGCGGTCGTAGAGATCCTCGCAGAGATCGCGCGTGAGCATGACGCCAAGAAGCTGGTTGCAGGCAAGCATCGCGGCCCCGATGGCCGCCGCAATCATCGCGCCCATCGGGGAGGCGACGCGGGCAAGCCCCGCGACGTGGCACTTGAAGGGCGCCAGAAGCCCGGTGACGCGAAAGATGCCCGAAAACGAGGCCGAGACCGCGGCGATGCCGCACACGGCAAGCATCGAGGCCGCGCCGCCGCCGTTCATCATTGCCGCTAGCTGCGCGTCGCGGGCGCTGTAGCCGGAAAGCACCGCCGAAAGGAAGGCTTCGGCCGTCAGGCCCTCGTGCACGAGGGCGACTGCGGCCGCAGCGGCAATCGACACGAGCATGACGATGGGCAGCTTGATGCGGCGAAAGGCAAGAAGCCCCAACGCGGCCACCGGCAGCAGCGACCAGGCCGAAAGCGAGAATTCGCCTGCCATGAGCGCGCGCACGGCGCTCGTGTCGACCGTCTGCGGATGGTCGAACATGCCGATGAAGAATTACGCAAGGCTTGCCGCGGCAAACGGGACGGCGCCGGTGAGAAGCATCCGGCCCAGGTTCTCGTAGAGCGAGGTGCCGGTGACGGCCGCCACGAACACGGCGCTCGAAGACATCGGCGAGCAGCGGTCGCCGAAGTAGATGCCCGAGACGATGGCTCCGGCCATGATCACCGGGTCGGCGCCGACCGCATGGCCGATCGACATGAACACCACGCCCATGATGCTCACGGTGCCGAACGACGTGCCCGTGAGAAAGGACATGAGCGCGTTGCACCAGAAGGCAAGAATGAGCAGCCACTCGGGGCTCACGATGCCCGCGGCCCAGGCGACGATGCAGGCGATCGTGCCCGAGGCGCGCCAGGCGGCCGAAATGATGCCGATGAGCATCAGGATCAGGATCACGGGCCAGACGAGCCTGACGCCCGCAAAGGCGCTTGCGGCAAGCTCGCGCGCCCGGCAGCCCCGCCACAGTCCGTAGAGCACGAAGAGCACAAGCCCGGCGCACATGGCCAGAAAGACCGATTGGCCGGCGGCAACGCACGCGGCCAGAAAGACGCAGAAAAGCGCAACGACGACAAATTCCATGTTCGCGCCGGCAGAAGGGTTGACGACAGGGACTGCAAAAAAGGGGTGAAGGGTGCAAAAAGGGGAGTGTTCCCGGCACGCCCGACAAATTGTAGGCAAGCGGGCGAGACGGAAAAAATGAAGAAAAGAAGAAAAAAGAAAAAGGGACTTGCCAAAACGAAAAAACGTCGGTATAGTTCCGATCTCTCGCGTGGCTAGGTAGCTCAGTTGGTAGAGCAGCGGACTGAAAATCCGCGTGTCGGCGGTTCGATTCCGTCCCTAGCCACCATTTTTTTGCCCGCGAAAAACGCAAGGCAGCCGACGCAAGACCGCGATGCTCGACAAGAGCTCGCGGTTTTTTGTTGCCTTGCGATTTTGTCCTCGTTTTTTGTCGGAGGGCTTCGACGGGATCGGCGGCCTGCCGCAGGCCGCAAATCGGCAGGTCGGCAAAGAGGGGGGAGCGTCGGTCGGAGAATGTCGAAAGAGGGAGGGCGGCAGAGGCGGCGGGATGTATGATAAGACCATGGGTCTGATTGCCCGCGGTCAAGGGGGGGAGCTTATGCCGAAGAAGCCGTACACCCGAAGTGCGCCGACTGCACCAACTGCACCAACTGCACGACGTGCGGGGTTTTGCGCAGTGCTCGTTCTGGCCGCCTGCGGCCTTCAGGCGCCGCAATTGTCCGCTCAGGTTCTTCCCACGAATCTTCCCGCGCGCGAGCTGCGCCAGCTTCAGGACGACGTCGAGCGCGGACGCCTGCGGCAGGAGCTGCGGGAGATGGAAAGCCGCAAGGCGCAGCCGACGACTCCCCAAAAGCAGGAGGCCGAGCCGCCCGCCGTAGGCTTTCGCCTGACGGTGAACTCAATCGGGCATACGCCGAGCCAGGTTCTCACCGACGACGAATTCAACCGGACCGTGGCGCCCTGGATCGGCCGCACGATTGAGGCTCACGAAATCGCCGACATTCTCAACGCCGTCAACGAGGCCTACCGCGCACGCGGCTACGTCGTCTGTCAGGCCGTGGTCAAGCCCCAGCGCATCCGCAACGGCCATCTTGAAATCACCCTCATCGAAGGCCGCACGTCGAAAACCTCGGTTGCAGGCAACGACAGCACGAACGAAGATTTCATTCTCTCTGCCTTTGACTTTGAAAAGGGCAAGGTCGCCAACTACCGCGACATGATCGATGCGCTCGTGCGCTTCAACATGACCCACGACGTCGCGCTCAAGATCGACATCAGCGCTGGCGACGAGCCGATGAGCACGGCCTACCGCATCGACGTCACGGAGCCCCCGCGCTGGACGGCATCCATCTTTGCCGACACCGTCGGCAGCAAATCGACCGGCAGGCCCCGTGCGGGCGCAAGCATCACCAACCGCAGCGTTCTGGGCCTGCGCGACAGCTTCACGATTCTGGGCCTTGCAAGCGAAGGCAGCAAGAGCGCCATGGCCGCCTATGCGCTGCCCTTGAACGCCTACGGCACGAAGCTTTCGGCCTCGATCAGTTTCGGCGACGTGGAGGTCGTCGACGGCCCCTCGGCCGACTACGACGTCTCGGGCGACTCCTATTTGGCAAGCCTGCGCCTTGAGCACCCCGTCTACGTGAGTTAGAACGCGCGCTTCACGCTCTGGGGCGAATGGGGGCGTCAGGGCTCGAGCTCGTCGATGTTCGGCGACGTGACGATCTCGGACACCGACATTGATCTCTACACCGCGGGCGTCGATGCGCTGGTTTTCTCCGATCGCGCCTACGCCGCGGGCACCCTTGCCCTGTCGCGGCACCGGGTCGAGGAAAACGTCTTTGATCTCTCTGGCAGCTACAGCCTTCTCACCGGCAGCCTGAGCGCCCGGCAGGCATTTTCGGGCGGCGCCGCAGTTTCATTCAACGCCCGCTGGCAGGCGACATTGGGCGGCGACGCGCTCAACTCGACCGACTACTTCTATCTCGGGCACGCCTCGGGCGTGCGGGGCTACGACAACGACCTCATTGCCGCCGAAGAGGGGCTGACGGTGAGCCTTGAGGCGGGCTACCCCATTCTGGGCGAAGGCACGTGGCTTTTCGGCTTTGTCGACTACGGGCGCCTCTGGGGCAGCCGCACGAGTCTTGAAAAGAGCCTCGCCTCGGCGGGCTGCGGACTGCAGTGGCCGCTTTTTGATGGGGCAAGGCTCGCCTTTACCGCCTCATTCCCGTTAAAGCGCAGTCTTGCCGACGACGTTCACGTCAATTCGGCACGAGCCGACCTGCAGCTGGTCGTCACCTGGTAGTCGGCCGGGCAGGGCGACAACGAAAAAATTTTGGTTTTGCGGAAAAAACATGCGCCGATGAGAGGCCAACGGCCAAAAGCCAAAGGCTGACGGCGCATCCGCCTTCGGGCTTCACCGATGGTGAAGAAGGATGAAGACGTATGAACAAGATTTATAAGATCATCTGGAATCAAGTTCGTGGTCAGCACATCGTCACGGATGAAGCCCATCGCAACCGCGGCAAGGGCTCGCGCGTCTCGGCTCTCGTTCTTTGCGCCCTTTTCGGCACGCTTCTGGCCGCGGCAAGCCCAGGGCTTGAGGCGGCCGTCACCGTGACAAACGGCTGGACGCACACGAAGATTTCCACCTCGGGCAACGTCGCCGACATCACGACCGGGAAGATCGTGGCCGACGGCAAGATCGGCGTCAACCGCTTTGCCGAGTTTGCGGTCGCGCAAAACCACATCGTCAACCTCAAGCTCCCAGGGTCGGCCGGCAACCTTCTCAACTTCGTTGAAACGGGCATCGAGGTCAACGGCACCGTCAACAGCGTCGTCGGCAACGCCGTGGGCGGCAACCTCTTTTTCGTCACCCCGCAGGGCATGACGGTGGGAAAAACGGGCGTCATCAACGCGGGCAGCCTCACGGCGGTCGTGACCACGCAGGACGCCTTCAAGGAGTGGACGACGGAGTCGATGGGAACGCTTCCCAACGTCACCACCAAGCTTCTTGACAAGATGCAGACGGGCGAGGTTCCTATCAACCCGGCGGGCGTCATCACCGTCGAGGGCAGCATCAATGCGGGAAACCGGATCGTGCTTGCCGCTTCCAAAATCGATGTTGGCAAGGACGCGCGCATCAGCAACGTGCACGCGGCCGGGGATGATTTTTCCAAGCTCGTCAACATCACCGACGAGAGCGGCACGATCGTGACCGCCTCCGGGGTCGATGGAGGCCTCGTTCTTGAAGAAGCCTCCGACGGCTCGGGCGACATCCTGCTTCTTGCCCGCAGCGACGGCTCGGGCCAGACCATCAATCCCACGGTCAACGCCGAGATCACCGTAGCGGGCAGCATCACGAGCCGTGAGAATGCCGACGTGCGGGCCCTTGCGGGCGCCGGGACCTACGACCTCGACAAGGAGCTTGAGGCGGGCGAGGGCAGCTTCAAGGAAAACGGCAGCCACAACATCGCAAGCGTTACGGCCAAGGTTACGGTGACCGGAACCGTTGAGGCCGCAGGAAACGTCAACGTCGCGGCCGAGGCGCAGAACTACTTTGGCGAGAGCGGCGTCATCGAGCTTGCCAAGGACGGCGCATTTGAAATCCTCGGCTCGGTCACGCCCTTTAACTTTGACTTCGGCTTCGGAAACCTCACCACGCGCGCCGAGGTTGCCATCGAAAAGGATGCAAGGCTTCAGGCGCAGGGGTCGCTTACCACCAGCGCCACGGCCGACACCTACCTCAAGGTGGGCACGAGCACGTCGACCTTCAAGGTCTTTGACCTTCTTTCGTCGCTCAACGGCAAGATTCCAGCCGCGGGCGTCGTCGTGGGCTTGGCCGACAGCAGCGCCAAGGTGACGGTCTCGGGCACCCTCGCGGCGGGCAAGAGCCTCGAGGTGCGCTCAAGCGACAAGCTGCGCGTTGATCTTGCTTCAAGCGCGAGCACGGCGCTTGACAAGAGCTCGCACGTCGCGCTCGTGGTAGGCCTTGTGAAGGGCGACTCCGAAGTCGAGATCGCCTCGAGCGCAAACGTCGCCATCACGGCGCCTGCCGATGTGGCCGCTTCCGAGGGAGCCTCGACCTCTGCCGTGTCGGGCGATGCGCAGCCGCAGCCGCGCACGAAGCGCATCAAGGCCGAGCACACAAGCGACATCCGCACCTCGGCCGAAGCGACCACGGAGCGCGAGGCGATGGGGGCGCTTGCCTTCAACTACACCCAGCACGACTCCGACGCGAAGGTCTCGGTCAACGCCGCCCTCAAGGGGGCCGACGAGCTTGAGGTCGGCGCGAAGAACGAAACGCTCACCGAGCGCATGACGGCCACCACCTATGAAATCCGCCAGAGCAAAAAGCTGCTTGCCGCGGCCTCGAGCAACTTCGTCTCCGCGCTCATGGGTAAGGCGGGCGGCGGCATCGACAAGAGCTTTACGGCGCCCAACTTCCAGTTGGGCGGCGCCGTAGGCGTGATCACCGGCACGCAGAGCGCAAGCCTTGCGGTTGCGCCCGCTGCCGAGCTCTCGGCAGCCGAAAAGCTCACCCTTGCCTCCTCCTCGGTCAAGGACGACCATCACTACGTCGTCACCGCCTCGACCAACGGCGCCAGCGCCGGGGATCAGCAGCAGGGACAGACCAAGGGCACGGGGTCGCTTGCGCTTCTCGTGGCCGTCGTGGGCGACGACAAGGATACGAGCGTCGAGTCGACCCTTGCGATCGGCGACGGGGCAAAGCTCTCCGTTGGGAACGGCCCCGTCGTCATCGACAACCGCGCGCAGATTCTCTACACGCGCGTCGACGTGCTGGTCGACGAGCTCATCAAGAAGATCGACAGCCTCAAGGCCTACTCGAAGAAGGACAACGCCTTTGCGCTGCAGTGGGAAAAGGTCGATGCGGCGACCGAGGAATTAAAGCGCGTCTGGAACGCGTACGAAGGCGTCGAAGCCCTCACGAAGGCCATGGCCAACGTCGGGACGGTATTGGGCGAGGCCCTGGGGGAACTCGGCGAGCTCGGGGGCCTTGCGGGCGACCTCAAGAGCTTTTTGGACGCATCGCTTGACTTCATCAAGGCGAGCAACTACGCCACAAGCTATGTGAACGCAACCGGCACGGGCTCAAGCGGCGCCTGGACCGCCGCACTTTCCGTGGGCGTGAACATGCAAAAGACGAGCTCGCTTCTCACCATCGGCAAGGGAGCGAGCATCACCGCGGGCGGCACGGGCGACGTCGGGTCGGTGTCGATTACCGGCGCTTCGCGCAACGACACGGTTCTTCTGGGCGGCAATCTGAGCTCACTGAACTCGATACTGAGCATCCCCGCCCCGGTGACGAGCGACGCCAACCCCGTGGGCGCGGCGCTTTTGTGGCACGCGGTGGATTCGGACAACGCGGTGATCCTGCGCGAGGGCGTCGACATCAAGGCCGGGGCGCTTGCAAGCGTCACGGCAGCCGACGAGTCGAATGTTCTGACGATCGGCGCGAGCGCCGACGTCTCCAAGGGCTCGGCCTCGATCGAAGCCAATGCCGCGATCACCGATCTCGCGCTATCCAACAGCCTGCAGGTCGACGATGAGGTCGCGATCCGCGCGGCGGGCGTGGCGCTTAACGCCGCCCGCGAGGACAGCGTGCAGACGATTACGGGCGACGCGGCCGTGGGCACGGGCGAGACGGCTTCCAACAACGTGGGCGCGGGCATTGCGCTCAATCTTGGAACCATTGACAACGACTTGTCGATTGCCGACAACGACGTGCTTGCCGAGGGCGACGCGAGCCTTTATGCGTTGTCGGGAAGCCTCACGGCAATCGGCTTAATCGCGCCCGAAGAGACGCCTTCGGGCTCGGGTGAATCCGGCGAGGGCGGCTCGGCAGAGGGCGGCACCTCCGGCAGCGACGCTGCAACGACGGGTAGGACAGCGGGCACGACCGAGGACGAGACGACGCACCCGATCACGGGCACGACCATCGAGTCGGTTCTCAGCGCGATCCTCAGCTCGAAACCGACAATCGACACGAACAAAGAGTTCAAGCCCATTTCCGGAACCGTTTCCATCACGGCCAACGCCGATCTCAACATGAACGCCATCGGCGTGGCGGGCGCCGTGTCCTCGACGAGTCAGGGCGGCGACGAGCCCTACAACCCGGCCGAGCACAACAAGGTCTTCAACAAGCTTCACGGCTGGTACACCGCCGCCAAGGACGGCCTCAAATGGGCGGGCGACGGAATTGACGCGAAGTTCAACAGCCTTCTGACGGACATTGAGAGCTACGGCACCTCCTTAGGCGGCGACCTTCGCAGCGCTGCTCAGAGCGTCTTCAAGCAGAACAGCACGCAAAACGACGCGATTGACGCCAACGGCGGCAACGGCGCCGATCCGCAGAACAATCCGGCCGACGCGGTGGGCGAGGGCGGCGCCAATCTTGCCAATCCGCAGGCGCCCGATCCCCTTGCCGGACAGCAGGCGCAGCGCTTTCAGCTCGGGCTTGCTGCAAGCGTGGGCGTCAACGCCGTCGATAGCGACAACGCACTCTCGGTAACGGCCTCGAACTTCACGATCGATATGGTCGACTTGGCCGCCCAGGCCGTCACCGACAAATGGGTCGGCGCCTGGGCGGGCGCGGCGGGCCTTTCCTTTGTGAGCGGCACGTCCGTCGAGCAGACGGCCGCCGCGGGTGGAGCCATCGCCGTCAATACGGGAACCTCGGGCGTTTCGCTTTCAATTGGCGCACCTTCGTCGTCGTCTGCCTCCGGGCAGAGCGCCCTTGTCCTCACCGACAGGGTCAGGCGGGCCGACGTCTATGCCGTGAGCGACGGCACGACCATTGCCGAGGGGCTTTCGGCTGCGGTTGCCAAGGGCTCGGGCCAGGGTTCGAGCTCGCAGTACAGCTTTGACGCCAGCGTGAGCGCCAATCTCGTGAAAAACACCGTCACGAACACCGTCTCGGACGTCCTCCAGGAAGCGAAAGCGGGAGCCTCGGGGTCCTTTGAATGGGATCAGGCCGCCTGGAGCGGTGAGACGCAGGTCACGGGCGGAACGGGCTTCGGGCTTTCGACGGCTCCGACGGGATCAGGCCGCTCGGCCTCCTTCGGGGCCCTCGTGGCCGTGGCCGACATCGACAACACCATCACGGCGAGTCTCTCAAAAGCCAACTTTGCCGCGGCGCAGACGATCGACGTCAGGGCGCTTTCGAGCCTCACGCAGGTGACGACCGCCGTGGGCGCCAACGTCGCGTTGGGCGACTCCTCGCTTGCGTTTACCGGGGCGGCGGCAAGCGCTGCGCTTACGAACACCGTCTCGGCAAGCCTTGAGAGCGTGAATGCCGCGCTCTCGGATACGGGCCTCTTGCAGGTTGTCGCACGCGACGCAAGCGGCTCGGAGCGCGAGTACTTTGATTCGGTAAGCGACCGCAACTGGTACCCGGACGCTTCGGGGGAGCTCGACAACAGCGCCTTCTACAAGGACGTGTATCTGCAGACCGAGCAGAATCAGGACAAGAACGATGCCGCGCACGTCGCGGACTTCCTCTCGGGCAAGGGCATGGTGCAGACCACCGTGGCCGTGTCGCTTGGCGTCAGTACCGAAGACAACGCGGGGGGCGCGGGCATCGTCGTCAACGACATCGACAACACGTTCAAGACCGACGCAAAGGGCGTGACGCTACATACCGCCGACGGAACTCAGTCGGGCGACAAGGGATCGCACTACACGCAGCGCGCGGAGTCGGGCGTCGTGAGCGTTGCCGTGGCAACCGGCGTTGCGGCTAGCGGCGGTGGAGATCACACGCACTTTGCCGCAGCTGGTTCAGTCATCGTGAGCAACGTCGATCAGACGACCGAGTCGACGGCCGAGAAGCTTGACGTTTCGGCCGACAACACGGCCATCGAGGCGGGCAATGCCGCTACGACCGTGAACGTGGCGGGCAACGTCGGCGTCTCCCTGGGCGACTCGGGGTCGGCCGCAGGCGCAGCCGTCGTCGTGATGAACACCAACAACGACGCCAAGGCCGAGGTAAAGGAAAGCGGCTTTACCTCCGGCGCACTTGACGTGCACGGCATGAACAAGGCCTCGGCCTGGTCGGCCGCAGCCGATGCGACCGTTGCCGGAAGCTTTGCATTGGGCGGCTCCGTGTCGGTCAACCGGGTGATGAACACCGCGCACAGCGCGGCGCAAAAGCTTGAGCTTGACGCACTCACCAAGGCCGACTTCACGGCCGATGACGAAAGCGAGCTCTGGAGCCTTGCGGGGGCGGTCGCCTACGGCGGCCAGACGGCGGGGGTTTCGGGCGCTGTTGCCTATTCCATTTCCGGCCGTGAGGCGAGTCCCGGCACGCAGGTCGACGTTTCGGATCTCACCGTTGACGGTGCGTCGGGCACGGACGTCTCGGTGCAGGCGAAGGCCGCCGACAAGGTGAAGACGCTTGTGATCGCCGCCGGCGTCTCCCGGGGCGCGGTGGGCTTTACGGGCGGCGCGGGCGTCAACGAAATCAAGCGCACGGTCTCGGCCGAGCTGAAGAACGTGACGGCCGCCTCGGGCGCCTTGAAGGCGCTGAGCGTGCAGGCTCAGGAAAAGGCGGCTATTGGCAATCTCGGCATCGCCGGCGCCTACGGCGCCAACGCGGGCGTGGGCCTTGGCATTGCAGTCAACCGCATCAGCACGAACACGACGGCAACGCTGTCGGACGATCGCGCGCAGCCTGTGGAATTCTTTGCGCAGACGCTTGAAGTCAAGGCCAAGACCGCCAACGACATCGAAACGATTGCCGTGGGCGGCGCGGCGAGCCAGAACACCGCTGTGACGGGATCGGTGGGCGTCAATCTCATTGACGACAACACGACGGCCAAGGTCGACAAGGTGCATGCGGCGGTCTCCGGAGCGCTCCTTGTGGATGCGCAGAGCGACGACGTGACCGGCGCCTATGTGGGACAGGCCGCGGGCGCGTCGACTGCCGCAGCGGGACTCTCGGTGCTCGTCAATGAATCAAGCGGCAAGACAGAGGCTGCAGTCTCTGGCAGCACGCTCACCGAAACGGGTGAGAGTGAGAATAAGCTCACGACGGCGGGCGCCGTGGCCGATTCGGCCGTCAACGACGAAGTCGCCAACGACGTCTCCATCAGCGGCACGCTCGAAGCCGACCGCGGTCAGCGTACGGTCTCGGGCATGCTCGTGTCGGCCACCGGCACGACCACCTTCAAGTCGCTCGTACTCAACGGAGCGGGAGCAGGCACCGGAGCGGGCACGGGCACCGTGAGCGTCACGTATCTCGGTGGCACGACCAAGACCGAGGTCACCGGCAGCACGCTCAACGCCAAGGACGCCCTCGACATCTTTGCAGCGCACTATGCCAATGTGGACAACATTTCGACCACGGCGGCGGGCGCCGGTACGGGCGCGGGTGCCATTGCCGTCAACGTGGCGACGACCGAGCGCGCAGTGAGCGCCGCTCTTGACGGCGGCAGTCTTGCGTCCGAAGGCGACGTTTCAATCAAGGCCGAGGGCAAGGAGGGCGTTTCCTCGCTTGCGCTCATCGGCGCAGGAGCGGGTACGGGCGCAGGCGTGGTGCTTGCCAACGTCACGCGCGAGCTCTCCGACGTCTCGGTTGATGTCGCGCGCACGAACGCAACCACGATCAGCGCGCAAAGCCTTGCGATTGCGGGCGACTATCTCGGCCGCTACAACGCCCTGGGCGTGAGCGGCGCGGGGTCCGGCGCCGCAGCGGGCGCGGTCAACGTCAACGTCAACTACGGCGACAACGACGTTGGGGTCTCCGTCGGCAAGCTTTCGGCCGATGTTTCCGAGAAGGCCGAGATCGAGGCGCGCAGGCGCACGGAAAATAGTGGCATCGCCGTCAATGCCTCGGGATCGCAGTACGCCGCGGTTTCGGCGACGGTGCTGGTCAACACCGTCGAAGGGGCGGCACGGACTGAGATTAACGGCGCCAAAATCGGCTCCAAGGAAGGACGAGAGGCCGCCGTTTCCGTTCGCAGCCTCGGCAGCGACACGATGAAGCTTGTCGACGTGACGGCCGCAGGCGCGATTGTGGGCGGCGGAGCCGCCGTGATGGTCAACCGCCTCTACGGCTCGGCCCTGACGACGGTCGCCGACTCGCGCCTTGCGGGCGGCAGCGTCACGGTTGCCGCCGAGCAGAACCGCTTCGTCGACGCCACCAACGTCTTTGCAA
This sequence comes from uncultured Sutterella sp., assembly GCA_900552545.1. Taxonomy (GTDB): domain Bacteria; phylum Pseudomonadota; class Gammaproteobacteria; order Burkholderiales; family Burkholderiaceae_F; genus Duodenibacillus. Next base: position 10,631 of record USAL01000009.1, on the reverse strand, counting down.
GCGCGGGCCTTGGCGCACTCGGGGCCAACGTCGTCTCGACCTTGATCGGCGCCGACGGCGATCCGTTTGCAAGCGAGCAGACGTCTTTGGGCGCGACGCAGAAGCAGATCGACGAGTATCTCTCAACCTATGCGGGCTCGGGCAGCACGAGCGATCCGGGAATCTTTGCTTCGGCGCTCGGACAGACGAACGGCGTTCTCACCGATGACGAGAAAAAGACGATGATGCAGGCCGCCGCCCAGAGCGCGACGGCCGACGCCCCTGCGGGCGCAACGCACGTGTCGGTGACCGGCTCGACAATTGAAGCCGGTACGGTCTCCGTCGAAGCGCGTGAAGACGCAGCCGACGGCGCCGGGGTCGACGTGACCGTGGGCTCGGGCGAAGCAGGCGGCGCGGTTCTTGCCGCTTCGGTGGCGACGCTGCGGCAAAACCGCAATGTCGCTCTCGACATTTCCAAGAGCAAGATTGTCGCGCGCGAAGGAGGACGGATCGGCGCGCGGATTGCGGGCAAGACCTCGGTAGAGACCTATCAGGCGGCCGTCGCGCTTGCCAGCGGCATGGCCGTCTACACGGATGTGGAGGCGACGGGCGGCGCGGCGGTGCGCGTTGCCGACAGCACGTTTACAAGCCAAACCGCGGGCAAGACGCTTGCGGTTGCCGCGCGCGACGACTCGGAGATCGAGGCCTTTACGTTCGGGCTTAATGTCGCGATCGTGGGCGGAGGCGGCACGATTGCCGACCTGCGCGATGCGACAAGTCTTCGTGTCGACGTCGACAAAGCAACGCTTGCCGGCAACACGGCCGTCGAAGCTTTGCGCGGCATCAAGCGCACGGTGCATGCCCGCTCGGGCGTCGGGGGCGCCGTCAACGGTCAGGCCTCGCGCGGCTCGATCAAGGATTCGGGCGGCGCTGAGGTCTCGGTGAGCGGTTCGAGCGTCATGGGCGAGTCCTTCGTGATTGAAGCCAACAATCGGCCGCAGCTTCTCGCCAAGGCCTATCAGGGCTACGCCTCCGCGATAAACGTCGGCGTTTTGACTGCCGAGGTTGAGGAAAGCGGCGCAACGAACGTGACGGTAAAGAAATCGACGCTTGCGGCAAAAAGCGTGGAAATCGATGCGGCCTCGGGGCGCCTCGGCACGGATGCCGATCCCGACGCCGATGCCATGAAGCTTCAGACAAGCGTAGAAAGCTACGGCGCCGCCGTGATCGGCGGCGGAACGACCAACGACGCCGTCGTGCACAACACGGCAAAAACGACGCTCTCGATTGCGGACAACGACTACGGAAGCGAAACCGCGCTGCGCCTTGATGCGCAGGGCTATGCGGTCTACGAAACCGTCTCCGATCTGGGAACGGGCGGCGTGGTCGCCGGCGGCAACAGCCGTGCTGAAGTCAATCACGAGGCGCAGGTCTCGGCCGACGTCAAGGGCAAGGAGAACACCGCCCTCAAGTCGCTCGAACTGAGCGCCGCCAACCGTGAATCCGCCGTGCTCAAGGCCTACAGCGCGGGCGGCACCGTCATTGAAGCCTCGGAAAAGGCCGCTGAGGTGAGCCACGTCGACGGCTCGAACACGACCGTCAACGTCTCGGGCTTCTGGAAGACGAGCGAGGGTGCGGCCATTGCCTCAAGCTCCGGTCATACGCTTCGCTTTGAAGCACAAAACACCAAGGGCGTCGCAGTCGGCGGCTCGAGCGTCCTGCTGCAGAACACGATGAAGGGCGCGAGCACGCTGACCCTTGCCGGCACGATTTCGGCCGACGGCGGCCTCACGGCAGGCTCGCGCACCGACATCGACATCAATTCCGTCAAGGAGGACGGCTATGCGGTCGATGCGGCCGTCTACGGCGCCGTTTCCGGCGCCGAGGGGCGCTCGGAAAGTTCGATTGATAGAACTTCCAGGGTGAATGTGGCCAAGGATGCGCAGCTTTCTTCGGGCGGCGAACTGGCGCTTTCGGCCTACACTGACGAAGACAATACCCTGCGGGTGCGCGGCCGCACGGCGGGTGCGGCCGCGGGCGTGACCGCCTACAACAACAATACGGAAACGATCAAAAACAGCGTTGACGTTGCCGCAGGCGCGCGGATTCAAAACGCCGACGATGCCCAAAAGCTCTCGATTACGGCCTCGTCTTCGGAAAAGCGCCGCTATGAGGCGATCGGCGATCTGCAGGGCGCGGCCGTGGGCGGCGCCGGTGCGAAGTCCACCAACAGCATCACGCACGCCAATTCGGTGACGCTGGCTGCCGGCAGCAGCGTCTCGGGCGCAGGCGACGTCCTGATCGGCGCCGGGCGCGACGCTCTGGGCAGCCATGCCGAATTCGACTACACCGGCTACACGCACGCCTACGCGCACTCGCTCGGCGGAGCCGACAGTGCGCTGCATTCGAGCTTTGACGTCACCGACAGCCTGACGGCGGCTGGAAGCGTCACGGCCGTGCGCAATATCGAGGCGGCGGCCGACGTGGGCGACTGGTCGATCAACGAGACGACCCGATACTGGGTGATTACCGCTGCAAGCGACGCGGGCAATGTCAAGATCGCCTCAAGCGGCGCGGGCAGCAGCAATCCCGACAACTTCAATCCGATTGATTCGATCACGGTCGACGGTTCGCTTATCGCGGGCACCCAGACCTACGCCAAGGTCGAGATCTCGGGCGTGGTCAACACCGACGATCGCCTCGAGATTGACGGCGCCGTCAAGGAGCCCGTCATCAATGCCGAAGGCGTTCAAGGGCACATCGAGGTCGGCACCGAGGACGTCGCCAACCTCTACTGGGAGCGCTACCAGGCGTTGCAGAAGCTCATCGCCTCCTACGGCGACGCCGGGGATGGCGAATCGCGCGCCGCGCTCGTTGCCTACAAGGCCGAGGCCCGGATGCTTCTCAACAAGATGGTTGAGTCGGGCTACGCAAGCGTTGACGCCAACGGCGGCGTCCAGCTTGTTGCAAGCGACAACAGGGGATTTGCGTCCGTTTCCGACATCGTCGTCTCGGGCGGCGACATCAGCCTTTCGACGGACTCGGTCAAGGGCAAGGGCACGATCAAGGCCAATGCGGCCCAATGCATCGACATTGAAAGCACCTCCAATCTGGCGCTCAAGGTCGAGAACGTGCGCATTCTCGACAAGGGCGGCAACCTCAGACTCAACTCGGGCCTTGTCGGTTCGCTCGCAGGCTTTGAGGGCACGGTGTCAAGCCAGGCGGATGCTCCCGATCCGACCATCGGCATCACCTCCGACTTCGGCGGCTTGATAACCGTCAAGGCCGACGGCAAGACGCAAAGCATCAAGCCCGACAACTCGATCGTCATGGACGGGGTCGTGGCCAACGACGCGGGCTCGCTTACGGTGAAGGCTGCAGGCGACATTGCGATTCTTGCCGAGCGTGTGGCCGCGGCAACCGACCTCACGCTTGAAGCCGAGGGCAGCGTCATGCAGTCGCACACGAGCGGCCTATACAACGTTGGCGGCGATGTTGAATCGCTCTACGCCGACGAAGTCGAAAAAACCAATGCGAACGCCACCGGCTCCTATACGTCGGATGCTCTCAAGAATGCCGGCGGCGTCATGACGGCGGGCGGCGACATTTACCTCAATGCCGACAACGTCAATCTCAACGGTCTGGTTCAAAGCGGCTACGCCGTCTGGAGCGTGGATCTTGACGACGAAGCGGCGCAAGGCAGTATCGCGGCGATCCGCAGCCAATGGCTTGCTGCCGGTGCGCCGACCACGATTGATCCGACGACTGCGGCCTACCTCATCAGCGAGGAAGGAACGTATCAGACGGCTGCGGGGACCTACGCCAAGCGCGTTGCGGCCTGGTACGACCCGGTCAACGACCGCATCATCGTCGACGACATCACGCCCACGGGCGGCCACATCTACATCACCGGACGCATCGCGAGCACGGGCGGCGGCAAGCTCTACGCCGCGGCGGGCTCGGTCGACGTTTCCATTGATGCGGGCGCAGCGAGCGTGCTGCTCGGAAACATCAACACGGGCAACACCCACGGCGTGATCGAAATCACTGACACGTCCTATGCAGGCCAAACGCTCGGCGACAAGACGGTCGACGCGCTCGTGACGCGCTGGAGCAACAGCGGCTCGGGCACGGACATCGTCAGCAGCTGGCAGTACAGCGATGGAACGACGGCCGCCAATGACGCGAGCATCGCCAGCTATAAGCCGTTGGCCGATCAGGTCTACCTATGGTCGACGGGAACGCATACCGGCACAGTTTCGACAATCGACAAAACCCAGAACTTTACCGTTTGGGGGCTTTTCGACTGGGGCGATCCGTCAAAGTGGACGGCCGATCACGTAACGGAGGTCGCCGACGCGAGTCTCGGATCGGGAGCTACGATCGGAATGCGTCCGGACCAGACATCCGGGAGCATTTTCGTCGGACAAACCGATACCACGGCTGAGACCACCGGAGAATGGAAGTACGACACCTGGACCACGTACACGAACTGGACGCACTTCTCGGGGACGCACCACCTGTACGGTGAAAAGCACGATACGGCGACGAAAATCCGCACCTATATGGTCAAGGCCGACCAGGATGTTGCCGTCGGCTTCCTGACGGGGACGAATACGATCAACGTGCAGTCCGAAGCCGACATCGGACTTTCGGGCAGCCTGACGGCCGTTGGCGGCAGCGTGACGCTCACTTCCGGAGGCGACATTTTCAGCGCCAACAATGCCGCAGCGATTCACGGCGCGCAGAGCGTCAGCCTCACGGCGGGCGGCTCAATCGGCGACGAAATGTCGGCGGTGCGCCTGGCGGGCTCCACGGGAACGGTCAAGCTCAGCGCCAAGGCCGGAGGCGACATGCATCTTGATGCGTCGGCTCTCGCACAGGGGGCGTCGGTGAACGCGGCAAACCTCAGTGCCAACAGTACGATTGACATGATCGTGCGCGGCGCAATGACGGCCGATGTCGTGAGCGCTCGCGACATGCGCTTTGAGAGCGCCGAGGGCTCGCTTGTCTTCAACAAGCTCACGCAGCTTGCCTCCGAGGACGGCTCCCAGAGATTTGACGCCGTTGCCGCCGACGATGTTGAAATTCACGCCGTCGGAGATCTCGGCATCGGCAAGGTGCAGGCGAAGGACTTGGTTTCCATTGTCGTGGATGACGGCAATCTTTCGGATGCCATTGCTCGGGAGGATCTTGACGAGCGCAATGCCGAGGAGCGCATCCAGAGCTGGATTGATGCGGGCATCCTTGGCGAAGGCGGCGCCGACAACGGCAAGGAGCGCTGGGAGGCCGACGTCCAGGCGCAGACCGACATTGTGACGGCCGACTACAACCGCTACGACGCCTACCGGAAACTTTCGGCCGACGATCAGGCGAAGCTTGAGGACGAGCAGAAGGCTGATTTTGCAAACCTCAGGGAGCGCTTTGGCGAGACCGCGAGCCTTGAGGCGGCGATCAGCGCCGAAAAGGCCGACGCCGACAGCGCCCTGGCAAAGACCATTGCCGCGGAAGACGACTACGGCTGGACCAAGGACGAGCTTCTTTATGCCGTCTCCGAGGCCATCGTGAACCCGGATCCGGGCGCATCGCCTCAGGCGGGCGAAGCCAACATCGAGGCGGCCCGCGTCGACATCGACGTGAACAATGCCGGAAACATCGGCAACGAAGTGGATCAGACGACCTACAGCTTCGACGATCTTGACATCTCGAAGTCAAAGGGGCTTGAGGCCTACAAGATGCTCTCGCGAGCCGATGTGAGCGACGTCGTCTGGGATGCCGACAACAAGACCGTGACCGTAACGCTCAAGCGTCCGATCAGCATCAAGCTCTCCGGCGAGGATGCGCGCATTGACGCGCAGGCGCCGGGCAATGTCTTTGTGGCAAGCGACGAGGCGATTCCCGTCGGCGTGGTGACGACGCAGGGCGCCCTGCGGTTGACGAGCCAAAAGGGCATCCTTGCCGCAGCAAATGATTCGATTCTTTCGGGCGGCACCGTGACGCTTCGCGGCGGCGCGGGCGGACTCGGCTCGGCCGAGCGGGCTCTTCAGGTCAATGTGACGGGCGCTGATGGGTGGCTTGCGCTTACCGCGCAGCAGGGCGTGTACGTGACCGAGACCGATGGCGTCATGCGCGTGTTGTCTGCCGCAAGTAATGCTGAGATGGTGCTTTCGGCCGATGTCGGTGTTGAGATGGCCGAAGCAGACGGAGCGCTGGCGCAGGGGGTGATTTCGGCCGAGAGCCTCACGATTTCCGTTGGCGAGGACGGTTCGATCGGTACGAGCGAGACGGCCTTGCGGCTTTCGGGGGTTGAGAGCCTGACGTTGACCAAGGGTGACATTCAGGGACTTTACCTTGACGTTGCGGGCGGTCAGGACTTCACGCTTGCACAGGCGATCAATGCTAGCGAGGGCGTGGGCGTACACACCCAGGGCAGCCTTGTCGTTGAGGACAATATGTCTGCCGGTACCGGCGGCATTGAGCTTCAGAGTCAGGGGGCGATCAAGATCAATGATCAGACGTCTCTGGATTCCGCAGCCGATTTGTCGCTTACGGCAGGCTCTGATCTTGCGGCGCAGGGTGCAGAGCTCTCGGGAACAGCCGTTGCGCTGAAGGCCGAGACAGGAGCCGTTGTCGCGGGCAGTGCGTCCATCACGGCATCCAAGGGGCTTGAGGTTTCGGCGCAGGAAAGCGTTGGTCTTGATGCGGCACAGTTGAGTGCCGAAGAGGCACTGACGCTTACGGCAGGCGCTGATCTTACGGCACAGGGCGCAGCGCTCTCGGGAGCATCTGTTGCTCTGACGGCTGAGACAGGAGCCGTTGCTGCGGACGGTGCGTCCATCACGGCAGCCGATAAGTTGGATGTTTCGTCCAAGGGTGACATTGGTCTTGCGGGTGCGAAGCTCTCGACAACGGGAGCGGCAGTGAACCTTTCTTCTGCTGAAGGTGCGGTGGATTTGTCCGGCATGCAGACGCTTGCAGGCAGCCGCATCGCCATTGAAGCCGGCCGCGACGTCGTCTTCAATGAAAAGCAGACCGTGACGGCCTCGGACGGCGATCTTGCGGTCCAGGCCGGAGGTTCGATCGTTGGCAAGGGAATTGCGGCGACTGCAAACGGGTCGCTCACGCTTTCGGCTGCCGGCGGAAACAACCTTGCCGAAGCAACGCTTTCCAACGGCGGCGCGCTCGTGCTGCGAGCGGGGACGGTGAGGGAAGGTTCAAGCGAAAACGAACTCAACCTGACCGGAGTCGTCAACAACGGAGCAGATCCCGGCACCTTCTCCGGCACAAGTGTGACGCTTGAAACAAGCGGCAGTCTTGTGATGGGTACACAAAAAGCCACCACGGTGACAGCCACTGCAGGCGATGCGCAGGTGCTTGCCGATCGCGTTGACTTTGCCGACGGTTCGTCCATTACGGCAACGGGCGGCGATGTTCGCGTCGATGCAGTCACCAGCCTGAGCGCCGGAGAAAACTTTCTCCTTGAGGGCGACAACGTCTCCGTCACGGGCGGCAGGGAAGGCTTTGCTGTGGGAAGCGGTGCGGCCTTCATTGCCCGGGCCGGACAAGTCGAGGTCATCGGCGACGCTGATCTCACGTTGGGCGGAAGACTTAGCGTTGACGCGCAAAAGGGCGCATCGGACGATCCGACGGCAGGCAGCATCACGATCGGCGCTCACGGCGTCCTGTCGGTAACTGATGATGCGCTTGAGATTGCTGCAAAGAACGGAAGCGTCACGGTTTACGGCGGCAAGGGCATGTCGATTCGCAACAACCTGACGGTTGTCTCGCAAACCGACACCGTGCTTCTGACCGAGCAGGGAAGCCTTTCCATCGGCAATGGGGCCGTCGTCAAGGCCGGAACGCAAAGCGGACTTGAGGCCGGGAAATACGGCGGCATCCGTCTTGCGGCCGGCGAGGCGTTTGAAATCGGCGAGTCGGCGACGGGGCTGGCCGATGCGCTTGCGGTTGAGGCCGCAGGCGACATCACCTTCGGCGACAAGGCGACCCTCACGGGCGCCACCGACGGCGTGACGATTGCCAGTGCCGGCGGGTCGATCTACATGGGCAACGAGCTTACCGTTGAATCCAATGCACAAAAGACGCTCTTTTCGGCTCAGAAGGGCGACATCGTGATCGGCAGCGAGGCAAAGCTCACGAGCAGCAACAATCAAATTGAATTTGAAGCTGGTCGGAATGTCGTTTTCAACGAGGACTTCGACGTTCATGGTCTGGGCTTTGTCGTCAATGCCGGAAACAACGTCACGGTGGGCGACAACCAAACGGTCGAAACCTTCTTTTCGGAAGGCGACTACCACACGTCGGTGACGGCCGGCAACGACATCGTGTTCGGCGTCAAGGCGCAGTTTCACACCACCGAACTTGTCCTGACCGCCGAGAGGGGCGGCGTGACGTTCGGCGACGATTCCGTGACGAGAACTTCGGTTCAAGGCATTCGCGTGACGGCTCAAGATGATGTGATCTACGGCAATCGCGCCGTGTTCGGGACGATTGAGAATGCCGAAGAAGGCAATATTTCGATTGATTCGCTCTCTGGCAACGTCCTTCTCGGCAACGACGCGACGATCTTCTCCGGAGCAAGCACGAGCATTTCGGCAGCCGAAGGCGTCACGTTGGGCGCAGAGAGCACCATTCTCAGTACGCCGGAATCCTCGGATTCGCTTGTGAGCATTAATGCAGGCAAAGGCGACATCGAGATCGGGGCGCTTGCGCTCATTGAAGGCTATGAGGCCAAGCTCAAGACCAAGGAGGGCAGCGTTCATCTCGGCGACGCGGCTTTCGTGATCACGAGCAACGCCTTTGAGATTGAAGCTGCCCGAGACATCCGGGTTGACGGCGACTTCACCGTCCTTGATGTCTCTCTTGGTGATGCCGCGGACAAATTGGTTCGCTTTGAGACGACCGCGGGCGACATCGCCTTTGCCGACAACGCTTCGATGCAGACGCAGGGATCCGTGCAGATTGTCTCCGGCAACGATGTTCGATTCGGCGACAACGCCAACATCGCCACCGAGGCGGACCCCGACGACGATGCGCCCCATGATGTGAACCTGCAGGCATCGGGATCGGTTGCGTTCGGAGAACATGCGCAGCTGCAGACGAAGGGCGCCATCGCGGTTGCGGGCGTTGAGGGTGTGAGCTTTGCAGCCGATGCGCAGCTTGGCTCAAGCGCGGGCTCCGTGCGCATCGAAAGCGCCGAAGGCAACATCGCGTTTACGGGCGGAGCAAACGCCTATGCCGAGGAGTCGCTCGTCATTTCCGCAGGCGAGAGCGTGACGCTTACGGGCGAGTCGTGGCTTGACGCCTTTGAGGAACTTTCCGTGACGGCCGAGCGCGGCGACATCCTGATGACCGACAGCGTGCGTCTGGGCGGCGTCGACGATTCTTCCAACGTGGCCACCAAGGAGATGACGCTTGCGGCCGCCGGCAGCATCAGGCAGCAGAACATTGCCGCCGATATGGGCCTTACGGCCGAGCACCTCACGGTGACTGCCGGCGAAGACGTGCTTCTCGGCGCCGTCGACAACGGTTTGGGCGAAACGGGCAACTCGATTGCTTCGGCCGACATTCAGACCGGCGGAGCGCTTTCGCTTGGCCTGGCCTACATCTCGACGGGTCTCAGGATCAACGAGGCCGACGGCGGCCGCGTCAACGGCTCGGTGTCGATCAACGCGACGGATTCCGGCGTGACGATCGGCAACGATCTCGCGGTTTCGGGCGACGTGCAGATCTACGGCAGCTCGATTGCGGCGCAAGGCATTGCGGCGGGCGGCAAGCTCGTCATGAGCACCGCGCCCTACGACGACGCCGCGGGCGGGGGCATTGCGGCGCAGGCGCTTTCGGCCGAATCGATCGGTCTGATGACAAAGGAGGGCTCGATTTCGGTGTCCGACCTTCATGCCGAGACGACGGTGAGCGTTTTGCGTACGGGCTCAAGCGTCGGAAGCATTGACCTCGGCCACGGGCGCTCTGAGAAGACGGCCATGATCTTCAATGCCAGCGGTGCGGTTTCGGGCAACATCAGTGCGGCCGAGAGCCTTTACGTGTTCACCGGACGCAACGCCGACACCACGTCCCTGATTCTCAGTGCCGACAGCGGGCGCGCGGCCCTGATCGGCAACGCCCAGAGCCTCGCGAAGTACCTCAAGGCCCCCGATGCGGCGGGCATGCACGCGGGCGACATCGACATCAACGCCTTCCCGGTCATCGACTTCTCGGCGATGATTGAGGGGCTTGATCGGGAGCCGAGCCTCACGCTCAGGCGCACGAAGCAGGATGTCGAGTCGCAGACGCGCTTTGCGGTTCCCAAGGCGGGAAATCCGGAAGAGGCCGTCACCGACCGCTGGAGCAAGGAGCTTGAGACCAAGGGCTGGTACACGGCCAAGCACCCCGCAAGGCTGAGCGTGAGTTTCCGCGATTAGTTTGTGCGGCCCAACATGGCGCTTTTCCCCCGGGACTGAGGCCTGATGGCTTGAAGCTCCCGGGGTTCCAGACAAAGGGACGCCCGACGACGGTCGGGCGTCCCAGCGGGGTTTCGTGCGCACAAAGAAAGTGCCGCGCCCCGCGCCAAGAAAGCCCGGACCGAAGGCGGACCGGGCTTTTCTCTACAGGACGCGTGCAAAGGATCAGCGTTC
>USAL01000008.1 GCA_900552545.1 uncultured Sutterella sp. | reverse complement strand
TTTGACCTCACGAGCCTGCAGCGCGAAGCCAACAACAAGTTCGGCTTCTCGGCCAAGACGACGCTTGCGATTGCGCAGGCGCTCTACGAAAAGCACAAGGTGCTCACCTATCCGCGTACCGACTCGCGCGCGCTGCCCGAGGACTACCCGGCGACCGTCGCGCAGACGCTGGAAATGTTGAAGGGCTCGATCGCCTACGCGGTCGCAGCCGACAAGATTCTCGCCGGAGGCTGGATCAAGCCCAACCGCCGCATCTTCGACAACTCCAAGATCAGCGACCACTTTGCCATCATCCCGACGCTGCAGCCCTTGAAGACCGAGCTCTCCGAGGCCGAGCACAAGGTCTACGACCTTGTCGTCAAGCGCTTCATGGCGGTCTTTTATCCGCCCGCGCAGTACGACGTCACCACGCGCATCTCGCGCATCGGCGAAGATCATTTCAAGACCGAGGGCAAGGTGCTCGTGGTTCCGGGGTGGCTTGAGCTCTACGGCCGCTCGGCCGATGCCGCGGGCGACGATACGCTCGTGCCCTTGGGCGGGGACAAGACGGCCGACGTGACCGAAATCGCGGCCAACAAGCTGCAGACCAAGCCCCCGGTGCGCTACACCGAAGCGACGCTCCTTTCGGCCATGGAAGGCGCCGGCAAGCTCGTCTCCGACGAAGAGCTTCGCGACGCCATGCAGGACAAGGGATTGGGGACGCCCGCCACGCGCGCGGCCATCATCGAAAACCTGATCGAGCAGCGCTACATGATGCGCGAAGGCCGGGAACTGCGCCCCACGGCCAAGGCCAAGCAGCTTTTTGCGCTCATCTCGGGCCTTGGCATCGGCGCGCTCTCCGACCCGGCGCTTACCGGCGAATGGGAGTACAAGCTCAGTCAGATCGAAAAGGGCAAGCTCACGCGCGAAGATTTCATGCACGAAATTCGCGACATGACCACGCGCATTGTCGACGCCGCCAAGACCTACGAAGGCAGCACGGTTCCGATTGAAAATCCGGCGCACTTGAAGACCCGTTGCCCCAAGTGCGGCGGCGAGGTGGTGGAAAACTACCGCCGCTACGCCTGCACGCGCGAAGGCTGCGACTTCAGCCTCCCGAAGCACCCGGCCGGCCGCACCTTCGAAATCGCCGAGGTCGAGGAGCTTCTGCGCAACGGCAGAATCGGACCCTTGAGCGGGTTCTTCAGCAAGATGGGACGCCCCTTTGCAGCCGTTTTGAAGCTCAACGACGAGTACAAGCTTGAGTTTGCCTTCGGCGACGGCAACGCTGCGGCCGACGAGGTCGACATCAGCCAGTACCCCGCCGTGGGCGTCTGCCCCAAGTGCGGCGGCCGTATCCTCGAGGGCCCGACGAGCTACTTCTGCGAGCACTCGGCCGGAACGCGCACCTGCGACTTCCGCTGCGGGCGCATCATCCTGCAACAGCCCGTGGACCGCGCGCAGCTCGAAAAGATCCTCACCGAGGGCCGCTCGGATCTGCTCCAGGGCTTTGTGTCGAACCGCAACCACCGCAAGTTCAAGGCCTTCCTCGTGCTCGACAAGAAGACGGGCAAGATCGGCTTTGAATTCCAGCCGCGCGCCGCCGAAGCGCCTGCCTCCGAGGGCGAAGCGCCCGCACGCAAGACGAGCGCCACGCATCGTGCGAGCACCGGCACCAAGGCCAAGACCGCGACTGCTGCGAAGACCACGATCCGGGCAAGAACCAAGTCCGCGTCGTCGGCCTCCTAATTGAGCGCCGCCGGGCCTTAAAACCCGGCAAGGCTCGATCAAGCAAAACGCCCGCAGAGATGATGAATGTCTGAACTGTCCCCAGAAAGTGTCTCGCTTTCTGGGGACAGTTCAGTCTCTGCGGGCTTTTTTTGGTTGTCCGAAAACAGTTTTTTGTCTTTTAGCCTTGCGGATTGGCGGGCGTCTTGGGCTTGGCGTTGGCGGCCGAGGCGGCGGCGTTTGTGCCGACGTTGCCCGGCGAGAGCTTCGTGACGAGCACCTGGTCGACCTTGTTGGAGTCGACGTCGATCACCTCAAAGCGGTAGCCGCCCCAGTCGAAGCGGTCGGTGCGCTTGGGGATCTTGCGCAGCTTGTACATCATGAAGCCCGCGACGGTTTCGTAGTTCTGCGAATCGGGGAGTTCATCGAGCTCAAGCCACGAGACGAGATCGACCGTGGGCGTGGCGCCGTCGACCAACCAGCTGTTGTCGTCGCGCTCGACGATCTGCGATTCCTCAGGCGTCAGAACAAGGTCGCCCATGACGGTGCTCATGACGTCTTCGAGCGTGAGCACGCCTACCACGAGTGCGTACTCGTTGATCACCACGGCGAAGTCTTCGCGCGAGCGCTGGAACACTTCGAGGATTTCCGAGAGCGTGAGCGTGTCGGGCACGAACTGCACGGGCTTGATGAGGCCCTGTTCGGAAACCGAGATCGACTTTCCGTCGAGCAGCCGGTGCAGGATGTCCTTGCTGTCGATGCAGCCGATCACGTGGTCGATGTCCTCGTTGCACACGAGGATGTGGTGGTGCGTGTTGCGGTTGATCGTGCGGCGCACGCTCTCCTCGTCCTCGTCGATGGTGACGTAGACCACGGATTCGCGCGCGGTCATGGCGGTCGTCACCGGCCGGTTTTCCAGGTTGAACACGTTTTCGATCACGGCCTGCTCGCCCGGGGCGATGACGCCCGCGTTGCCGCCAGCGATGACCGAGGCGAGGATGTCGTTGGTGGTGATCTTGTCGCGGGGCTTGAGCGGAATGCCCAGAAGCCCCATAAGCACGTTGGAGATCGATTCCAGCAGCCACACGAGGGGCCCGAGGATCTTGCTCAAGACCCCCATCGGACGCACGCAGAAGATGGCGTTCTTCTCGGGGTTGTTCATCGACAGGCGCTTCGGGAAGAGATCCGAGAAGATCACGAAGGCAAGGGTGATCAGCAGAAAGGAGGTTACGAACCCCGCCTTGTCGGCTGCGGCCTCGGGCAGCACGTAGTGGTAGATGACGGCGAAATAGGGCGAAAAAATCGATTCGCCGACGATGCCGCCCAGGATCGCCACCATGTTGTTGCAGATCTGGATGACCGAAAAGTAGCGTCCCGGATTGGTCTTGATGCGCAGCGCGGCCTGCGCGCCGCGTACGCCGTCCTCGACCATGGCGCTTAACCGGAGCTTGCTTGCGGCGGCGAGGCTGATTTCGGCAAAAGAAAAGAATCCGCCGAGCAGCACCAGCACGATGAGGCAGATGATTTGTGACGAGGGCGACATTAAAAAATCCTTTAGAAACAACGCGTTCGAGATTCTAGCAGAGCAATTTTCCCGGACTTTTCGGGGTGCGGCATTGCCTTGCAGGGATTTTTTGCAAAAGGATGGTCTTTGCGTCAAAAACAAAGACGAAAAGCGGCGCGGTTTGAACAAAAACGCCCGTCGATTTTAACGCAGTGCCGTCTAGGGTTTTGTGCTTAATGCGTGACGATGTTTGCAGAAGGCCAAAGAGAAAAGCGCGGATCTCGTCGGTGCATTTTTGTCGCCTTGGAAATTGATTTGTCTCGGGAAAACTGCTCAGGCGGCTTGATTCAGGCCAACGACACGCGCCGGTGCGCCCGTTTTGCTTTGGGTGTGCGGCGCAGTTTCGATAGACTAAGCCGATCCAAATTTGTTGCAACGCGGCGCCGCCCGACTGCCGGTGTTTTTTCGGCAGTTTTTCACACGCTTCACAGGGCGGACGTCGGCCAAGGAGAATGAAAAAAATGAACATGAAAGCTCTCGGGGTAGCGGCTTCGCTTGCCGTCCTGTCCATCTCGGCCGTTCAGGCTGGTCCGGTTCTTGATGCCGTGAAGGCGCGCGGCCATGTCGTCTGCGGCGTCAATACGGCTGCTCCCGGCTTCTCGAACGCCGACAGCAAGGGCGAGTGGAAGGGGCTTGACGTGGACGTCTGCCGCGCCGTGGCCGCCGCCGTTCTGGGAGACTCCACCAAGACCAAGTTCGTGCCGCTTTCTTCGCCGCAGCGCTTCACGGCTCTGCAGTCGGGCGAAATCGACCTGCTCGTGCGCAACACGACCTGGACGCTTACTCGCGACGCCTCGATGGGCGCGGTCTTCGCCGCCGTGAGCTACTACGACGGCCAGGGCTTCATGGTTCCGAAGAAGCTGGGCGTCAAGAGCGCCAAGCAGTTGAACGGCGCCACGGTCTGCCTGCAGTCGGGCACGAGCTCGGTGCAGGCTCTTGCCGACTACTTCGCCGCCAACAAGATGAAGTACAAGCCCGTGATGTTTGACACCACGGAAGCCACGCAGGGCGCCTTCATCTCCGGCCGCTGCCAGGTCTACACGACCGACATGAGCGACCTCGCCGGCGCCCGTACGCGCGCCCGCAATCCGCAGGACTTCGAGATCCTGCCCGAGACGATTTCCAAGGAACCCCTCGGCCCCTCCGTGCGCCGCGGTGACGACGAATGGTTCCAGATCGTCCGCTGGTCGTTCTACGCCATGGTTGAGGCCGAGGAAAACGGCATCACCAAGGCCAACGTCGATCAGCTGCGCGCCACGAGCAAGAGCCCGGTGGTGATGCGCCTTGTCGGCACGGGCGACGATGCGGGCAAGCTCCTTGGCCTCGACAAGGACTGGTCGTACCGCATCATCAAGCAGGTCGGCAACTACGGCGAGAGCTGGACGGCCAACTTCGGCCCCGACACGCCGCTTAACCTCCCGCGCGGCCTCAACAAGCTCTGGACCGACGGCGGCCTGATGTACGCCATGCCGATCCGCTAAAAAGCCGCGGGCTTTAAGGCATGTGGATGCACTGAACCTTTTCCCGGGGGAGGTGCATCAAGACAAAAGAAAAGGCGTCCTGACGGACCGCTCTCAAAGGCGGACGCGGCAGGGCGTTTTTTCGTTTTGGGAATCGGCCTAAATGGCGGCGTCCTATAATTCATCATTTTCGGCGTGACGCTAGGGCCCTGCCGCTGGGCCCCTTCGCTTTGCCCTCAGAATTCATCGTTACACATCCCCAAGGAGTTTCTTTTTGTGATGCCGCAGACAGATCACACGCCCCCGATGCAGGGCGATGAGGCTTTTCGTCGCCGTGAACGGGCGAGGCGCCGCACGCAGTGGACGCTGCAGATCGTCGTCCTGGCGGTGATCGTGGGATGTTTGTGGCTGCTTGCGCACAACGTGGGCGCCAACCTCGTCGAGCGCAACATCCGAAGCGGCTTCGGGTTTCTCTCGGGGTCGGCGGGCTTTGACATCGGCGAGGCGCTGCTTCCCTTCGAGTCGACCGATTCGGTTCTTAAGGCCTTCGTCAACGGCGTTCTCAACACCATCCGGGTGTCGTTCTTTGCAGCGATCTCTGCGTTGATCCTGGGCGTCGTGGTGGGCCTCATGCGGCTTGCCTCGCACCCCATCCTGCGGGCCTTGGGAACCGCGCACGTCGAGTTCTACCGCAACATTCCGCTCATCATCCAGCTCTTTGCGATCTACATGCTCATCACCGAGCTGCTGCCGATGAGTACCGAACCGCTTCGCTTCGGTAGCTGGGCGATGCTCTCGAAGGCGGGCTTCTACATTGCGGTGCCCGAGCAGACCAAGCTCGCGCTTTTGGCCGCGGTGATCGCCGCGGTGCTTGTGGCGCTTCTGTTGCGTGAGATCTGGCGCCGGCGCGTCACCGACCTCGTGGCGGCCCTGATTGGCCTTGCGGGCGGCGCCGTGGCTCTCATCGTCGTCTGGTGCCTCTTTGGCCTTGTGGGCGGCTGGAGCAAGCCGCAGATCGTCGGCTTCATGGTGGTCGGAGGCTCGGCCCTCTCGCCCGAATTCCTCGCCCTGTGGCTGGGACTCACCACCTTTACGTCGGCCGCCATCGCCGAAATCGTGCGCGCGGGCGTACTTGCCGTCTCAAGCGGCCAGTGGGACGCAGGCATGGCGCTGGGGTTGACCAAGACCCAGGTGATCAGCTACATCGTCTTTCCGCAGTCGATGCGGCTTGCGATTCCGCCTCTGACGAGCCAGTTCATGAACCTTACGAAGAACTCGTCGCTTGCGGTCGTGATCGGCTATCCCGACATCGTCGCCGTGGGCAACTCCTCGATCAACGTGACCGGGCAGGCGCTTGAAGTGATCGTCATCATCATGGCCGTCTACCTCTTTCTTAACCTCATCATCAGTCTGGTGATGAATTCGCTCAACGCCCGCGTGATGCGGGCGCCGCGCTAGCGCCTGTAGGGGAGAAGAAGCATGCAGGACACTCTCTGGCGCCGCATCCGCTCAAAGTTCTTTTATTCGCGTCTGGCAACGGGCATCACCGTCGTGTCGGTGTTTCTCATTGCCGTGGTGTTGGTCTACTTCATCGACTGGGGTGTGATCCGCGCGGTCTTTCGCGCCGATCCCCAGGCCTGCTACGCCTCGCACGGCGCCTGCTGGGGCTTCGTGACCGAGAAGTGGCGCCTCGTCCTCTTCGGGCGCTACCCCTATGCCGAGCAGTGGCGCCCGGCCGTGGCGACTCTGGCGATCATCGTCATGCTCATCACCTCGGCCTGCCCGCAACTGTGGACGCGCCGGGGCGGGCGCATCATCCTCTGGGGATGGGGCGCCGCGCGCGTCGTCTTCTTTGGGCTCATGTACGGCGGCTTTGCCGGGATGCAGTTTGTTGCAACCGACAGCTGGGGCGGCTTCCCGTTGACGGTGATCTTGACGCTCCTTGGCATCGGCGTGTCGACCCCGATCGGCATCGTGCTGGCGCTCGGGCGCCGCAGCAAGCTGCCCGTCGTGCGGCTTCTGAGCACGGGCTACATCGAGCTCGTGCGCGGCGTGCCGCTCATCACGGTGCTCTTTGTGGCGAGCTTCATCTTCCCGCTGCTTTTACCCTCGGGCGTACGCATCGATCCCTTCTGGCGCGTGGCGGGCGGCATCATCCTCTTTCAGGCGGCCTACATGGCCGAGACCGTGCGCGGCGGCCTGCAGACGATCCGGGCGGGGCAGTACCTTGCCGCCGATTCGCTGGGTCTGTCGGCTTTTCAGAAGTACGTGCACATCATCCTGCCGCAGGCGCTGGTGGCGGTGATTCCGTCCTTTGTGAACAACCTGCTCTCCATGTTCATGGATACGTCGCTCGTGACCGTGGTCTCGATGTTCGATCTCACGGGCAGCCTTCAGCTTGCGCTGGGCGATGCGGCCTGGCGCGACTTCTTCCGCGAGGGCTATCTCTTCGTGGCGGCGATCTACTTCTTTTGCAGCCTCATCATGAGCCGCTACAGCCAGTGGCTTGAAAACCGTCTGCAGGACGGCACGCGGCGGCGTCCTTCGGCGCTGCGCATGAACTAGCGAAAGCCGAAAATTTGAGCTTCAAACGGGCCGCGTGGAGAACTTCCTGCGGTCCGCTTTCCTTCCACGGTTTGATCCGCGTTTTGCCCAGTTTTGTCCGATCCCGAATCCCGGGCTCGGAGAGCGCACCGGCGGCGGCTACAATGGTTGCCCTCCGAGGGCCTCTTCAAACGGCCTTGCGGCGGTTTCCTTCATCAGGGCGCGGCCCTGGTTTCTTTTTCGACGCGCTCGCCCGGCGCAAGCACCGTCACACGTCACCCATGCAGAAGGTCTTTGAACACACGATCGATTTGAGCGGCCACGCGAACCTCACCCGGGAGCTCCTCTGGGCAGGTCTTGAGGACTTTGCGCACAACCCGCACGAGTACGTTGAGTCCATGCAAGCAAGCCGCGTGAGCGCCTGCCCAAGCGACGACGGCAGAAAGCGCCTTGCCCGGGAGCTCGATTTCGGAGGGTCGCTCGTCGTTTCCGATGTGGCCGAGCTCCTTGCGCCCGAGCGGCTCACGACGCTTGTGCCCGCAAGCGGTCCGATTCCTGAGTCGCGGCTTGACATCACGATCGAAGAGGACGAGGCGGGCGCGTTCAAGCTTCATTTTGAGTATTTCGAAACCCCGAACGCCGAGGCTGCGGGGCTTTCCGCCGCCATGCAGGGGCTGCGGCAGAAGGCGTGGCTCGCAAAGGATCAGAGCCTTGCGCAGCAGCTTCTTGCGGCGCTCTGCGACTAGGCTCTACGCCAGCTCATCGTTTGGCGGCCTGGCCGCCATGCTGACCAAGTTTTTTCCCTTTTATTGCTTCCAGACTCATGACTGAATTTTCCACGACCGTCGAGGCGCGCATCGCCCGGCACATCGCTCAGGCAATCAACGCACGCGTCGAGCAGGTCTCGGCCGCGGTGGCGCTCTTGGACGACGGCGCCACGGTTCCCTTCCTCGCCCGCTACCGCAAGGAAGTCACGGGCGGCCTTGACGATACGCAGCTGCGCAATCTTGAAGAGCAGTTGATCTACGAGCGCGAGCTCGAAGAGCGCCGCGCGGCGATCCTGAAGGCCTTGGAAGAATCGGGCAAGCTCACCGAGGAGTTGAAGGACGCGATCGAGGCGGCCGACACCAAGCAGCGTCTGGAAGACCTCTATCTGCCCTACAAGCCCAAGCGCCGCAGCCGCGCGCAGATTGCTGTCGAGGCGGGCCTTGAGCCCCTAGCGCAGGCGCTGTTGGACGACCATTCGCTCGATCCCCAGACCGAGGCTTCGAAGTACGTCGACGCGCTAAAGGGCGTGGCCGACGTCAAGGCGGCCCTGGACGGCGCGCGCGACATTCTGGCCGAGCGCTTTGCGGAAAATGCCGACATGCTCGAGATGCTGCGCGAATTCCTCTGGAACAACGCCTACCTCGTCTCGAGCGTGGTGTCCGAGCAGGAGGCCACGGCCGAAGCCGCCAAATTCCGCGACTACTTCGACTACAGCGAGCCGATGAATGAAATCCCCTCGCACCGGGCGCTTGCGGTCTTCCGCGGCCGCCAGGAGGGCGTGCTGACGATCAAGATGCTGCTTTCTGAAGAGGAGGAGGCCCTCGCCGTGCATCCGTGCCAGACGAAGATCGCTGACTTCCTCGGGCTGCAGGACAAGGGCATGCCCGCCGATCAGTGGCTTGCGGGCGTCGTGCGCTGGACCTGGCGCGTGAAGTGCCTGGCGACCATCGAAAGCGAGCTCTTTGCCCGCGTGCGCGACAAGGCGCAGTTGGAAGCAATCGGCGTTTTCGGCACCAACTTGAAGGATCTGCTTCTGGCGGCTCCGGCGGGCCACAAGGCCGTGATCGGTCTTGATCCCGGCATCCGCACGGGCGTGAAGGTGGCCGTGATTTCGGAAACGGGCGCGGTGCTTGAGACCTGCGTCATCTATCCCCACGAGCCTCGCCGCGACTGGCAGGGATCGATCGTAAAGCTTGCCGACCTCGCACGGCGCCACCACGCGGTTCTGATCTCGATCGGCAACGGCACGGCTAGCCGCGAAACCGACAAGTTGGCGGGCGACCTGATCGCGCAGCACCCGGAACTGCATTTGACGAAGGTCGTGGTGAGCGAAGCGGGCGCCTCGGTCTATTCGGCCTCGGCTGCGGCCGCAGCCGAATTGCCTGACCTCGACGTGAGCTACCGCGGCGCGGTTTCGATTGCGCGCCGCCTGCAGGATCCGTTGGCCGAATTGGTCAAGATCGATCCCAAGGCGATCGGCGTGGGCCAATATCAGCACGACGTCAATCAGACGGAACTTGCCCGCAAGCTCGATGCGGTGGTCGAAGACTGCGTGAACGCCGTGGGCGTGGACGTCAACACGGCATCGGCCGCTTTGCTGCAGCGCGTCTCGGGTCTTACCGCCACGCAGGCCAAGGCGATCGTCGCCTATCGCGACGCCAACGGCTCCTTTGCCGACAGAAAGGTGCTCTTGTCTGTCCCGCGTCTTGGCCCCAAGACCTTTGAGCAGGCCGCGGGCTTTCTGCGCATTCCCGACGGCGCCAATCCCCTTGACGCCTCGGCCGTGCACCCCGAGTCCTACCCCGTCGTCGAGCGCATCGTCGAGAAGACGGGCTTGGGCGTCAAGGAATTGATCGGCAACCATGCCGTTCTTTCGAAGCTTCATGCGGCGGACTTCACCGACGAGAAGTTCGGCATCCCGACCGTGCGCGACATTTTGATTGAGCTTGAAAAGCCCGGCCGCGATCCGCGCCCGGAATTCAAGACCGCGAAGTTCTCCGAAACCGTGCACGAAATCAGCGACCTCGTCCCGGGCATGGTGATCGAAGGTGCGGTGAGCAACGTGGCGGCCTTCGGTGCCTTCGTCGACATCGGCGTGCATCAGGACGGCCTGGTGCATGTTTCTGAACTTGCCGATCGCTTCGTCAAGGATCCTCGCGAGGTGGTGAAGGTGGGCGACATCGTCAAGGTCCGCGTGCTCGACGTCGACGTCGCGCGCAAGCGCATCAGCCTTTCGATGCGCACCCAGGGCAAGGGCGCCGACAAGTCGGCCGCGCGCCCCGCGCACGGTGCGGGCAGCGCCGGGGGACACCAGCGCTTTGTGAAGCCCGCCAAGCCCGCAGCCAAGCCCGCGGGCGCCATGGCGGCCGCCTTTGCGGGCCTCAAGCTCAAGCGCTAAAGGATGGGTGGTGACGAGGCCCCCGGACTAGGTGTTTTGTCTAGGGGTTTCGTCTAAACTACCCCGCAAGAACGCCTGAAGGTGCAAGGGCCTTGCAATTGAGAAAGCGTCAACGGCGCGGCGCTAGCAGTTTGCCGCCGCGCCGCTGTGGGCTTGCGGCACCCGCAGGATCAGCAATCAGCAACACGTGTTTCAAGGAGATTGAGCCTATGAGCGACCCTAAGCAGCTTGCGCCGGTGATCGGCTTTGTGACCGACCGCACGCAGACTCTTTGTGCATTGCCGGCGGTGCAGGCCGCGCTTTCTGACATCAAGCGCGATGAAAAGGTCACCCTTGCCGATCAGATTGCGATTACGGAGGTCGAAGCGCCCCCGTTTCATGAGAAGAACCGCGGCCTCAACATGATCGAGCGCTTCAAGGCGCTCGGGCTTGAGGACGTGACGATGGACCCCGAGGGCAACGTCATTGCCGTGCGCCGCGGCGCGGGCAACGGCCCCGTGCTCGTGCTGGCAGCCCATCAGGACACGGTTTTCCCGGCGGGCACCGACGTCAAGGTGCGTGAGGAAAACGGCATTCTGCACGCGCCCGGCATCAGCGACGACGCCCGTGGCCTTGCGGTGATCCTGCAGGTGCTGCGCACGCTCGAGGAAGAAAAGATCGAGACCGTGGGCGACATCTACTTCGTGTGCACCGTGGGCGAAGAAGGCAACGGCGACCTGCGCGGCTCCAAGTACCTCTTCCACAAGTCGGGTCTGCCGATCGACGGCTTCATCTCGATTGACGGCGTCGACATTCACCGCGTGCTCTCGGCCGCGACGGGCTCCAAGCGCTATCGCGTGCACTTTGACGGCCCGGGCGGACACTCCTGGAAGAACTACGGCTATCCGTCGGCCATCCACGCCATGGGACGCGCGATTGCCAAGATCGCCGACGTCGAGCCCTGCGCCGATCCCAAGACGACCTTCACCTGCGGCACGATCGCGGGCGGCACTACGGTGAACTCCATTGCCGCGCACTGCGAGATGGAACTCGACATGCGCAGCGCCGGCGCTCGCGAGCTCGACGAGATCGAGGCGCAGATCCTGCCCTTGATCGAAGCGGCCTGCAAGGAGGAAAACGCCCGCTGGAACGCCGAGGGAGAAAACATCGTGAAGCTGCGCCTTGAGCCGATCGGCCACCGTCCGGGCGGCCAGCAGGACGACTCGACGAGCGTGCTTCAGGCTTCGCGCGCGGCGATGGCCGCGCTCGACATCGAGCTCAAGAAGTCCGCCGTCGCCTCGACCGACCACAACATCGCCATCAATTGCGGCGTGCCCGCCACGACGCTGGGCGGCGGCGGCGCCGAGGGCAACAACCACAACGTCAAGGAGTGGTACGACCCGAAGGACGCCTATCTTGGACCGCAGCTCGCGCTTCTCACCGCGCTCGTGCTCGTGGGCGTCAAGGGCGTCACCGAGCCCGTGCTTGAAAAGCGCAGCAAGTAAAAAGCACTTGTGAAAAAGGCGCCCGGACCCAGTGCCCGGACGCCTTTAAAACACGAGCTTAAAAGCCGGCAGGGTTTTCCGTTTCAAGCGGAAAGACCGCCGGCTTCTTGCTTTTCTACAACCGTTATCGACGTTCGCCGATGCTCATGATGGCGTTGAGGATGATGGCGCCGAACGTGGCCGTACCGATGCCGCCGAAGGTGAAGCCGAAGAACGTGAGCGAGAAGTCGCCCCCGCCCAGAATCATCGTCACGGCCGCCACGATCAGGTTTCGGTTCTTGCCGAAGTCGACCTGGTTCACCACCCAGATGCGGGCGCCGGCCACGGCGATGAGGCCGAAGACGACGATCGAGGTGCCGCCCAGAATCGGCTGCGGAATGGTCTGGATGACGGCACCGAACTTGGGCGAGAAGCCAAGGATGATGGCAAAGCAGGCGGCGATGACGAAAAGAAGCGTCGAGTAGACGCGGTTGGCGGCCATTACGCCGATGTTTTCGCCGTAGGTCGTCACGCCCGTGCCGCCCACGCTTGCGGCGACGATGGTCGCTACGCCGTCGCCCAGAAAGGCGCGACCCATGTACGGGTCAAGGTTGCGGCCCGTCATCGCGGTGACGGCCTTGACGTGGCCGAGGTTTTCCGCCACGAGAATGATCACGACCGGGACGATGAGAAGAATGGCGTCGATGTTGAAGACCGGGGCGTGAAAGTGCGGAAGCCCAATCCAGTCGGCGGCGGCAACCGTCGCAAAGTCAATGGGCTTTCCGTAGCCCAGCAGATTGGCCAGCACGAAGTAGATGAAGTAGGCGATCGCAAGGCCCGCAAGGATGAGGAGCTTTTGCAGGAGACCGCGCGTGTTGACCGCCACAAGCCCCACGCACAGCACCGTGAGGAGCGCCATCCAGGCGTCAAACGGGGTCGCGCCCACGCTCTTGACGGCCGTGGGCGCGAGGTTGAGGCCGCTCACGGCCACCACGGCGCCCGTGACGACGGGCGGCATGAGTTTTTCCACCCAGTTGACGCCCGTGTACATCACGATGAGTGCGATGAGACAGTACACAAGGCCGCAGACGATGATGCCTCCGCACGCACGCCCGATGTTGGCGTTACGCCCTGCGCCCGCCGTATAGCCCGTGGCGGCGATCACCACGCCGATGAAGGCAAAGGAGCTTCCGAGGTAGCTCGGCACGCGGCCGCCCACGATGAGAAAGAAGATGAGCGTGCCGATGCCGCTCATCAAAACCGCGACGTTGGGGTCAAAGCCCATGAGCAGCGGGGCAAGAATGGTCGAGCCGAACATGGCGACCACGTGCTGCACGCCGAGCGCGGCCATCTGTGCGGCCGGAAGCCGCTCGTCGGGGCCGACGATGCCGTCCGTCTTGAGCTTCCAGGAGGGAAAGTAACCCATGAGAATTCTCCGAATTTGGTTTTTCAAGCGGTGCCGGAAGCGGGGCTGCTGCTTTGAGGCCTCGGGGACTTCGGAAGCGGGAATGAGAGGCTTTCGAGCCCTCAGGCCTTTGTGTTGAAATTCTTGGATGCCGGCGCCGTGCAACATTGTATCGACGCACTTCGTTGCGGCGCTTCGGCAGAGATGCCTACTTTGATGCCTCCTCCCCGGGGGGAAAAACGGGCACAAAAGCGCAAAATGGGCGAAAATACGCCTCCACTGGAAAAAGTGACGGGGGAAGTCTTCGCAAGCGGTTGATTTTCCCCGAATTTTTGCCGTCGTTTTCTGCTGCCGCCGACCGTATTTCTTCGTTGTCCGAGGGCGCAGGGCGCCTTGTCTTTCAATCACCGGCCGGATCTGCAGCGGCCGCGGGATGCGCCGCGACGACCTTATTTTTCGTGCCTTTCATTTTCATTCATGTCCAAGCAAGCCATTGAGCGGGAAGTCAAGCGACGCCGCACTTTTGACATCATTTCTCACCCTGACGCGGGCAAGACCACGTTGACCGAAAAGCTGCTTTTGTTCGGCGGCGCCATTCAGATGGCCGGGGCGGTGAAGGGCCGCAAGGCGGCGCGCCACGCCACGAGCGACTGGATGGAAGTCGAAAAGCAGCGCGGCATCTCGGTGACGAGCTCGGTGATGCAGTTCGAGTACCAGGACCACATCATCAACCTGCTCGACACCCCGGGCCACGAGGACTTCTCGGAAGACACCTACCGCGTGCTCACGGCCGTGGATGCGGCGGTGATGGTGATCGACGCCGCCAAGGGCGTCGAGGCGCAGACGATCAAGCTTTTGAACGTCTGCCGCATGCGCAACACGCCCATCATCACCTTCATCAACAAGCTCGACCGCGAGGTGCGCGATCCGCTCGATCTGCTGGGGGAAATCGAGTCCGTGTTAAAGCTCCAGTGCGTGCCGATCACCTGGCCCATCGGCATGGGCAAGACCTTCCGCGGCGTCTTTTCGCTGCTGCACAACCACCTCGTGCGCTTTGCGCCGGGCACCGAGAAGCTTGCTACCGACACCGAATTGATCGAGGGGCTCGACAATCCGCGCCTCGACGAACTCTTCCCGATGGAAATCGGCCCGGTGCGCGAGGCGATCGAGCTCGTGCAGGGTGCAACCGAGCCCTTCTCGCTTGAGAAGTTCCTCAAGGGCGAACAGAGCCCCGTCTTCTTTGGTTCGGGCGTGAACAACTTTGGCGTCAAGGACGTTCTGCAGGCGTTGGTCGACTGGGCGCCCGAGCCGCAGCCGCGCGACGCGACGGTGCGCAAGGTCGATCCTTATGAGGAGCGCTTCACGGGCTTTGTCTTCAAGATCCAGGCCAACATGGATCCGCACCACCGCGACCGCATCGCGTTCTTTCGCGTCTGCTCGGGGAGCTACACGCCCGGCATGAAGGTGCAGCACCTGCGCGAAGGGCGCGAGATGAAGATTGCCAATGCCCTTACCTTCATGGCCAACGAGCGCGTGCACATGCAGGAAGCCTACGCGGGCGACATCATCGGCATCTACAACCACGGGCAGCTTCATATCGGCGACACCCTCACCGAAGGTGAAAAGCTTGGCTTTACCGGCATTCCGTACTTTGCGCCGGAACTTTTCCGCTCTGCGCGCGCCCGCGATCCCTTAAAGGGCAAGCAGCTTCACCAGGGCCTCAAGGAGCTGGGCGAAGAAGGCGCGATTCAGGTCTTTGAGGGCGAGTTCGGCGACTTGATGCTGGGCGCCGTCGGGCAGCTGCAGTTTGAAATCGTCGCGCAGCGCCTTGCGACCGAATACAAGGTCGATGCGATCTACGAGGCCTGCGACGTCGCCACGGCCCGCTGGCTCGTCTTCCCCGACGAGAAGACGAAAAAGGAGTTCTGCGACGAACAGTCGAATCGCCTCGCGCGCGACAGCGAGGGCAACCTCTGCTACATGGCGACCTCGGTCTACAACCTCATGACGACCCAGAAGCACTGGCCGCAGGTCGAGTTCAGAACGACCCGCGAGCAGGGTCAGAAGTTTGAATAAAGGCGGGGAGCGAGTTTCAAATGCCGCAGCTAGAAAACGATGCGCCCGCCTTTCGCGTGCGCCGCGCCGTGCCGGGCGACCTTGACGTCGTTGCCTCAATCGAGGCGGCCTGCTTTCCGCCGGCCGAAGCGTGCCCGCGCGAAGAATTCGCTGAGCGGCTCAAGTACTTTGCCGACCACTTCTGGCTCATCGAGACCGATGAGGCGGGCGTCGTGGGCTTTGTCGACGGCGCGGTGATCAACAGCCGCACCATCGCCGACGAGATGTACGCCGATGCCGCCAGCCACGATCCCCACGGGGCCTGGCAGTCGGTCTACGGCATCAACGTGCTGCCGCAGTGGCGCCGCCGCGGGCTCGGTGCGGCCATGATCCGCGCCGTCATCAATGCCGCGCGCGAGGAAGGCCGCCTCGGGTGCGTTCTCACCTGCAAGGACGAGAAGATCGCCTGGTACGAAGAGCTGGGCTTCAAGCTTCTCGGCCGTTCGGCCTCGGTGCACGGCGGCGCTGTCTGGAACGACATGATTCTGGAGTTTTCGCAGGCCTCGCACTAAAGAGACCGCAGAGAGGAAGAAGACAAATGATTCGCGCGGTGTTTTTTGATCTTGACGGCACGCTCGTTGATTCGGCGCCCGAGTTGACCGAAGGCGTCAACGCCATCATGCGCGTGGTGCGCATGCGTCCCTTTACGGTTGAAGAGGTAAGCCGCATGGTGGGCAAGGGCGCGCGCGTTCTTTTTGAGCGCGTGTGCGAAGCGCGCGGGATCTTTCCGACCGATCAGACGATCGAGGCGATGATGCAGGAGTACGCCAAGGCGGTGCGCGAGCTCGACGTTCCGACGGCCTTTTATCCGGGCGCGCTCGAAGGCATCGACCTGCTGCGCGGCGCGGGCATCAAGGCTGCTTTGGTGACGAACAAGATGCGCCGCATGACCGAGGACCTTCTTGAGCGCAACGACCTTGAGGAAGCCTTCGATGCGGTGATCTGCGGCGATGATACGAAGCACCCCAAGCCCGAGGGCGACATGCTGCTTCTGGCGTGCCGGCAGCTTCGCATTTCGGCCGCCGAGGCGGTGATGGTGGGCGACTCGTCCAACGATGCGCTTGCCGCCCGTGCGGCGGGCGTCAAGGCAGTCCTCGTGCGCACGGGCTACAACGAGGGCATGCCGATCGACGCGTGGGCGGCCGACCACGGCTTTGACACCATCCGTGACGACGTCAAAGCCGTCTGCGCGGACATTCTTGAAAACCGTATCAGATAGGGATAGCGAAAAAATCCGGACATGAAAAAAGGGGCGGGAGAAAATCCTCGCCCCTTTTTTCGCGCGCGTGCTTTTTGCTGCGCCTGATTCGTTGGCTTTAGTCGAGCGGCCGGTCGCCCTGGCGGCTGCGGTAGTGCAGCGACGAGCCGAAGCGGTTGCGCGCGATCGTGCGGCCCGTTTCGCGCACGAGCTCTTCCTCGAGCTTGACGTTGCTGTCGGGATCGGACTCCGTGCCCTGCTTGTTGTCGTAGAGCTGGTAGGAAGCGCGGGTGCGCTGCGGGGTGACGTTGGGCATCATCACGTTGCAGCCCGAGAGAACGCCCAAGGACCGTGCGCCCGTCTGCAGCGTTTCAAGCGCGGTGGCGGCCGCCATGTTGATCGTGGGAAGCGCCAGGCGCGTGGTCGAGAGCATGTTGCGGGTGCGCCTCAGCAGTGCGCCGTGCTCCATCCTGCCCTCGTCAACCATGTACCCGCCGTGGCTAACGAGATAGGGGCCCATGCCGAGCATGTCGACGTCCAACTCCTTGAAGGTGAGGATGTCGCGCACGAGATCCTCTTCGGTCTGGCCCGGGATGCCGATCATGACGCCCGTGCCGACCTGATAGCCCGCGGCGCGCAGGTCGGAGAGCGCCTTTAAACGCGCCTCATAGGTCTTCTGCGCCCCGGCGCGGCCCTCGTGCAGGTGCGCAAAGAGCTTGCGGTTGCTCGTTTCAATGCGAAGCAGATAACGCAGCGCCGTGCGGTTGCCCGCGGCCTGCGCCCAGCGCTCGTAGGTTTCGGGCGTCTGCTCGCCGAAGGAGAGCGTCATGCCGCAGCCTTCGGGCATGCCGAACTCCTCGACGCTCATGCGGTGAATGGCCGCACAGACGCCTTCGATGAAGTCGACGAACTTCGGATCATCGCGCTCGCCGCTTTGAAGCGCCAGCGACCCGTAGCCCGCGCGCAGCGCGTAGCGCGCGGCCTCAAGGATCTCTTCAAGGCTCAACGTGTAGCGGCGCACGGCGTGGTTTGCCTTGCGGATGCCGCAGTAGCGGCAGTCGTAGGTGCAGACGTTGCTGATCTCGATCAGCCCGCGAAAGAAGATGCTGTTGCCGTGCACGGCCGTCGTGCGGCGAAACGCCTCTTGATAGAGGCGGGCGCACTGCGCAGGGTCGGTCGTTTTCAAAAGCCGCAGCAGATCGTCGGCGGAGAACTCGCGCTGGGCGAGCAGTTCGTCGAAAGTCTTCGTCATTGGGCGTTGTCGTCCTGGGCGGTTGCGTTGAGGGTGGGCTTTCCGAAGCGCGCCTCAAGCGCGGCGTGCGCCTCGTCAAAGGCCTTCTTTGCTTCGGGATACAGTTCAAGCGCGCGGGTGAGCACGCCCTGCAGGTGGCTGATCGCCACGCCGTAGTTGGTCATCGGCACGCCCTGGGCGAGCGCCGCGCGCACGCGCGAGAGCATGTGCTGGCGCGTCACGACGCAACCGCCGCACT
This sequence comes from uncultured Sutterella sp., assembly GCA_900552545.1. Taxonomy (GTDB): domain Bacteria; phylum Pseudomonadota; class Gammaproteobacteria; order Burkholderiales; family Burkholderiaceae_F; genus Duodenibacillus. Next base: position 15,063 of record USAL01000008.1, on the reverse strand, counting down.
GCAGGATGAGCTTGTAGGGGGTGAGATCTGCAGGGAAGTCCTTGCCGACCACGACTTCGATGTCGAGAGCCCCGCCGATCTTCTGCGCGAGCCAGCGCGGAAGCTTCTTGCGGCCGATGTCGTCGGGCTGCGGATGGTGCGAGCAGGTCTCGCAGATCATCACCTTGTCGCCGGGCTTCAAGAAGTCGAGCATGGCGGCGCCGCGCGCCATTTCAACAAGATCGCTCTTGCTGTAGGCCATCTGAATCGAGAAGGTCGTCACGGGGATCGCCGCGGGCGTGGCTTCCACCACCTTGCGCACGGCCTGGCTGTCGGTGACGACGAAGGCGGGCGGAACCTTTTCGTTTGCGATCGCCTCGGCCACGCGGTTTTCGCGCACGACGAGGCACTTGGCGTCGGCGTCGAGAATCTCGCGGATTGCCTGCACCTGCGGCAGGATCATGCGGCCCTTGGGGGCGCCCGTATCATTCGGGGGCACGAGAAGGATCGTATCGCCTGGGTGCACGAGGTCGCCCATGAGCGGGCGGTCGGGCTTGACCTTGGCCCCGAGCACTTCGGTCATGACGGTGCGCAGACGCTCAATGCCGACCTTGGCCGAGGCCGCCGTCTCAACCACGGGCAGGGTGCTTGCGAACGCCTCGGCGCGCGTGGCATCAATTTCTTCGGCGCTTGCCTTGTCGGTCTTGTTGAGCACGATGATCGCGGGCGTCGCATTCTTCTTTACCGTGGCGAGCAGGGTGCGTTCGTAGTCGGTGAGGCCTGCCGCGTCGCAGACGATGAGCGCGAGGTCCATCCAGGCCAAAACCGAGAGCGAGCGTTCGGTGCGCAGGTTGCCGAGCTTGCCCTCGTCGTCGATGCCGGCGGTGTCGATGAAGACGACCGGGCCGATCGGCGCCAGTTCGCAGGCCTTTTCAACCGGGTCGGTCGTCGTGCCGGCGATATCGCTGACGATCGAGATGTGCTGGCCGGTCAGAGCGTTGGCAAGCGAGGACTTGCCGGCATTGCGGCGGCCGAAGAGGCCGATGTAAAGACGCAGTCCCTTGGGAGTCTCCAAGCGGCTGGGCATGTTGAGAGCGACGGCGGACATGATGATTGGTGAGGCGTCGAAAACGAAGAAAGTGTGGGAGTGAGTCTCGGACGGCAGCGTCGTCCGGGGAGCCATTTTAGGGGCGTTTGATTGCAAAAATGCCCGCATGCGCGGAGATGTGTGCGCAGACGGGCATTTTTTAATCGGGATGGCGTCGGCCGGCGTCCGGTTTCATATCAGAAGCGGGGTACCGGCCGGTCCGAACGATTGTCGAAAATTACTTCTCGATGTTCGTACGGACGACATCCTTTTCAAGCCACACCGGAGCATGGTGCTCGGCAGCTTCCCAGCTGATGTCGCCGGTGCCGATGCGCCAGATGCCGAGGAAGTGCGACATCGAAAGCAGCGCGAGCGGGATGTGGGCGCAGACCACGAGGACCGTGATCAGGAGCGAACCCCAGACGTGCAGCTGGAAGGCGGTGACGAAGGCGCCCTTGCCGATCGCGGGGCCGAAGACCCACAGCAGCCAGCCGGTGACGATGAGCATCACGATGGCAGCGGTAAAGAGCAGGTAGGAAGCCTTCTGGCCGCCGTTGTAGCGGCCCTGCGGCGGAACTTCCACGGGACCCAGCGGGATGTGGAAGAAGCGGCGCGGATAACCGCCGAAGTTGCGGAACCACAGGATCGTGTTCTTGTCCCAGGTAAGGCACGCGTGCAGCATCAGCGCGAAGCGATGCGGCGCGAACACGATGTAGCCGATCAGGTTGAAGGTGAACACGATGCCCAGACCCAGATGCCAGGCCATGAGCAGTTCACCGGTGGCGTTTTCAACGTCGCACAGGTAGACGATGCCGCCCGTGATCACGAGGGCAAACCAGAGGATGGCGTTGAGGCTGTGGAAAACCTTGTCGCCGACGTGGAAACGCAGGATGCGGTCATTGCTGTTGGACATGTTGGCATCCCTCCATTAGTGATGCAGCGCGAGCTGCGTGCGCTGGAAATAGTGGGTGTGCAGCAGGCCGTACATGGTGTCGTCCATGGGAGCGGCGCCGAGATCGGTGTAGATCTTGCGCACGACGGGGTTCTGATGCGAGCTGGTGAGGTTCTGCTGACGGCAGAGCTGATCGTCGCGATACAGACCTTCCTGACGGGCGCGCAGCACTTCATTGCGGCTCGAGATCAACTCGCAGACGCCCCAACCGGTGGCACCGGCGGCAACCGCGCAAAGGCCCACGACCTTGAACAAGCCGCGACGGCCGAGAATGACGCCGGCCGGGCGTTCTTCGTACTGATAGTTGCGAGACATGTGTCAATATCCTTGTATTTGGGCCAAACGGATTAGATTTCGACCGGCAGCGGGAAGAGCGGCTTGAGCCAGCCCGTGCCGTCGGTGCGAACCGGCTGACCGCCGCCGTTGACGCAGCCGCCCGGGCAGTTCATCACTTCGATGAAGTGCCAGCGGTTGGGATCGGCGCGCAGCGTGTCGAGCACGTACTTGAGCGACTGGTTGGCGCCGTTGACGACGCAAACGCGCAGTTCGAACGTCTTGCCGTTGAGTTCCGGCAGAGCGAGCGGGATCTTGGCTTCAACGTAGCTGTGATCCTTGCCGCGCACCGGGACGATGTCGGCGTTGTCGAGTTCCTTGCCCATGAGCACGCGGTAGGCCGTACGAAGCGCAGCTTCCATCACGCCGCCCGAGGTGCCGAAGATCGTGCCGGCGCCCGTGTAGACGTCGAGGTTCTCGCGCTTGCGCTCCTTCGGGAGCGTGAGCGGGTTGATGCCCTTGCGGCGCAGCAGTTCGGCGACGTCGCGAGCCGTGAGAACGGCGTCGATGTCGGGGAAGCGCGGGGAGTCGGCAGGAATGTTGCCCTGCTTGACGTGATAGCGCCAGGCGGTGTCCATCTCGGGACGCGAGGCCTCGAAGATCTTCGCCGTGCAGGGCGTCACCGCCACGACCTTCACCTTGCGGGGGTCGCAGTTGTAGAGGTACTTCGGAGCCCAGACCTTGGCGAGCACGCCGCCCATCTGGATGGGAGACTTGGCCGTGGAGAGGTGCGGGATGAAGTCGGCGTTGAAGGTTTCGCAGTTGCGGACCCAGGCCGGGCAGCACGAGGTGAAGTGCGGCAGCGGATGGTGCGAGGCGCGCTCGAACTCAGGACCGCGCTTGCCGAGGACCCAGTACTGGATCTTGCGCACGAACTCGGTGCCTTCTTCCATGATCGTCTGGTCAGCCGAGCTGTTGACGTCGTAGGTCTTGAATCCTGCCTTTTCGAAGGCGTTCATCATCTGCTCGGTGGAGATGTCGCCGGGCTGGCCGCCGAATTCTTCTGCGATCGACACGCGCACGGCGGGCGAGGGATGGGCCACGACGATGTTGTTCTTGTCGTCGAGCATCTTTTCGACGATGTCGACGAACGACATCTGCTCGATGGCGTTGAACGGGCACGAGATCAGGCACTGGCCGCAGGTGAGGCAGCGCTGGTCGTTGATCTTGTGCTTGGCGCCGAGACGGCCTTCGATGGCGCCGACCGGGCAAACCTTGCGGCAGGTGTCGCAGGCTTCGCAGAGGTCTTCATTGATTTTGATAATGCCTCTGAGCTCACCCTTGCGGATGATGCCATCGACATCCGGACCCTTTTCGCCGCAGGCGTCAGCGGGCGGCGTGAAGGTCTTGATCTTGAGAACTTTTCCAGTCATCTGACGGATCTCCTGATTGCTGAGGTTGACGGCTCCATGCTTCTCAGAGATGAGCCGACTCAATCGCGTGCATGCAAACGGCGGCCAGAGGCTCTCTCGTTTTCCGCTTCAGGCGAGCGGAAGTCTTGTGTTTGTCTAGGCCTCTAAGGGGCCGAAATGGGAGAGCGGGTGGTCTAGAAAAACTGCATGTTCGCCGGGGCAAAAGCAAAAAAAGAGACGACTTGACCCAGCTTGGGCGTCACGCGAGCACGCGGATTGTAAGGATTTTTACGAAGATTTGCGTTTTTCCTTAGGGGCAATTCAATGCCTACCAAGGTTAATACTGAGAGGAGGGCACTACTGTTGAGGTGCGAGCGGCCGTCGCAGTCCCGAAACGGCGCTTGCGGGACCCGTGGGTTGGCTCCTGATGAGGGCTTGATTGCAGGCGATTGGGGAAGGCTTTGAAGATGCCCGGACGGCGTCCGAGCTCTGATCGTGAGCGCCCGCTCACGAAGAAGACGCATGAAAAGCCCGCCGTCCTCTTTGTCGGGACAGGCGGGCATCCGAATAGCAGCGGCCGATATGAAAACCCCTCCCGCGGGAATCTCCGAGGAAGGGGTGGGATCAAAAACTACATGTCGATTTCGCGCAGCGGCTTTCTCAACTCGGCGCGCACGTTGTCCATGCCCGAGTAGAAGGCCTTCATCATGACGAGGCCGAGGAACTTGCCCGCGTCGGTGACGATGATGCGGTCGGGATCGTTGGGGTCGTCCTTGATGGCGCCGACAAGACGCAGCGCCAGCATTTCCTTCATGAGCGCGCGGTCGAGGTTGACGCCGTGCACCTCGCGGAAGTACTTGCGCGACAGACGCGCCGAGAAGATGCCGAGCATCAGGCGGTACTGCAGCACGGCGTGCTTGTCGAAGTGGCGCTGGCGTTCGACGCCCGTGCGGCCCGTGGAGATGCGCTCGCCGTAGCGGTGCAGGCTGAAGGTGTTGACGTAGAGGTTGTTGCCCAAGAACGAGAACGCGCCCGAGCCCACGCCCACGTACTCGTCGTGGTCGACGACGTACTCGTCGAACCCCTCGTTGTTGGTCTGGCCGAACGTCCAGCTCGTCAACTGACGGTAGCGGCTGCCGAGCGTATTCATGATGATGCGGTACTGATCGGCAAGCTCAAGGCCCTTGGCCGCGATCGTGTTCTTGACGCTCTTTCGCGTCTGGCTCGTCACCATCAGCGGATAGGTCGTGATCTGGCGCGGATTGAGCTTCACGATGAGATCCATGTCGCGCTGCAGCATGTCGAGATCCTGGCCGCGGAAGCCGAACATCATGTCGACGTTGGTGACCGGGAAGAGCTCGATCGCCTCCTGCAGGCGCTCGTAGATCTGCACGCCCGAGCCGAACTTGTCGTAGCGGTCGGTGAGCTTGAGGATGTTGTCGTCAAAGCTCTGCACGCCGATGCTCATGCGGTCCACAAGCCCCTTGAGGTTGCGGAAGGTGGGTGTGGCGATCTCGGCCGGGTCGGTCTCGCAGGAGACCTCCTTGATGCTCGGAAAGAGCTTGCGGGCGTGTTCGATCGTCTTGATGAGCTCGTCTTCGAGAATCGTCGTCGTGCCGCCGCCGATGTACATGGCCGTGAAGTCGTAGCCCAACGCCTTGACGTACTCCATCTCCTTGCGCAGATTGATGAAGTACTCGCGCGCCTTGTACTCCTTGAAAAGGAACCGGTGGAAGGTGCAGTACGTGCACAGCGTCTTGCAGAACGGAATGTGCGCGTAGAGCATGTACTGGTGGCCCGCCTCGGGTTCGGGCGGACGGTCAAGCACGATGGGGTCGCAGTTGAGGTAGCGGCCGATGTAGTGGTCCATGACGCGGTCGGTGGCATGGATCACCCAGTTGGGAAGCAGTTTTCCCACCTGAAAGGACGTGTCTTGTGGCATGTGGTTGACGAAACGCTAAAAAGTCAAAAAGTCTGCTGATTCTAAACGAGCGCGGGCGGCGCCGTTGCCGCGGCACCCCGAGTTGCTCGGGGGCTCACGGCTTTTTGAGGCCTTATCAGGCTCTGGCGTGGGCGGCGTAGAGCTCCTCGATCGTCTGCGCGTAGCGCTTGGACAAGGGGCCGCGCTTGAGCTTCAGGGGCGGCGTGAGCAGCCCGTTTTCAATCGTCCAGGGCTCGAGCGTGAGCGCGACGTTGCGCGGCAGCGCATAGTGCGGAAAGCCCGCTGCGGCCGCGCGGGCGCGCTTGAGAACGGCCGAGCGCACGGCAGGGCTCTTCATCGCGAGCTCGTCGTTGGGGTTGACGTTGAGCTTCTTCGCCAGGCGCTTCCACTCCTCGGGGTCGAGCACGGCAATGAAGGCGATGAAGGGGCGCGCCTCGCCCACCACGAAGGTCTGGGCAAAGAGCGGATCGGTTTCAAGCGCAAGCTCAAGGTCCACGGGCGGCACCTTCTCGCCCGTGCTCGTAACGATGATTTCCTTGATGCGGCCGCGGATGCGCAAAAGCCCCGCGTCGTTGAATTCGCCGACGTCGCCCGTCTTGAGCCACCCGTCGGGCGAGAGTACGCGGGCGGTCTCCTCGGGCTGCTTCCAGTAGCCCTTCATCACCGAGGGGCCGCGCACTTCGATTTCGTGCGTCTCGGGCGCCAGGCGCACCTCAAGCCCCGGAAAGATCGTGCCCACGGTCTCGGGCTGATTGATGCGAAGCGAGTTGCCCGCGATGATGGGCGAGGTTTCGGTCATGCCGTAGCCCTGCACCGGTGCAAGGCCCAGCGCGCAGAACATGCGCGCGACGCGCTCGTTGAGCGCTGCGCCGCCCGCAATGGCGAGCTTCAGATTTCCGCCAAACTGCTGCGTCACCTTCTCGGCCACGAGCTTTTGCAGGATGGGGCCGGTAATGGCATCCAGCCACATGAAGGGTGAGGCGGGTACCGGCATCTTGTTGGCGCGGCAGAAGTTGCGCCAGCCCACCGAGACGCAGCTCTCAAAGAGCCAGCGCGTCAGCGCGGGTGCCTTGCGCAGCTTTTCGTTGATGCGCGCATAGACGCGCTCGTAGATGCGCGGCACGCTGATCAGAACGTCGGGCTTGACGATCTTGAAGTCTTCGTTCAGAAGCATGATCGAGCGCGTAAACGTGATCGACAGGCCCATGCCGAGCGGCAGGTAGTAGCCCGCCGTGCGCTCGAAGGTGTGCGAAAGCGGCAGAAACGACAGGAACATGTAGTCCGGGCCCGGGGCCGGCGCGATGTGCTCAAGCGTGGCGACGATGTTGGAGACGATGTTGCGGTGCGTGAGCATCACGCCCTTGGGCTTGCCGGTCGTGCCCGACGTGTAGACGATCGCGGCAAGATCCTCGGGCTCGGGGCCCGCGGAGAGCTCGGAGTCGGAGACGTCGTTGCCCAACGCGAGCCAGTCTTCGAGCCCCAGCACGCGGGGGCCGGGCGGCATTTGGCCTGCGGGCGTTGCCTCTTCGGTGAGAACGACGGTCTTTAAGGCCTGCGGAACGCTTCCAGCGGAGACGATCGCCTCCCAGCGCTCGAGCTTGCTCGTGATGAGGCATTCGGCGCCGCTGTCGCCCAGGATGAACGAAAGAGAGCCCGGGGTGTCGATTGCGTGCAGCGGCACGGGAATGAGCGCCTGGGCCATCACCGACTGATCGGCGAGAACGGCGTTGACCGAGTTGTTCAGAAGAATCGCCACGCGAGCGCCGCGCTTGAGGTTGAGTGCGGCAAGCGCCCGCCGCCAGGCGGTGATCTTTTCCTGCAGTTCGCCGTAGGTGACGTGCACCCAGTCGCGCTCGAGCCTGTCGTACTGGCACAGAGCGGTCTTTTGGGGAAGCTCCTTGGCGCGCAAGGGCACGAAGTCGGCAAGCGTGCGGCAGCCGCGCAGTTCATTGAGGCGCTGGATGGTGATCTCTGAGGGCTGGATGGCGGACATGAACGTCTAGTGAAATCCGTCGAAAGAAGTGCTCCGGACGGAAGAACGGAGGCGAAAGGATCCTTGGGCTTTGAAAAACGTCGAGCCCTTCGCACCGCGGCAGCCGCGGCCGGCAAAAAAAGCACAAGGATTGTACCGCGCGCCCTCAGGGCGCAAAGGTCTTGTTCTGTCTGAGGAAAACCGTGTGATAAACCCTCGTGTTTAGCCTTAGAGCGGTCAATATAGTGTCTGTTATACTCAACACAGGGAACAGCACTAGTTTTGCGGCGTCCGCGGATTTATCGGGTTTTCGGGCGCCGCCCGCCTTCAAGGGGATGTGCATTTTTAGTCGCCTTGAAGGCCTCAATCAGAACGCTGGGAGCCTCGCCCGACAGAAATGCCGCAGCGGGGCGGATCGCCCCCGAAAACAGTCTGAAGCGAGTGAATTTCCCGGCGATGCGCCAGGAGCGTGATCGGAACCTGTTTGTTGAGGGACTGTCAACTGCTTCGGACGTTCGCCCAGCGTAGTCCGTGTATTTTCTTCAAGCCTCGGGGGACTTGCGTGCCGCGATGAAAGGCTTTGTGGTTGACGTCCATCGCGTGTACTGACGCGGTTTTTACGGTGCCTTCAGAAGGTCTGGACTGCTTTGTCGGCGGTATAGCCAACCGTCTCGTACGAGAATGGCCGCAAGGAGGCGTTAGACATCATGAAAATTTCCACGAAGACTCGCTACGCACTGCGTCTGATGCTTGATCTTGCCCAGAACCAGGGCGACTACCAGTGGGTGTCGCTCAAGGATATTGCTGAGCGCCAGGGCGTCTCAAAGAAGTATCTCGAGCAGATCGTCTCCATGCTGCACAAGGCGCGGCTGCTGCTCACGGCCCGCGGCAATCAGGGAGGCTACCGTCTTGCGGCGCCGCCCGAGGAGATCACGCTCGGGCAGATCCTGCGCGCGACCGAGTCCTCGCCCACCATCATGCCCTGCCTCTCCGAGCCCGAAACCTGCAGCCGCAGCGACGTCTGCGCAACGCGCAACATCTGGATGGGACTCAAGTACGTGATCGAGCACTACGTCGACGGCGTGACGCTCGCTTCCATTGCGCACATGACGACGCTTGACGATGAATGCTGCGCCGTGGGCGTGCGCGATCCGGTGCGCCTGCTCTGAGAAAAAGGACAATCTGCCTAAACGATGCGCCCTGAAGCTGCAGAAAAATGGCGCATCAAAAAGCCCGCGACGAGAAATTGAATTTCCCAAATTCCTCTTTCGCGGGCTTTCGGCTTTTCTGGGCCGAGGCTTTGTGCTCCTAAGCCGTAAAGACGGGCGTCGAGAGATACCGCTCGCCCGTATCGGGCAGGATCACCACGATCGTCTTGCCCTCGTTATCAGGGCGCGTGGCGACCGCAAAGGCCGCGGCTAGTGCCGCGCCCGAGCTGATGCCCACGAGAATGCCATCGTCGCGGCAGGCGTTGCGGGCTGCGGCAAAGGCGGCCTCATCCTCGACGGGGAGCACCTCGTCGTAGCAGCCGGTGTCAAGGGCCTTCGGGACGAACCCCGCGCCGATGCCCTGCAGCTTGTGGGCGCCCGCGGGGCGGCCGCTCAAGACGGCCGAGGTTGCGGGCTCGACCGCCACGACCTTGAGCGCGGGATTCTTTTCCTTCAGAAAGTGCGAGGTGCCCGTGATTGTGCCGCCCGTGCCCACGGTCGCGACGAGTATGTCGACATTGCCATCGGTATCGCGCCAGATTTCCGGGCCCGTCGTTTCGTAGTGCGCGGCCGGGTTGTCGGGGTTGTCGAACTGCCGCGGCATGAAGGCTCCGGGCGTGGTGCGTGCGAGTTCCTCGGCCTTGGCGATGGCGCCCGACATCCCCTTGTCGCCCGGGGTGAGCACGATCTGCGCGCCGTAGGCCGCAAGGAGCTTGCGGCGCTCGATGCTCATCGTCTCGGGCATGGTGAGGATGGTGCGGTAGCCGCGGCGTGCGGCGATGAGCGCAAGACCGATGCCCGTGTTGCCGCTCGTGGGCTCGATGATGGTCGCGCCGGGCTTCAAGTCGCCTCGGGCCTCGGCCTTGGTGATCATCGAAAGCGCCGCACGATCCTTGGCGCTGCCGGCCGGATTGGCGCGCTCGAGCTTGGCGAGCACCCGGGCCTTGAAGCTCAGGCGGGTTGCGGCGCCGGTGAGCTCAAGCAGCGGCGTGTTGCCGATCATCTCGGTGATGTCGTGATAAAGAGCCATGGGTTGTTTTCCTCCCTGTTGCATGTGCGTGCCGTGTGGCGGTGTGGCGTTGTTGTTTTCTCTGCGCGCGGCGCGTGTGTCTTTTGTCTTGTTCCTTCGAATCCTTCGTTCTTTTATCCCTTTGTTTGCGTCAGATCCCTCGCGCTACGGCAGGGGATTGGGGTCGGCCGCGTGCGGGGCGATGACGCCCAGCACCTCCGAAATGCGCACGGGGTCGCTGCCGTAGCGGCTGTAGGCTGCGATGTTGGCCGAGACCTGCTTGACGTAGTTGCGGGTTTCGCCAAAGGGAATGGTTTCGGTAAAGACGGCGCCGTCGACCGTGCGCGGCAGCGCCGCGCGCCAGGCCTGCGCGCGCGAGGGACCGGCGTTGTAGCTCGAGGCGGCAAGAACGAGGTTGCCGTCGACGGTGTCTGCGACCATCTTGAGGTAGTTCGTGCCGAGGATGAGGTTTGTCTGCACGTCCGAGAGCTTGTCGTTGGTGTAGTCCTGCATGCCGATGCGGCGCGCGACCCAGCGGCCGGTCTTGGGCATGATCTGCATCATGCCGCGCGCGCCCGCCGAGCTCGAGACGCCGTCGATGAAGCGCGACTCCTGACGGATGAGGCCGAAGACCCACGCCGTGGGAAGTCGCGCGTTGTCGGCAGCGGTTTCAATTTCCTTTCTGTAGGGCGTCGGGTAGCGCTGCGTGAAGATCGCAGGCGCCGCGCTCGAGGATGTGTTGATCTCGCGGTGCGCAAGTCCCAGGCGCGCGGCGTAGTCCGAAAGCTCAAGGCGCGCACGGCTCTTCATCGAGCCCAGCGCCCAGTTCCATTCGCGGTGCCCGTAGTCGTAGACCTGCAGGCGGTAAAAGTGCATGGCTCTGAGAAGCGACGGGTTGCGCGCAAACTGCGTGAAGGCTTCCTTGGTGGGAGCAGGCTCAAGCGCGGCCTGCGGCGCGTAGTAGGGGAGACCCAACGCATCGCAGGCAAGCAGTCCGTAGAAGTCGAGCCGCTTGACAATCGAGCGCAGGAGCTTTTCGCCCTGCGCCTTGCGGCCCGATTCGACCAACATGCGGCCCTTCCAGTAGATCCAGGCCGGGTCCTTCTTGAGGTGCGCGGGGAGCATGTCGATTGCCTGAAGCGCTCGGCGGGCGTCGCCCGCGCGCAGCGCGGCGCGCACCTGCCAGACCTGCAGGGCGTCGCCAGCGACCGTAATCGGGGCCATGTGCGCCTGCGAAAGGGCGGCTCCCGCCTTCTGGTAGTAGACGAGCGCCGTATCTTCCTGGTCGACGGCGGCCTCGTGCCCGATGCGGCCCCAGATCATCGCGCGGGTGTGCTCGGAGAGCTTGCCGTCGGTGACGCGGGCGATCTGCGCGGCGCGGTCGGGGTCGCCGGCAGCCATGCGAAGCGAGGCAAGAATGAGCGTCTTGGTGTTGAAGCGGCTAAGGCGCTTGCGGTTCTTCTGGAACCACGCCGAGGGCGAGGCAAGAATTTCCTTCAGGGCGGCGGGCGTCGCCGGGAGGTATTTCTTCGGCGTTGCGTCGAGCACTTCACGCGCAAGGGCAAACTGCTTTTTCTGCGTGAGGATCACGATGTAGGTCCACCCCCAGGCGGGCTGGCGCTTCATGACCGCTTCGGCGAGGGTCCGGCACGCGGTGCTCTGCGGGCTCTTGCTGTTTAAAAGCGTCACCTTGGCGTTTTGAAGCGCCTCGGTCGAGCCCGAGGCGAGGTTGAAGTACGCGTTCCAGCAGCGCAGGTCGGGCTCGGACTTGTTCCAGGCGAGCTTGGCGTAGAGCGTACGGAACGTCTTGGCGTCGTGCGAGCGGGCCGCAAGCCTCGCCCAGTCGGTGCGGGCGCGCTCGGCGAGGTAGTCGCCCTCATGGGCGCGGATGAAGTCGGAGAAGGCCTTGCTGCGGGCGCGGGTGAGCTTGGCCGCGGGGGCGGTCTTCGATTTGCCCTTGACCGACTCCTCGGCCGCCTGGTTGGCTTCAAGCACAAGCGTCCAGAGCGAGACGTAGGCCGCAAGCGGATGGCCCTTCACCTGACCGGAGAGCGCCTTCAATTCCTTGAGCTTTTTGTCGTTGAAGGCTTTGTAGGCGGCCTTCACCTTGTCGTCGGCCGGATGCGCCTTGGCGGGCATGGCAAGCGGCGCCGGGGCGGCAAAGTCGTAGGTGGCGCTCGCAGACGATGCGGCGGGCGCTGCAGCGATTGCCGCGGTGGACTTGGCGGCGGGCTTTGAGGCCGGTTTTGCAGTTGGTGCAGTATCTGCAGTCTCGGCAGCAGGCTTGTCAGCGGCCTCAGCAGCTTCATCGTGCGCAGGCAGCGTCACGCCTTCGTGCACGCTGGGTTCGGGCTTGGCGGCAGCGGCGGGCGTCGGTTCCGTAAGACCGCCTGCAGCGGGCGTGGTGTCGGAGGCAGGCGCCGGCTCAACGATCGTCTCGCGGATGCCAGCCGGGGTGATGATGGTTTCGGTGATGCCCGAGCGCGGGGCGCTTTGCGCGCTGGCCGGGTGTGTGTCTGAAGGCGCGCTTGATGCGGTGCCAGACGCGGCGTCTGATACGGGCTCGATGCGCTCGTGGATGATGATGCCTTCGTGCGCGGCGGCGCCGGAGGCTGCAGCAGGAGCTTCGGTGGGGGCGGCTGCGGACGGAACGGCGGCAGGGGAATAGTCGCCCGCGGCGGCGGGCTGGCGCGTTTCGTGCGGGACGGCGGGGTCGGAGTAGATGACTTCGGGCGCAACGAAAAGCGGCGTCGGCTCGCTTCGCCGCTTGGCCTCCTCCATCTGCTCGTGCAGGCGTTCAAGCAGTGCGGGCGTAAGCGACTCGTCGTCGTAGTCCTCGGGATCTACGCCCGTGAGGTCGATGAGCTTGACCGTCGGATCGCTCGCAGGCGAGGCCGCGACGGAAAATTCCTCGCTCTCCTGGGCTGCAGCAGGCCACACGGCCTGCAGGATCGCGACAAAGAGAATTGAATAAACTGCCCTGCATTGCATGCGCAAACACCGCCCGTGTAGAAAAAAGATAGACAAGATTTTCAACAACCAATCAATGATAACGGCAAAGAACGACGCTAAAACGTCCGCAGGGAAGAGGAAAAAATGAAGAACTCGTTCGACGTGGATGCCGCGGCCGCTGCGGCGCAAAAGTCTGCGCTGCGGCGCGTTTTCTACGCGCGCCGCCGTGAGGCGCTCGAAAACGATCCCCAATTGAACTTCCGGCTTGGCGCGGTGCTGGTGCAGTGGCTTGAGACGATCTTTGGAAATCGGGAAAGCACTTGCGTGGGGTTCTATCGGCCGATTCGCCACGAGCCCGACGTCACCGCGGCGCTCTCCGCGTGGGCCGCGTCCGCGTCCGGCCGCACGCTTGCCGTACCTGTGGTGGATGAGAGCGCCAAAGGCCTCATGCACTACGCACGCTGGTCGCCGCAGATGCCGATGAAGGCTGGCGCCTACGGGATTGCCGAGCCTGCCGTCGACGAGCGGCTTGAGCCCGACGTGATCGTTTCGCCCTGCGTGGCGGTGACGCGAGCAGGTATGCGGCTTGGCAACGGCGGGGGCTATTTCGATCGGTATCTTGCGCTGCGGCAGGCGCTGGGGCGGACGCCTGCGGCAACGGTGGCGCTCGCGCTAGAGGCGACCGTGATTGATGAAGCAGCTGATAAAGCGGCTGATAAAGCGGCTGAAGGCGGCCTTGCGCCCCAGGACTTTGACATCGCCTTTGACTGGGTGGCGACCGAAGCGGGCGTCGTGCGCGTGGGGAGCTGAAGAAAGAAAAATTGAGGACGTGAAAAAAGGCTTTCTTCTGCAAGAAGAAAGCCTTTTTGAAAGGGGTGAGCCCGGTGATTCCCAGCGGGTCGCGCAAAGAACGAGCTAGGGGGGAGCCGATCTTTGCGCAGCCCGTCAGGAATTAGTAGCGGTAGTTTTCGCTCTTGTAGGGGCCTTCGACCTTGACGCCGATGTAGTCGGCCTGCTTCTGGGTGAGCGTCGAGAGCTGCGCGTTGAGGCGCGTGAGCTGCAGGCGCGCGACCTTTTCGTCGAGGATCTTCGGCAGGATGTACACGCCCGTGGGGTACTTCTCGGTGTTGTTGAAGAGCTCGATCTGCGCGAGCACCTGATTGGCAAAGGAGCTCGACATCACGTAGGAGGGATGGCCCGTGGCGCAGCCGAGGTTCACCAGACGCCCTTCGGCGAGCAGGATGATCGAGTTGCCCGAGGGCAGCTTGATGTGGTCGACCTGCGGCTTGATGTTTTCCCACTCGTACTGGCGCATCGAGGCGACGTCGATTTCGCTGTCGAAGTGGCCGATGTTGCAGACGATCGCCTGATCGCGCATGCGCAGCATGTGCTCGTGCGTGATCACGTGGTAGTTGCCGGTGGCGGTGACGAAGATGTCGGCCTTGTCGGCGGCCCAGTCCATCGTCACGACGCGGTAGCCCTCCATAGCGGCCTGCAGGGCGCAGATCGGGTCGATCTCAACCACCCAGACCTGGGCGGCGAGTGCACGCAGCGCCTGCGCGCAGCCCTTGCCCACGTCGCCGTAGCCCACGACCACGGCGACCTTGCCGGCGATCATCACGTCGGTGGCGCGCTTGATGCCGTCGACCAACGACTCGCGGCAGCCGTAGGTGTTGTCGAACTTGCTCTTGGTGACCGAGTCGTTGACGTTGATGGCCGGGAACTTCAGTTCGCCCTTGGCCTGCATCTGGTAGAGACGGTGCACGCCCGTGGTGGTCTCCTCGCTGCAGCCCTTGATGTGGGCCATGCGCTTGGAGTACCAGTGCGGATCCTTGGCGAGGTGCTCGCGGATGGCCGCAAAGAGGATGCCCTCCTCATCGCTTTCGGGGTTGTCGAGCACCGAGATGTCGGCTTCGGCGCGGCAGCCCAGGTGCAGCAGGAGCGTGGCGTCGCCGCCGTCGTCGAGAATCATGTTGGAGTAGCCGCCGTCGGTCCACTCGAAGATGCGGTGCGTGTACTCCCAGTAGTCGGCAACCGACTCGCCCTTGACGGCAAAGACCGGGATGCCTTCGGCAGCCATGGCCGCCGCGGCGTGGTCCTGCGTCGAGAAGATGTTGCAGGAGGCCCAGCGCACCTGCGCGCCGAGGCTTACGAGCGTCTCGATCAGCACGGCCGTCTGGATGGTCATGTGTAGGCTGCCGGAGATGCGGGCGCCTGCGAGGGGCTTCTCGTTAGCATAATCCTTGCGGATCGCCATGAGGCCGGGCATTTCGGTCA
>USAL01000007.1 GCA_900552545.1 uncultured Sutterella sp. | reverse complement strand
TCATCCGCGGCGTGACGCTTCCCGGCGGCTGGAAGGGCGTCGAGTTTCTCTTTACGCACAACGTCGAAAACTTCACCGGCGAAGCGCTTTTCAACGCCATGGGTTTTTGCTTCTTCTCGCTCTCGCTTGGCGCGGGCACGATGATCACCTACGGCTCCTACCTCTCGCCCAAGGACAACCTCACGGGGGCCGTGGGCTGGGTGGCGGTGCTTGCCATTCTCTCCTCGATCCTGGGCGGTCTCATGGTGATGCCGGCGGTGTTTGCCTTCGGGCTTGATCCGACGGCGGGCCCCGGCCTTACCTTCGTCACGATGCCCGCGATCTTTGCGAAGATGCCCGCAGGGCAGCTCTTTGCCGTGTTCTTCTACGTGTGTCTGCTCGTGGCAGCACTGACCTCGTCGGTGTCGATGCTTGAAGCCTGCACGGCGCTCTTGAGCCAGGAGACGGCGATGAACCGTCGCCAGGCGATGCGCCTCACGTTGATCGGCGCGGCCGTCGTGGGCTTTTTTGCCAACCAGTCCTTCGGCGGCTGGGCGGATGTGAAGTTTTTCGGCAAGACGATCTTTGATCTTCTCGACTTCCTCACCTCGAACGTTGGCATGCCGCTTTCGACCTTCGGCATCGCGATCGCCGCGGCCTGGGTGGCCTGGCCCACGACCAAGCGCGAGCTTGCCACCGGCAACAGCCTCACCGAAGGGAAACTCAGCCTCATGCGCATCCTGATCGGCGTGGTGGCGCCGCTCTTTGTGAGCATCGTTGCCGCAGGCGGCCTTTTCGGCTAGTTCTGCGCACTTTCTTTCTCATCCCCACCGAGGCGACGGCGGAGCAAAACACGTACAAGATCAGAAATTGATCGAATTGCTCTTGCAAGTCGTCCCTCGGATGGGGAAAATACGCAGATTCGGGTAAAGGTCTTGTAAAACAATGACTTAGAACAAGACCGCCGGAAAATTTCCAGGCATTAGCCACTCAATAAGTACACACAGGGATGTCGGTGTTCGCACCGGGTTCACGAGATGAAGATCCATGAATATCAGGCCAAGGCGCTTTTGAAGAAGGCCGGCGTTGCGGTGCCCCGCGGTGAGGCCGTTGAAAGCGTCGAGGACGCCGTCGCAGCCGCCGAGCGGCTGGGCGGTTCGGTTTGGTGCGTCAAGGCGCAGATTCACGCGGGCGGCCGCGGCAAGGCGGGCGGCGTGAAGGTTGCCCGCAGTCTTGAGGAGGTGCGGGCTGCGGCCGAAGCGCTTCTTCACCACGTGCTCGTCACCAAGCAGACGGGCCCGGCGGGCAAGATGGTCGAGCGGCTCTACGTTGAAGAGGGCCTTGAGGTCGTGCAGGAGTTCTACGCGGCGCTTCTGGTCGACCGCGTGACGCAGACTGTCTGCCTCATGGCTAGCAGCATGGGCGGCGTTGAGATCGAGGAGGTGGCCGAGTCCCACCCCGAGGCGATCATGAAGCTCTTCATCGATCCGCTCAAGGGCCTCACGCGCGAGGCGGTGTTGGCGCTTGCCAAGACGCTGGGCTTGACGGGCGAGGCGGCCGAACGCGCCGCGCAGTTCTTCGAGCACCTCTACGAGGCGTTTCTTGCCAACGACGCGAGCCTTCTTGAAACCAATCCGATGGCGCTTCTTGCCTCGGGCGAGATCGTGGCGCTTGACGCCAAGATGTCGATTGACGACAACGCGCTCTACCGCCACCCCGACTTCGAGGCGCTGCGCGACTTCAGCGAAGAGGATCCGCTTGAAACGAAGGCCAAGGCCGCGGGCCTGAGCTACATCGCCTTGGATGGCGACATCGCCTGCATGGTCAACGGCGCAGGTCTTGCCATGGCCACCATGGACACCATCAAGCTTTACGGCGCCGAGCCCGCCAACTTCCTCGACGTGGGCGGCGGCGCATCGGTCGAGAAGGTGACCGCGGCCTTTGAGATCATGCTCTCGAACCCCAACGTCAAGGCCGTGCTCATCAACATCTTCGGCGGCATCATGCGCTGCGACACCATCGCCGAAGGCGTGGTCGAAGCCTGCCGCGTGGTGAATCTCTCCGTGCCGCTCGTGGTGCGCATGAACGGCACCAACGAAGAAATCGGCCGCGAGATCCTCAAAAAGAGCGGACTGCCGATCATTCCGGCAGCGAGTATGACGCAGGCCGCGCAGGCGGCGATTGCCGCAAGCCGCGGCAGCCTCAAGGCCTAGGGCCTGGCCTTGAGAAAGCAAGGGATATAGAAAAAATGAGCATTCTCGTCAATTCCTCGACGCGCGTCATGACGCAGGGCATGACCGGCAAGACGGGCGCCTTTCACACGCGCGCCTGCCGCGCCTACGCCAATCCTGATCAGTTCGTCGCGGGCGTCAACCCCCGCAAGGCCGGCCAGGAGATGGACGACATTCCGATTTACGCCACGGTGGCCGAAGCCAAGGAGGCCACGGGCGCCAACGTCTCGGTGATCTATGTGCCGCCCGCCGGCGCGGCCGACGCCATCCTTGAGGCCGTGAAGGCCGAGCTTGACCTCGTGGTGCGCATCACCGAGGGCATTCCGGTGCTCGACATGCTGCGCGTCAAGAACACGATGCGCGACATGGGCAGCCGCACGTTGCTGCTGGGGCCCAACTGCCCGGGCCTCATTACGCCCGATGAAATGAAGATCGGCATCATGCCCGGTCACATCTGCCGGCGCGGCCATATCGGCGTCGTGAGCCGCTCGGGGACGCTTACCTACGAAGCCGTGGCGCAGTTGACCGAGCTCGGGCTCGGACAGTCGACGGCCGTGGGCATCGGCGGCGACCCGATCAATGGTCTCAAGCACATCGACGTGCTGCGCATGTTCAACGACGACCCCGACACCGAGGCCGTGGTGATGATCGGCGAGATCGGCGGCAGCGACGAAGAGATCGCCGCGCGCTGGGCCCGCGACAATATGACGAAGCCCGTGGTGGGCTTCATTGCGGGCGTCACGGCCCCCGCAGGCCGCCGCATGGGACACGCGGGCGCCATCATCGAAGGCCGCCGCGGCACGGCCGAGGCCAAGCTGCGCGTCCTGGAAGACTGCGGCATCCGCACGACGAAGAATCCCGCCGAGATCGGCGCACTTCTGGCGTCTGTTCTTTAAGGCGCAGAGCGTTGTCGAAACGTCCAAAATTTTGGCTAGAATCAAGGCGTTGTTTGTTGCCTACGGGTGTTAACCCGTAGGCGGGAAACAGCGCCTTAAAAACGAACTGATTCAAGGCTTCCGAGTCACTTGAATCGATAGGGAGAAACAATCCGTGGAATGGCTTTGGGATTTGCTGGTCAACCTGCACTGGGGTGCGGTCGGCCAAATCATCATGATCGACGTGCTCCTGGGCGGCGACAACGCGGTGGTGATTGCACTGGCGTGCCGCAACCTGCCTCATGAGCAGCGCAACAAGGGCGTCTTCTGGGGCACGGCGGGCGCCATCATCCTGCGCGTGATCCTCATTACGTTTGCTGTGATGCTCCTTGATCTTCCGTTCCTGAAGGTCGTGGGTGCGGCGCTTCTGATCTGGATCGGCGTCAAGCTCCTGGTGCCGGAAAAGGAGGAGGAGCACCACAAGATTCAGGGATCCGCGAAGCTTCTCGGCGCCATCAAGACGATCATCGTCGCCGACTTCGTGATGAGCCTTGACAACGTGATCGCCATCGCCGGCGCCGCGCAGCAGGCTCACGACGATCATCAGACGCTTCTCGTGATCTTCGGCCTTCTGGTCTCGGTGCCCTTCATCGTCTTCGGCAGCCAGGTCGTGCTGCGCCTGATCGACCGGTTCCCGGTCATCGTCTGGCTCGGCGGCGGTTTGCTCGGTTGGATCGCGGGCGGCCTTGTGACGACCGACGGCTTCATGGTGAAGCACTTCCCGGGCATCAGCGATTGGCATTATCCGATGGCAGCCGCGGGCGCCGTCCTGGTATTGGCGCTTGGCTGGATCTTCGTGCAGCGCTTTAAAAAGGCGCAGGCGAACAAGCCCGCGCACGTGGTGCATCAGCAGTCTGAAACGTCCGAGATGAAGTAAGTCTCGTAAGGAAAAGGCCGCACCAGGCAGCAATGACTGGACGGCCTTTCTAGCGATGGGAAACGGGTCCGAAGGTTCAAGCCTTTGGGCTCGTTTTTTTCAGTGCGCCCTGAGATTGCGCGGATTGCCCAAGGAGCTCTGCGAGCGGCCCCGTTACGGCCGAGAGCAGGTCCTTGGCGTGGTGCGTTGCCTCAGGAGAGGGCTCTGCGGGGTCGGCCGCGCCGTCGGTGCCAAGCTGCACGCGCACGGCGACGCCTGCGGCCTTTGCGGCCTGCATGTCGCTTGCCTTGTCGCCAAACATCGCCGACTGCGAGAGATCAATGTCGAGGTCCTTGGCGGCCTGAAGGATCATGCCGGGCGCGGGCTTGCGGCAATTGCACTCGCACTTCCACGGCGGCAGAGCCTTCGTCGGATGGTGCGGGCAGAAGTAGGTCGCGGAGATCGGCGCGCCGTGCTCGGCAAACACCGCGCGCACGGCTTGATCGAGCTTGTGGAAGTCCGCCTCAGTGTAGTAGCCGCGGCCGATGCCCGACTGGTTGGTGACGATGACGAGCACGAAGCCCGCATCAACGAGGCGGCGCGCCGCATCGAGGACGCCGTCGATGAAGTCGAAGTCTTCAAAGCGGCTCACGTAGGCGTGATCGACGTTGATCACGCCGTCGCGGTCAAGGAAGGCGGCGCGGCGCATTAGATGAGCTCACCTGTGGGGTAGGTGCGCTCGAGGTAGCGCATGTACTCGGCCGTACCTTCCTGAACGGTGCGGAAGGAAACGTCGCAGCTCGCATTGCGCAGCTTCGTGAGATCGGCCTGGGTGAAGGACTGGTACTTGCCCTTTAAGGCTTCGGGGAAGTCGATGTATTCGATGAGGCCTGCGGAAACCGCTTCTTCCAAGGTGTGTTCCTTGCCCGAGAGGGAGTTCACGACGGTGAGCGCCACGTCGTTGAAGGGCTGTGCGCGGCCGGTGCCGCAGTTGAAGATGCCCGAGACGCCTGCGCGCATGAAGTGCATGGCGACGTTCACCACGTCCTCGACGTAGACGAAGTCGCGCATCTGCGCGCCGTTGGCGTAGCCTTGGCAGCCCTCAAAGAGCTTCACCTTGCCCGTCTTCTTGAACTGGAAGTACTGGTGAAACGCCACCGAGGCCATGCGGCCCTTGTGCTGCTCGTGCGGGCCGTAGACGTTGAAGTAGCGAAGCCCCACGACGGGCGCCTTGAGCGAGTCCATGCGGCGGCGCAGCACCTGGTCAAAGAGAAACTTCGAGTAGCCGTAGACGTTCAGGGGCCCCTCGTTTTCGAGCGCCTCGACGAAGGTCTGGCTTGCGCCGTAGGTTGCGGCCGAGCTCGCGTACACGAAGGGAATGCGAAGCTCCTGCGCCCACTCGAACAGCTCGAGCGTGTAGCGGTAGTTGTTTTCCATCATGTAGCGGCCGTCGGTCTGCATCGTGTCCGAGCAGGCGCCCTGATGAAAGATCGCCTCGGGCACTGGGGCGGTGCCCTTTCTCACGCGTTCGATGAAGTCGACCTTGTCGAAGTAGTCGCTGATGCGGCACTGCGCGATGTTGCGGTACTTGTCGGCGTGCGTGAGGTTGTCGACGGCGATGACGTCGGTGATGCCCTCGCGGTTGAGGGCGAGTACGTTGTTGCAGCCGATGAAGCCGGCTGCGCCGGTAACGAGAATGCTCATGATGCGGTGTCCTGTCCAAAAAGTTCTTCGTAGCTCACGCTGGCGGTGCCGAGCTTGCCGACGACGATGCCGCCGGCGCGGTTGGCGATGTGCACGGCCTGCGGCATGGACATGCCGGCGGCAAGCATCGAGGCGAGAACGGCGATCACGGTGTCGCCCGCGCCCGAGACGTCGAACACTTCGCGGGCCTGTGCGGGAACGGTGAGCGCCCCCTCGCGCGTGTAGAGCGTCATGCCTTCTTCGCTGCGGGTGAGCAGCAGCGCTTCAAGTCCGAGGTGTTCGCGCAGGTTCTGCGCCTTTTCCGTGAGGTCCTCCTCGCTCTTCCAGGAGCCCGTGACGAGCGCGAGCTCGGCGCGGTTGGGAGTGATCACGGTCGCGCCGCTGTAGCGTTCGTAGTCGTTGCCCTTGGGGTCGATCAGCACGGGCTTACCGTGGCGGCGCGCCTCGGCGATCATCTGCTTGATGTGATCGAGCCCGCCCTTGCCGTAGTCCGAAAGCACCACGGCGTCGACGCCCGCAACGGTGGTTTCGTAGTCGCCGAGCAGCGCGGCGAGAACCTCGTTGTTGGGGTGGTTTTCAAAATCCGCGCGCAGCATCTGCTGCTGGCGCGCGACGATGCGAAGCTTCACCGTGGTCGAGAGTTCGTCGTCGATGTGAAGCATCGTGCCGATGCCGGCGTTTTTCAGTAGTCGCGTGACGATGCGCCCGGGCTCGTCGTTGCCGATCACGGTCATGAGGCTCGCCTTGAGGCCCAGACTGCGGATGTTGAGCGCGACGTTGGCCGCGCCCCCGAGACGCTGGTCGCACCGTTGGATGCGAACGACCGGCACGGGAGCTTCGGGAGAGATGCGGTTGGCGTCGCCGAACCAGTAGCGGTCGAGCATGGTGTCGCCCACGACGAGGATGTGCTTGGACGCCAGATTGTCTTGATGCATGAAAAGGATGTCCTCTTGAGGAGGGGGCGCCGAAACCGCCGCGGGGTCCGCGCCTTGTGCGGGCAGACCGCGCCGATTGCGTGAAAAAGAAAGGGCCGGCGCCCAAAGTCAAGCAGATTGTAGACAGGCTCCCCCCGGCGCCGCAATTGGCCGCAGGAGGGATTTTGCAAGCAAAGTTAAGGCGTTCGGCCTCTTTCTTCTCCGGCAAAAAGAAAGGTACCGAATTCCAATAAAGAAAAGGCGACCCCTCGGGGCCGCCCTCCATCGCCCTTTGATGAAGGCACGGGACCTTATTCGGTCACGTACGTTGCCGTGATCTTGGCCTTGCCGAGCGCCATGGCGTTGAGCATGAAACCCACCGTGGCGGCCGTGGTGTTGTCGGCGATCTCAAGCCGCGCCGTGGGCAGAGCCCAGACCGTGTAGACGTAGCGGTGCATGCCGTCGCCCTTGGGCGGACGGGCGCCGCCGTATTCCTTGAAGCCGAAGTCGTTGGTGATGCCGCGCGCACCCGCCGGCAGCACCGCTCCCTCGGGGAGGCTTCTCAGATCGCCCGGAAGATCGATCACAAGCCAGTGCCACCAGCCCGAGCACGTGGGCGCGTCGGGGTCGTAGCAGGTGATCGCAAAGGACTGGGTGCCTTCGGGCACGTCGTCCCAGGCCAGCGCTGGAGAGCGGTTGCCGCCCACAAGCGTATGGGCTTCGGGCATGCGGGAGCCTTCAACAAGCGTGGGTGAAGTGAGCTTCATGACGAGTTCTCCTCTAACAAAAGAAAATTTCCACTGCAAAGGGGGTAAAGGGCGTTAAAGACGCCGCGGCCACCTTTGCCGGGTGTGTACGGTCATTGTACGGTCGGCCCGATTAGCTGGCGACGGGAACCGGGGGCAATTCGCCGCGGCAGGCGGAAACGAAGGCCTTGAAGATTGCAAGCGCTTCGGGGTGTTCGACCGAGAGCATCTCGGGGTGCCACTGGATGCCGAGGGCAAAGGGCTCGGTTTCAACCACCATGGCTTCCGGAACGTTGTCTTCAACGCTGCGGGCGATGATGCGCACGCCTTTCCCGGGGCGATCGACGCACTGATGGTGGTGGCTGTTGACGGCGATTTCGGAGGCCCCCACGAGGGACTCAAAGAAACGGCTACTCTCCGTGCGCACGCGGTGCGTGGTGAAGCGGTAGTCCTCTTTTTGCGAATGGTGCGTCGTGGTGGAAATCGTGTTTTCGATGTCCTGCACGAGCGTGCCGCCGGTAAAGACGTTCAAGGCCTGCATGCCGCGGCAGATGCCGAGAATCGGCTTATGTGTAGTCAGTGCGTGCTCGACCATCAAACGGTCGAGCGCATCGCGCTCGGGCCAGGTCTTGCCGCACAGGGGCTGGCGCTTCTCGCCGTAGCAGGCGGGGTCGACGTCGGCGCCGCCCGTCAAAAGAATGCCGTCGGCCGTCGAGAGCAATTCAAGGATGGCGTCCTGGCTTGCGCCGATCGGAAGAAGAAAGGGCGTGCCGCCCGCGGCGAGCACGCTTTGCATGTAGCCGTTGCGCAGTCCGTAGACGATGCCGTTTTCGGGGTAGATCGTGCCCGCAAGCGCAATCAAGGGTGAAGTCTGAGACATAGGTCAATTGCTGTCTTTTAAAGGTTCTTATGTGCCGCTCCGAAGTCCGTCGAGGGAACGGCCGGGGTCATACAGGCGAGTGCACGCCGTCGGTGTGCAAAGGGCATTGTCCGCCTTCGAGCTTGCCTTTGTCTTAGCTTGACGCAGAAATTTTTTTGTTCTCTTTGCCCGAGCCCTCGGGCTGCGGGTGCACGGGCTTTGCGGGCGACCAGAAGTCAAAGAAGTTGAACCAGTCCAAGGGTGAGGCAGAAATCGCGCGCTCCAGAGCCGCAACCCAGCGCTGCGCCATGGCTTCAATTGCCGCTTTTCGCTTGCTGCGGGGCACGCGGGCGGGCTCGGCGATCTTTTCAAAGACGACGCGATAGCGCGCGGAACTTGCCGGGTCGACTTCGCGCGTACAAATCATGCTCCAGACGGGCGCCGAGAGCAGATAGGCAAGGATGAAGGGGCCTTCGGCAAAGGGAGCGGGGTGCCCCAGGAAGGGAATCGTGATCGTGCTCTGCGATCCGATCGGAGTGCGGTCGGCGACGATGACGATCCAGTCGCCCTTTTCGATGAATTCGGAGAGTTCGATCGCCGTTTCCGGTCCGATTGTCGTGACCTCGATGTGATGAACGGCAAAGCGCGGATTGATTTTGCGGATGATGGCGTTGAAGCGCACCGCGTGCTGCGTGTGCACAAGCACGTGCAGGCCCCGGTCGATGCGCTGGGTTTCCGAAATCTCCTGGCACAGTTCGACGCAGCCCGTGTGCGCCGTGACGATGACGCCGCCTCTGGGGTCGGCGAGAACCTCGGCGCCGCCTTCGACGCGAAGATCGTGGGGCGTGAACGTGCCAGAGACCGCAAGAAGCTTGTCGAGGATCGTGTCCGAAA
This sequence comes from uncultured Sutterella sp., assembly GCA_900552545.1. Classification (GTDB taxonomy): domain Bacteria; phylum Pseudomonadota; class Gammaproteobacteria; order Burkholderiales; family Burkholderiaceae_F; genus Duodenibacillus. The sequence goes on along the minus strand of USAL01000007.1, from coordinate 24,628 downwards.
ACCGCAGGATGTGCGCAAGGCTTCCAAGGCGCGGAGGGCGTTGGGAGGTGAAGCGCGCCATCTGCGTGAGGTACTCGCTGCTAGCGCGCCGCGCCCGGGCCGAGAACGCCCAGAAAAAGAGCGCCACGGGCCAGAGCGTCAGGTGAAAGCGCGTGCGCCCGCCCAGACGGAAGACGGCAAGCAGAAACCGGATTCCGAGCGTGCTCGTCGATTCGTTGATCTGCGACCAGTGTTTTTCGACCTTTTCGTCGTACACGGAGTCTTTCTCGGAGGCGCTCATTTCCCTTCCCCGCGCAGTTCTGGGGGCAGCCGGTAGTGCCGCACGAGGTGCAGTGCATCAAGGATCATGAGCGTGCAGTGGCGAGCGTGCATGGCGCTGATGCTGACGTTGTCCTTCAAAGCCTTGAAGTGCGACAACCCCCCTTCGGGGTAGGTGACCTTGACCGGCCGGTTCACGACGGGCATGCCGGCCCAGGCAAGCTGCACGACGACGTCAAGATCGAAGTCCATCCGCAGTCCCATGTGCGTGTGGTCGATCACTGCAAGCGTTGCGGCAAGCGGATAGATGCGAAAGCCGCACATGCTGTCGGCAGGGCCCCGTCCCCAGGTGTTGACGGCAACCCAGAAGTTGGTGACCTTGTGGCCGAAGCGCCGGGCGGCGGGGGCCGAGGCGTCGTAGACCGGATAGGCGCAGATGAGCGAGGCAGGGTATTCGCGGGCGGCTTCAAGGAAGCCGGGCGCCGCGTTGATGTCGTGCTGTGCGTCGGCGTCGACCTGAAGCGCGTGCGTAAAGCCAAGCTTCATGGCTTCTCGAAAGCCCGTGATGCACGCGGCTCCCTTGCCGCCGTTGGCCTCGCGGTGAATGAGGGTGACGCGGCCGGCAAACTCGCGCACGATTGCGTCAAGCTGCCGGGCCTGGTCGGGGTTGCTGCCGTCGTCGACCAGGACGACTTCAATCCCCATGCCGGTGAGGCGGGTGAGCACCGTGCGCACGGCCTGCGCGTGGTTGTAGCAGGGAACGAGCGCACAGGCGCGGAAATCCTTCGTGTGGGTCATGATGATGCTGTTGGCGACGGCGCGAGCTTTCGACGTGGGTGCTCTTTACCCTACGGGCGCCGCGCGAAAAAGAAGCGTGCCCTTGGCAAACGTGCGGCTGTGGGGGTCGGCTTCGGGATCCGTGTTCTCAAAGGCGAAGGCTACGCCGCGCGCGCCTTGGCTGAGCTTAAGAACAAGCGTCGAGCCGGGGCGGATGGGCTGCATGAACTTCAAGTTCTTTACGCCTGCAAAGGGTGCCGTGATGTGAAAGAGCTGCTGTGCGAGGTCGCAGGCCCAGTTGATCTGCACAAGGCCGGGGAGCAGCTGAAATTCAGGGAAGTGCCCTTCAAAAAAGGGCGTCGTCGCGGCAATCGACACGATCAGCACCGCCGAGGTTTCGTCCTTATTTTCCACCACGGCTTGCGGCGCTCTCGGATCAAAGAGCGCCTCAAGGTCGGCGGTGGTGCGCTTGCCCAGCATGTTTTCGGGCAATTCCGGCACAAAGCGCCAGCGCCGCGGCAGGCACACGCGCTCAAGGCTTTCGGACAACAGCGCGCGCAGGCTCTTGACGAGCGCGGCCTTGCCCTCGTGCCGGATGCGGGCGACGGCTTCAATTGTCGGCACGGCCGCAACGGCGAGCTTTCCCGACGCGGACTCCACGAAGACGCGGCACTCAAGCACAAGCCCCGAGTCGACCAAGGCGCGCTCAATGGCCGTCAACGACACGCGCTTTTCCTCGATCTTGACGATGCGATCGGCCCGCCCCAAAAGCGTAAAGGTGCCGTCCTCGTGCAGTTGCGCACGATCGGCCGTGGTCTCCCAGTCGTTCGAGGCAAGCTGCGGGCTTTTGATCGTGAGAAGCCCGTTTTCGATGCGAACCTGAATCGAGGCAAAGGGATGGAAGGCTTCGCCCGTGATGCGGCCTGCGGCATCAAAGCTGCGGCTGCGCCAGGCGATGCCGCCCGATTCGGAGCTTCCGAAAATCTCCATGGGCGAGTGGCCCGTCGCGGCGATGGTGCGCGAGAGCCCTTCGTCGGACAAGGGGCCGCCGCTTGTGTAGATCACCTTGACGGCGTCGGAGACCTCGTTCCAGGCAAGATCGAGCGGCAGGCGCTTGAGCTGCGCCGGGCTCGTCACCCAAAGGGCAGACCCAAAGCGCACCTTGGCTTCGCGCGTGCGCGCCAGAAGCTCTTCGGGATAAAGGATGCGCGTGTGCCAGAAGGGGCGCACGGCCGCAGCTGGCCACAGGATGGCAAAGAGAAGCCCGTAGATGTGCTGCGCGGGCACGGTCGTCAAAATCACCGTGTTCTGCGGCAGCTCCTGCAGGTGCGCCTCAGGGCGGCGCACTTCGATTGCGGGAACTTCGCAGAAAAGCTGCGAGAGCCGCTTGGTGATGAGCGTGGGCTCGCCCGTGGAGCCGGAAGTAAAAAGCGCAATCAGTTCGCGCGAGGCGTCGATCTGCTCGCGGCAGGGCGTCTTCGTGTCGGCTGCTGAAAGGATGCGGGCGCCTGCGATGTGTTCGGGCTCGAATTCCCCTGCGAAGGCGCCGGTTAACTGCGTGAGCCGCGCACAGGTCGCCTGCGTGGCGTCCGCGGGGAGAATGGCCCGCACGCCCGCCGTCCAGGCGCCGAAAAGGGCCGAGGACAGATCAAAGAGGTCCGTGAAGTAAAGCGCGACCGAATCGATGCCCGCGTTGGAAAACGCCTCCCGCCAGTTGTTGACGGCAACCGCAAAGTCGCCCCAGGTGCGCACGCCCTTTTCTGAGAGCGCAAAGGGCAGGTCGTCGGCATTTGTTCGCGTGAGCGTGCGTGCCGGATCAAGCAGTCGTAAGGAAAGAAGCGAGGCGGACGAAACTGACGTGGCGGACATGAATGAGCCCCAACAAAAAGGAGGACAACCGGGAAGGGAAGGTTACAACGGCAGCCCGTGGCGTCGGGCATACAAGCGCCGCGCGATGTATTCGCCCGCGAACATGAGAGCGATCGCGCCGTAGGCGATCGCGCCGTTGTAAAGCGCCCACCAGGCGTCGCTGCGAAAGAGCGCCGAGTCAAGCGCCACCGCCGCGTTGGCGATGAAAAAGACGCACCAGGCGCGGGTGGCGAGCCTGCAGTAGCGCTGTGCGCCCACCGGAAGCAGAGGATACTTCATGCGGGCAAAGAGCTCGACGGCAGGCGTGGAAAAAAGCGAGGCTGCAAAAAAGGCGAGCCAGCAGAGGTTGACGAGCACCGGGTAGAGCTTGAGCGCAAGCGCCTTGTCGGTTGCAAGCGTCAGGGCCGCAAGCACCGCCGCTACGACGAGCGCGGCCAAAGAAATCTTCGTGCGTCGTACGCGCCAGAGAGCCGCGGCCGCAAGCACGACCACGAGAGCGCAGGGCCACATGAGCCCGGCGCTTAAAAGGGCGTAGATGATGAGGGGATAGAGCGCCGCAAGCGCGAGGCCGGCAACGGAGAGCACCGGCCCGAGAAAGCGCGCGCGGCTGCGGGGCGCGGCCGGAACTTTGGAGCTTTCAGTGCTGTTGGTGCTTTGGGCGGCCCCGGGCTTGGCCTCGGACATCAGCTGTTCAAAAGGTTGCTCAGCACCGCCGTCAGGTCGGCGATGGTGCGCACCTGCTTGAAGTCGGCCGGAGAAATCTTCTTTGCGCCGATCATCGGCTGCAGCTTCACGATGAGGTCGACGGCGTCGATCGAGTCGATGTCGAGATCCTCGTAAAAGCGTGCTTCGGGCGTAATGAGCGCCTCGTCGATTTCAAAGGTCTCGACGAGAACGGCCTTGACGCGGTCAAAAATCTGCTGTTCGGTGACCATGATGAATGGGTTGTTGGGATGCTGCTGGATGGAATTGCCCACGCTGGGAGTTTCGCTACATTGCCGGCGAGGGTCTTTAAGAGCGATTGTTTGGCGTGTATTTCTAGCCACTTAGGCCGCGGCCTTGCTCGCGAGGATGAAGTCTGCGAGGGCGCTGACGCTTGCGAAGTGCTTCTTGTTTTCTTCGCCTTCGGACGACATCGTGATGCCGTACTTTTTCTTGATCGCAAGGCCGAGCTCGAGGGCGTCGATGGAATCGAGCCCGAGGCCCTCGACAAAGAGCGCTTCGTTGCTGTCGATGTCGCCTGCGGTGATGTCCTCGAGCTCAAGGCTCGAGATGATGAGCTCCTTTAATTCCTGCTCCAGGGTGGTTTTATCCATTGCGTACTTCCGGATGTGTAAAGAGTGTTTCCGTGAGACGGCGGTTGAGGCGCCGTACGGCCGCGGGACGCCCGACGGATGCTTCGGCCTCAAGGTAGGGCGCGATGTCGATGTCGGGCAGCAGCTCGATGGAAAACGTCATTTTACGTGAAGGGATGTGGTACCAAGGCATGCCCTTCATAAGCGATGGGGGCGTGCAGGTGATGTGCACCGGGGTGATATTGCGCTGCGCGGCCAGAGCCGCTGCGGCCGCCCCGTGCCGGATGTGGGGCACGCCGCCGGGCTTTGTTCTCGTGCCCTCGGGAAAGATGATGAGGGTGTCGCCCGCCTCCAACGCACGGGCGCAGTCGCGCACGAGCTCGGGGCCGGTGTCGTTGCTGACGTACCCCGAGGTGAGAACGGGGGATTTGAGCGCAAAGGAGTGCGTCAGGGCGCTTTTGACGATGCAGGTCGCGTTCGGAATGCGCGACATCAGAAGCACCACGTCGATCAAGGTCGGGTGGTTGGCGCAGATGAGAAGCGACTCATTTTTAAGGCGCCCGATGTCGCCCGAAAACCGGTACTCAAGGCACCCCAGGTTCCGCATGAGCTCCACGAACCCCGCAAAGCTCACCTGCACCACGCGCCGGGCGGCAAGCTCGCGCGAGCGGGGATTTCTCACCGCAAGGTTGAGAATCGGGCAGATCGCAAAGCGAAACGTGATTCCCATCACCGCGAAGGTGAGAAAGCAAAAGCCCGTGGCGGCAAGGCGCCAGAGATAGTTCACGCGTCGCGCGAGCCCTTTTTTTCTTAGATCCTGCGCCACTGCGAGCCTCGTCGTGCGCGGTGGTGCGCCGCAGGCATTGCGTCTACGGTCATGCCGGCGGTCATGGCTTCGTACTCGGCGTAGTGCGCCGATGCGCCTGAAAGAAGCGCGATTTCGCCAAGGATGCCGCTCGCGTTTGCTGCGGTCTCTTCTGCGGCATCTTCCGCGGGGGCCTGGCCTTGCGTCAAAGGCGAGACGTCAAGCGCAAAAAGGGTCTTCTCCGAGGGGGCCTTCACAAGGCGCGCGGCCCAGGCGACGGGGTACGGCGCGCACTCGTCGATTCCGGGCCCCTGCCAGGCCTCGGGCATCAAGGGCTCGTAGCGCACGAAGAGAACCGAAGGGGCGTGCGTCAACGCCAATGCGCATTCGGTCAAGCCCGCGGTTGCCGTCAGGTGCCCTGCGCAGACCGCCTTGAAAGGCTGCCGATCCTTGAGCCAGATCGCGGCCGTGGCGCCGATGGCGTTGTGTACGCTCAGGGCAAAGGCCGCAGGACTCATTTCGCCCGTAGCCGACAGCGACTCAAGAAGCGTCCAGGAGCGCGACAGATCGCCCCAGCTTGAGGCGTAGATCGCGGGCTCCTGCGGGCGCGGCGCGAGGTCGCAAAGGGCCCCTAGCGCAAGACGCCCCAGGGGCGAGAGCCTGCGCCTGATCATGGCGGGAACGGGCGAGGCGGCGGGCTCAAGCTCTTTACCCAGGTCGCCCTCAACGAGCGCCCGGCGCCAGGCCTCAAGGTCACCATCGCGTCCTGCGATCGATTCGCTGCGAATGGAGAGGTTTTCTACGAAAAACTGCATGACACTCTCAAAAAGCCTTCCTGAGAATCAGGACTCCTTCTTTGGGCGAAGCACAAAGAGCGTGTGGCTGACGCCCACGTTTTCTTCTTCGTGCGCCACGGCAAGCCCTGCGGCCTCAAAGATCGCCATCAGGTCGGCGCGGCGGTAAAAGCGCGAGTTGCCGTTGGCTAGCGCCGTGAAGTAAAGCGAGCTCGCGGCAATGCTGAGGTTCGAGGCGCGGTGCGGCTGCCCGTCGACGAGGCACTCAAGCACCGCAAAGCACCCGTTGGGAGCAAGCAGTTTGCGGCAGCGCTTGAGAATGCTCACGGCCATCTCGGCCGGGAAGCACTCAAGAAACTGGCTCATCCAGATGACGTCGGCGCCGGCCGCTTCGACCTCGGCAGCCGAGAACACGGGCATCGCCTCGGGCTCAAGCCAGTTGACCGAAGCAGTGGAGAAACGATCGGCAAAGGGGGTAAGAGCCGGATTTTCCTGCGCAAGGCGGCACTGTTGCGGAAGGTCCACAAGAGCGACCTTCATCGTTTCGGAAGCGGCAAGCATCGCGCGGGCAAACTTGCCGGTGTTGCCGCCCACGTCGAAAAGCCGTGCCGGGGCAAGGGTACGCGCGATCTTTTCAGCGAGCGCATCGAAGTAGCGGTCCGAATAGTAGTGGTCAAACGCAAACCAGCTCGTGCGGGCGGGCTCGGGAAGTGAGCTGAGCGCCGGGTAGATCGTCTCCCAATTGCCTGCGGGCATGAGCGCCTTGAGGCCCTCGGGGCGGCCGGTGCGAAATGCCTCGGAGAGCTTCTGCAGTCCCGCATAGCAGACGTCGGCCGTGAAGTCGAGGTTCACAGAAGTCATTGCATCGTAAAGAAGGCACTCGCCCGTTTTGGTGAGCGAGAGGCGATCGCCTCCGGCCTTGTTGTCGGGATCCTTCTCACGCGTCAAGACGCCTGCGGCTTCCAGCGCGTCGGCAAGCGCCCCCACGGCGTAGAGGGTGAGGTTCGTGGCCTTGGCGAGATTCTCTTCAGAGGCTTTCTCGCCTCCTTCCGCCTTGTCGATTGCCGCGAGAAGCCCCATGCGCTTGGCGGCGACGCAGGCTTCAAAGATAAAGGGGGAGAAGGCAATCTTCTGTGCTTCGTAGAGCGCCTCAAGAATCGAGGGGTGATTGGTCTTTCGTCTCCGGAGCATGGTCTTATTCTCCCTTCCAGCGCCCGAACACGAGCGACGTGTTGATGCCGCCGAAGGCAAAGTTGTTCGACATCACGTAGTCGGTGTCGATGCGGCGCGGCTCGCCCATGATGTAGTCAAGCCGTGCGCAGTCTTCGGCGGGCGTTTCAAGGTTGACGTTGGGGGCAAACCACCCCTCGTTCATCATCTGCATCGACATCCAGGCCTCAAGCGACCCGCAGGCCCCGAGCGTGTGGCCCATGTAGCTCTTGATGGTCGAAACCGGCGTGTGGTCGCCGAACACCTCGAACGTGGCCGCGCTCTCGGCGGCGTCGCCCCGGTCGGTGGCCGTGCCGTGGGCGTTGACGTAGCCGATGTCGGAGGCTTCTAGCCCCGCGTCCTTGAGCGCGAGCCCCATGGCGCGGGCCATCTGCTCGGACTGCGGCGACGTGATGTGTGCGCCGTCGGAGTTCGTGCCAAAGCCCAGCACCTCGGCGTAGATGTGCGCGCCGCGGCTGCGGGCGTGCCCAAGCTCTTCAAGAATCAAGGTGCAGCCGCCTTCGCCGATCACAAGCCCGTCGCGGCGCGCGTCAAAGGGGCGCGGCGTCAATTGCGGGGCGTCGTTGAATTCGGTGCTCGTGGCAAAAAGCGTATCGAAGATGGCCGCGTCCGACGCGTCGAGCTCTTCGCTGCCGCCCGCGATCATGACGGAGGCCTTCCCTGCGAGGATGCTCTCGTAGCTGTAGCCGATTGCCTGCGAGGAGGACGTGCAGGCCGAGCTCGTCGTGATGATGCGGCCCTTGATGCCGAAGAAGATGCCGATGTTCACAGGCGCCGTGTGCGCCATCATGCGGATGTAGGTGTTGGCGTTCATGCCGCGCGTGGTGCCGTGCAGCACCAGCTCGGCGATGTCGGCGATCGCCCCGGGCGTGCCCGAGCACGAACCGTAGGCAATGCCAACGTCGCCCGAGCCGAGAAAGGCGGGGTCGGTCAAGCCCGCATCTTCCAACGCGATTTCGGTTGCCCGAACGCCCAGCACCGCCACGCGCCCCATGCTGCGCATGCTCTTGCGGTTGTAGCGCTCCTTGTCAAGCTCAAAGGGCATTGCGGGGCAGCCCACCAGTGTGCGCAGGCCTTCGATGCCGCCCCAGGCTTCGATTCGCTGCACGGCGTTCGTGCAGGAAAGAAGCTTGGCGCGAACAGAGTCCCTGTCGTTTCCGAGAGGGCTGATGGCTCCCACGCCCGTGACGACGACGCGGGGCTTGTGAGGATTGCGTTTGATCGTCATGCCAGACCTCCGTTGACCTGAATCACCTGACGGGTGATGTAGCCTGCCTCGGGCTGCATGAGAAAGGCGATCAGTGCGGCCACTTCTTCGGGCGTGCCCGTGCGGCGCATCGGGATCGCGGGAAGGACGTGGTCCTTGACTTCCTCGGTCACCATGCCGGTGTCGATCAAGCCCGGGGCGACGGCGTTTACCGTAATCGCGCGGCTTGCAAGCTCCACGGCAAGCGCCTTGGCCGCGCCGATCAGACCCGCCTTGGCGGCCGAGTAGTTCACCTGTCCGCGGTTTCCCATGACGCCCGAAAGGGAGCTCACAACCACGATGCGGCCGGGCTTGCGGCGGCGCACCATCGGCATCACCATGGGCTGCACGACGTTGAAAAAGCCGTTGAGGTCGGTGTTGATCACCCGATCCCAGTCTTCGCCGGGCATCGCCGCAAACGTGCCGTCAAGCGCGATGCCGGCGTTGGATACGATGCCGTAGTAGGCGCCGTGCTTTTCGACGTCGGCCATAAGGGCGGCCTGAGCGGCCTCGCGGTCGCACACGTCGAAGGTGAGCGCGCGATGCTCGCACGCGGGGTTTGCGGCGCGCACGGCTGCTAGCGTTTCGTCAAGCCCCTCGGAGGCACGCGAGGCGTGCACGACGATCTCGTAGCCCGCGCGCGCAAGCGCTACGGCCGCCGCGCGGCCGATGCCGCGCGAGGCTCCGGTAATGAGAATGGACAATGTCTCGGACATGAGTGTGTTGCAAAATGTCGTGTCGATTAAAAAATTCTTTAGAAGCACCCCGGTCAGGCTGCGTGCGGGTTCTCGGCAAAGCGCCGGATGTCGCGCGGCTGATAGACGGTAAGCGTCGCCCGGGCGACTTCAACGCCGTCCAAATTTGCGGTGCAGTCAAACTGGCTCGGAAGGTCGTCTTCGCCCATGTAGGAACAGGTGCTCGTCAAAACCACCGTGTCGCCTTCCTTCAATTTCCCGACGCTCGTCGTGAAGTTGCGCGAGCCGAGCAGAAAGCCGATGCGGGGAGCCTGATGCGCTTCGTTTTCACGAAGTCCCGCGTAGCAGCCCACGGTCTGCGCCATCAGCTCAAGCAGAAGCGAGCTTGAGGCCTTCGCCTCGCGGTTTAAAAAGAGGGCATGCGCCGCACCGATTTCGGCAAAGGCCGTGAGCGTTGCCTCGTGCACCTCGAGTACGCCCGTGATGAGCATCATCGGCGCGCGGTGCGGCAGCAGCCGGACAGGTTCTGGGTAGGCGGGGTTGTGCCGCAGGCGCGGGCTTTCCGTGGGCATGATGGGTGTTCCTCTTTTTCCTTATTTCCGTAAGCGCTCTTTAGGGCAGGTCGAACGCCTGCGGGTTCGAGTAGATGATGCAGGCGTTTGATCCCCCGAAGGCAAAGGCGTTGGTCGCGATGTGCCGCACGGGGCGATGCAGAGAAAGCTCTTGTGAGCTCCCGCTCACATCGTCGATGACGCGGATGACGAGTGCGGGATCGGCGGGCTTGTCGGAGGCGTTGGCCGCCAGGCGCCCTTCGGGATTGTCGATGAAGTGCGCCGCGGCAATGGCAGCCTGCAGCGCCCCGGCGCCTGCCAACGTGTGCCCGGTGAGACGCTTGTAGGAGGCAACGGGGACGTTGGCGCCAATCGCTTCGGCAATTGCGAGCGCCTCGGCCGCATCGTTTTGCTGCGTGCCGGTGCCGTGCGCGCTCACAAGGTCGATTTCATTTGGACTGAAGCCGCCGCTTTCAAGCGCGAGCTTCATGGCGTTCGCCGCGCCCGCGCCCGTGGGATCGGGGGCGGAGATGTGGTGCGCGTCGCACGTCTCGCCCACGCCCGTGACGGCCGCTAGCGCCGACGCCGTCCGATCGCGCGTGAGAACAACCAATGCGCCGCCCTCGCCCAAGTTGATGCCGTGCCGGTCGCTTGCAAAGGGCGTGCAGGGCGAGCCGCTCACGGCGCCCAATGCCTCAAAGCCCGTCGTCGTAAAGCGCGCGAGGCTGTCGACGCCGCCCGCAACGACGAGATCAGCTAGCCCCGCGGCCAGTAGCCGCACGCCTGAGACGATCGCCATGGCGCCCGAGGCGCAGGCGTTGCTTACGGTATAGACGGGACCGGTGATGCCCAGACGGTCGGCAACGTAGTGCGAGGGCTCGTTGAGGTTGAGCGCGCGGATGGAAAAGCCTTCGGGAAGGTTGCCCGTGCAGTGGCGCACGCGCATGGCCGCTTCCACTTCAGGAAGGCCGGATGTCGAGGCGCCGAGCACGACCGCGCAGCGCGCGGGACCGGTGCGGTTGATGAGATCCTGAAGGTCGGGCATCTGCCTCAAGCAGGCCTTGGCAATGCGCATCGTGCGGGAGGGGGCGTCGCTCGAAAGCAGCGCTTCGTTGATTGCCCCCACGGGGACCGTGCGTGCGCAGAGATCGTCTCGCTCGTGCAGGTATTCTCGCTCGGGGCCTGAAGCTTCAATGAGCGCGTGCCGCATGGCGGCAAGTCCCGCGCCGACCGCGGAGATGGTTCCGATGTGAGCTACCCAGGCGAGAGCCTTGATGGGTGCGTGCGAAGGGTGGTGAGAGGCTGACAACTGCATGATGGGCGAAATTGTGACACGCGCTCAAGGCTCGCGGGGTGGCGGCAAGGGGATAAAGCGTGCGCAGCCCCTTAAAGAAAAGTGCTTGCAGCGCTTTCGTCATCCTTTGTCGGACGCAAGGACGGATACGACTATTTACCAGGCCGCAGCCCGGTGCAACTGCGTGAAATGCAGTCCATGGGCTAGACTAGCTTCCGAGCTAATGAAGATACCTTATCCGGGGCCGCTTTGCCCGCGTCGGACGTGCTGACTGCCGGCGCCTTCAAGGAGAGCCCCGGCGCCGCAAAAAGGCGCAAAGCCCGCAAGGCTGGCCTGAACTTTTTTTCAGGCAGGCCTCGGGGGCAGGAGCGTTTTGCGCGTGAATTTTTCCCTACACCATACCGAAACGACGATCATGACGCAGCCCAGAACAGAGGCCAAGGCGAAGACTGAAGCAACTTTTTCCCAGGTGCCTTTTTTGCGGGATTTTACTTCTGAGACCAAACGCACCGTCTGCGGTCTGACGGTGGACATCGGCCGCCAGCGGATGACGGCCGACGATCTTGACGGGCTCTTTGAGCTCGCGCGCGACAAGGGCGTGCTCGAAGCGAGCGCAGCCATGCGCCGCGGCGAAATCGTCAACCCGAGCGAAGGGCGCGCCGCCCTTCACACAGCGCTCAGAGACCCGCGGGTGAATGCGCCCTATCACGCCGAGGTGCAGCGCGCGCTCGAGCGCATCTGCCTTTTTGCCGACATGGTCCGAAGCGGCCGCTACTGCGGCTGCCGCGGCGACAAGATCACCGACGTGATCAATGTCGGCATCGGCGGTTCGGAAATGGGCCCGCGCACGGTCTATCACGCCTTGCGGGGCGTCCAGCCTCCGGTGCGTCTGCACTTTTTGTCGGCCGCCGACGGCGTGTCGTTTGATCGCATCGTGGGTCAGCTCAACCCCTTCAAGACGCTCATCATCGTCTCTTCAAAGAGCTTCAGAACGCGCGAGACGGCGGTAAACGCCGCGGCGCTTGATCAGTGGCTTTTGGAAGCGGGCATCTCGGGCGCCGACCGCGCGCGCCACATGCTCGTCGTCTCGGCCAACCCCGAGGCGGCAGGCGAGATGAACCTGCCGCAGGAAAACTTCTTCCCGATCTGGGAGTGGGTGGGCGGCCGCTTCTCGGTGTGGTCGGCAATCGGCCTGTGCGACGCGATTGCGCTGGGCTCGGACGCATTCCTCGCGCTTCTAGCCGGTGCGCACGCCATGGACATGCACGTGGAGTCTTCGGGCCTGCGCGAAAACGTGCCGCTTCTGATGGCCTTGGTGAGCTACTGGAATTCAGTGAAGCTTGGCATTGCGCTGCACTGCTGCCTTCCCTACGACGAGCGGCTTCGCAACATGGTCTTGTGGCAGCAGCAGCTTGAGATGGAAAGTCTCGGCAAAAGCGTGGGGCTTGACGGCGAAGAGGTGTCCGATCGCACCGGTCAGGGCATCTGGGGCGGCCACGGCAACGAATCGCAGCACTCGTTTTATCAGTGGCTGCGCGAAGGCACGGCCAACAGCTCGATAGATCTGCTCTGGTGCGAGCGTCCCGGCCACCGGCACGCCGATCTGCACCGCGTCTTGATTGCCAACGCCAAGGCCCAGGCCGAGGCGCTCGTCACCCGCGAAGGCTCGCGTTGGTTCAACGCCGTCACCACGATAAGCATCGATGAATTGGATGCCGCGCGTCTGGGCGCTTTGATGGCGCTCTACGAGCACAAGACGACGATGCTCGGAACCCTTTACGGCATCAACCCGTTTGATCAGCCCGGCGTTGAATTCGGCAAGAAGCTCTCGCGCAAGGCCGAAAGCTCGGTGGAGTTCCGCGCGGCGCAGGGCGCAGCATCATGAGCCGGCGCATCCTCATCATCAAGTCTTCCTCGATGGGAGACGTGATTCACGCGCTGCCGGTCGCCTACGACATCAAGAAGGCCTTTCCCGACTGCGAGCTCGCCTGGGTGGTCGAGGAAAGCTTCAAGGACATTCCGGCCCTGTCGCCCTTCATCGCCCGGCGCATCGTCACTGCCTTCAGGCGCTGGAGAAAGCACCCGCTCTCGCACCACACCCGCGAGGAGTTTGGGGAGCTGCGCAAAACCCTGCGGGAGGCGCACTACGACTGCGTGATCGACATCCAGGGTCTGCTCAGAACGGGCCTTGTGGCACGCCTTTCGGGCGCCGAGACCTGGGGGTACTCAAAGGACACGATCCGCGAGCCCCTCGCAAGCCGTTTCTACACCCATACCCTGGCTGTCCCCGAAAGCCTGCGACCGGTGCGCCGCTACCGCACGATGGCCTCCCGCGTTCTTGGTTACACGATTGATCCCGAGGCGCCGCACTATGGCTTGAAGGTGACGCCGGTGTCGCCTGTTGGCGTCACGGGCCCTTATGCGGCTCTGGCCGTCAACACGAGCCGCGCCGAAAAGCTCTGGCCGCAGCAGCGCTGGATCGAGGTTGCGCGCGAGCTCAAAAAGGATGGTCTTCAGAGCGTGCTTTTCTGGGGCAGCGACGCCGAGCACGAACGGGTGCTTGAAATCGCCTCGGCTGTCGAAGGCGCGGTGGTGATGCCGCGCTCGAACCTGCGCTCGCTTGCGCAGGCGATTGCCGGCGCGGCGTGCCTTGCGGGCGTCGATACGGGTTTGACGCACCTGGGCGCTGCGCTGGGCGTTCCTTCAGTGGGCATCATCGTGGGCACGAGTGCCGAGCTCTTTTCGCTCGTGTCGGAGAAGGCCTGCGCCACCGTGGGCGACAAGGGCGTGGTGCCGGGCACGATCGAGGTGCTGAGCGCCCTGCATGCGGTGATGCATGCAGGGGCTGAAGAATCCGGCACGCCCGGAAGGTAAGGGAAGAGGAGGTTTGTGCCTATGTCCACACCGGCTTTGTATCGAGCCTTGACACGCGCGGCGCTGCCGCTCACGCGCCTCTATCTCAGAAAGCGCGCCCGCAAGCAGCCCGCCTACATGGAGCACTGGGACGAGCGCTACGGCACGTGCACCTATCCGGCGCCAAGCCGCCCGCGGCTGTGGCTGCATGCGGTGAGCGTGGGTGAAACGAACGCTTCGCGCGCGCTGATCGACGCCTTCTTTGCGGCCTATCCCGAAGCCGAGATTCTTTTGACCTGCATGACGCCCACCGGGCGCGAGGCGGGACAAAAAATCGCGCGCGCCTATCCGGGCCGCGTGACGCAGTGCTACCTGCCCTACGACACGACCTCGCTCATGGGAAAGTTCTTCGACGAGACGCGCCCGGTGATGGGCGTCGTCATGGAAACCGAGGTCTGGCCCAACATGGTGGCCGAGGCCAACGCCCGAGGAATCCCCTTGGTGCTTGCCAATGCTCGCGAGTCGGAAAAAAGCGCCAAGCAGGCCTCGCGCTTTGCAGGCGTCATGGGTCCTGCCTTTGCGGGCTTTGCCGCGGTGCTTGCGCAAAGCCGCGAGGATGCCGCAAGGCTCACGGAACTTGGCGCCAAGACGGTTCACGTCTGCGGGTCGGTGAAGTTTGACGTCAAGGCCGATCCCGCGCAGGTGCACCTGGCCGAAGAGGTGAAAAAGCGCATTGCAAGGCCCGTGATTCTTCTTGCAAGTACGCGCGAGGGCGAGGAGCGGCTTTTTGTCGACGTCCTCTCGCGCACGACCGAAAAGGTGGCCGCACTTTTGGTGCCGCGCCACCCGCAGCGCTTTGACGAAGTCTTTGAAACCGTGCAGGCCACGGGCCTTTCGATCCTTCGGCGCAGCAACAACGAAGACTTTGCGCGCGCCGCACCGATTGACGGTCCGGTGATTCTCTACGGCGACACGATGGGCGAGATGAGCTTTTACTGCGCTCTGGCCGACGTCACCATCATGGGCGGCAGCTTCGGCAACTACGGCTCGCAAAACCTCATTGAGCCGGCGGCCGCGGGCTCGCCCGTTCTCGTGGGGCCCTCGAGCTTTAACTTTGCCAAGGCCGTCGACGATGCGGTCGAAATGGGTGCGGCCGAGCGCGTGCGCGACGCGCACGACGCCTGGAATACCGCCATCGGGTGGTTGAACGACGGGTGCCTCCCCGAGCGGCGGCGCCGCGCGCTTGAATTTGCACACAGCTATACGGGCTCGAGCGCCCGTCAGATGCGCTACATAGGTGAGATATGGGAAAAAGCGAAAAAGGCTCAGCAGGATCCATCAAAAACGTCCTGACGATTGCAGGCGTCGACCCCTCGGGCGGCGCGGGCGTTTTGGCCGACGTCAAGGTGATGTCGGCTCTGGGGACCTACGCCTGCGCGGTGATCGCCGCGCTCACGGCGCAGAACACGCGCGCGGTGACCGGGGTGCTCCCGGTGCCGGATGCGTTCGTCACGCAGCAGCTCGACACCCTCTTTGAAGACGTGCGCATCGATGCCGTCAAGATCGGGATGCTGGGCGCAACCGACGTCATGGAGGCCGTGGCTGCCTCGCTTGAGCGCTGGCAGCCGCGCTGGGTGGTGCTCGATACCGTGATGGTGGCCAAAAGCGGCGATCGGCTCATGCCCGACGAGTCGGTCTCGTACTTTCGCAAGCGTCTGCTGCCGCTTGCGTCCGTCATCACGCCCAACCTCCCGGAAGCCGAGGTGCTCCTAGGCGAATCGATCAATCCCGACGCCATGACCGAGGCTGCCAAGGCGCTCTTTTCGATTTGCGGCGGCAGAACCGCGGTCTACCTCAAGGGCGGACATGCGGCAGGTGTGACGGCATGCGACGTTTTCTACGACGGCGGCGACCCCATGTACCTTTCCGCACCGCGCACGGACACGAAGAACACCCACGGCACAGGCTGCTCGTTGTCGTCGGCCATTGCCGCCTACCTTGCTCGCACGGGGGACCTGCGCGAGTCCGCGCGGCTTGCGAAGGACTACATTACGGAAGCCATTGCCGCAAGCGACGCGCTTGACGTGGGCTCAGGCCACGGTCCGGTGCATCACTTCGTGCGGCTCTGGAACCGCTAGAAGTACGCATACGTATCAACTCTCTGATCTCCTCAAAAAAACGGCCTCGCGCGCAGGAGAACGCACGGGAGGCCGGAAGAGAAATTCCTTCGTCTTCAGGAGATTGAAAAAAACGAAGACAAAGGGGAAGGAGAGATAGTTGGCAAAAAAGAAAAAGGACTCCGGCATCCCGGCGCACCTTGCGCCGGGGGCGGCAATTCAAAACGTCGATGTTTGTGAAGAGCGCGGTTTTCCGCGCTCTTTTTGTTAAGCGTGGCCTGCGGGCTTTTCGACGGCCGCGGCGTCAAGCACGTTGGCGACGGTGGCCTTGGCAGGACCGAGATCAGGCTCACGGCCCTTTTCCATGTCGCTTACCATCTTCGTGATTTCCTTGTCCTCCTTGAGCGCGATTTCGCGGCTTTCCTCGGCGCTCATGATCGGACGAGCGGTCTTGTGTTCGGCCGCGAAGTGGTCGATCACTTCGACGGTGAGATCGAGCACCGCGCCGTAGAAGTCGGTCTGCACGAACTTGCGTGCGCGCTCGGCAAACGTCTCGACCCAGGGCGTGAGGTATTCCTCAAGAAAGACCTTGCGGCACAGCCGCAGGCGCGTGTATTCGGTGGCGAGCTTCTCGTCGATGGCGTTGACGATCTGCAGATCGACCGTGGCAAGGTACTGAAAGCACGTGCCGATGTAGTCGATGCGGTCCTTCACGATCTGATAGCCGTCGTAGCCGCCGTCGATGTAGAGGGCGGCGAGATCCTTCATCATCTCGACGGTCGTGCCCTTCAAAAAGAGAAAGGCGTACGGAGCCGTGGGGCCGTAGTCGGGCGAGATGCCGCGGAAAAGCTTCGTCCAGTCGCGCTTGAGGTCAAGCAGCGCTTCGGTTTCCGATTCCGTCGTGTTCTTTTCTTCGGCCGCATCGATTTTTTCAGCGCTTTCGCGGATGGTGCGCATCGCCTTTTCAATGCCCGGCGCAAAGTCAAAGCCCTCCGGCGCAAGATGCGTGAGCGCCTTGGCAAAGGTCTTGTCGGGGTTGTGCAGGAAGAACTGCGCGAGCAGGCTTGCCAGAGCGGCCTCGTTTTGCGCGGCAACCGAGCTCGTGGGGAGAACCGTCACGAGGGCGCTCGCCTTTTCTTCGGCAGCGGCTTTGGTGTTTGCTTCAGTCATGACGAAACTTCTTTGGAATCTTGATGACAAAGGGTAAAGGGGAATGGGGCCCGATCAAGGCCCGAAGACCCTGATCGGGGACGTCGCCGGAGGCGCGGTACGGCCCGGTGACGCTTGCGGGAAAGAGCCCTGCCTCTTACCGACGCAGGCCGGTGGGCTGGACTTCCTTGGCGCGCGCCTTGTGGCCTTCCATGAGCTCGACCGGGCAGTTCTTTTCATCGACGATGTAAAGAACGTGGGGCTTGGTCTTCAACTCAGGATTCAAGGGCTTCGGATGGTACTTCTTGATGACCTTGGAGATCTCGGAATTGGGATCGTCCATGTCGCCGAAGATGCGGGCCTTGCCGGCGCAGGTTGCCACGCAGGCGGGCGGCAGTCCCTGGGCGCGACGGTCGACGCAGAAGTCGCACTTGTCGGGCGTGTTGTACTTGTGCTCCTTGTAGCGCATCTTCTCGTACTCGTCCGGCCCCTTGCCGTCTTCCTCCCAGTAGGTCGGATTGGGATCCGAGAAGAAGGAGCGGGCGTCGTACGGGCAGGCGTTCATGCACATCTGGCAGCCGATGCACTTCTCGGCGTCCACGCGCACCACGCCGTCCTTGTCGCGGTACGAAGCACCGGTCGGGCAGACGTTGATGCAGGGCGCATCCTCGCAGTGGTTGCACAGAGTGGGCAGAAACGTCTGGGTCGAGTTCGGGAACTTGCCCTTTTCACCGATCTTGACCTTGCAGCGAAAGTGTCCCGGAGGAGTTGCATTCGCCGCCTTGCATGCTGCTACACAAGCCAGGCACCCGTAGCAGCGGCGGGTGTCGATCACCATACCTAATCGCATTTGCAAACTCCACCTTCAACAAGACCTTCGGCCTTGTAGATTCGAACAGCAACGTTGTTTTCAACACCCATCTGGAACGGGCAACTCTCGTTGGGCTTGCCGTTGCAGCGCATGTTGTACATCGGACGGTTGTAGGCCTTCAGGCCCAGAGACTTCACCAGACGACCCAGGGAGCCCGCGATGTTGACCGTGCCAGGACGGAAGAGCTCGGAGATGTGCACCGGACCCTTGGTGCGGCCGTTCTTGCTTTCGACCCAGATCAAGTCGCCTTCCTTGAGGTTGTAGCGCTCGGCCGTCTTCGGGTTGAGGCAGACCTTACCGAACTGCGGATCAAAGGTCTCGCTGATCTCCACCACCCAGGGCAGCTGATCGACGCCGCCGCAGCGCGAGGGCGAGGTCGGCGTCTTGAAGTTGGTGGCGATCAACGGATACTTGTCGGTCGACTTGATCTCAAGCAGGGGTTTGCTGCGCCACTTGATCACGGCCTCGTAGTACTTGAGGTTTTCTTCCGGATCAAAGTCGGGCAGGTAAATCTTGTCCTTGTACTTCTTGAAGAAGGCTCTCTGGCGTTCGCCCGAGCGCAGCGTGCGTTCGAAGTAGATCGGGCAGCGGGTCTCGCCGTCCTTGTACCAGTAGGAGTTGTAGGCTTCGGCCGGGGCGCGTTCTTGAACGATGAGGCCATGCTCCTTGAGGTAGTCGAGGCCGCGGCCGTTGAAGGCCTTGCGCACGCCCTTGTCCCAGATTTCTGAGATCGTGTAGCGGCGGCCGGGCTTGAGCTGCTCTTCAGGATCAAGCTGCACAGTGGTCACTTCGCCGAGCACCACGCCCACCTTGTTGAGGTTGGCGTTGAATTCGTCGATCATGCCCATCCGATCGCACAGCTCAATGATGATGTCCTGCGGCTGGCGCGTGTTGTAGATCGGCGGCAGCGGATCGCGGTACATCATGAGGCGCTGGTTGTTGGTCTCGATCGTGGAGATGTCGAAGGCGCCTTCAAAGCAGTTCACCGACTCGCGCTCGAGCACCGAGTTCGAGGCAAGCAGGATGTCCGAGAGCTGCGCCATTTCATCGTAGTGGTAGGCGATGTTGACGGCAAACGGAATGTTGAGGATGCCCTTTACAACCTCATAGGGTTCGGTCGTGGAGGCGGCCGGGTTCGAGCCCACCGTGAGCGAGGCTTCGATCGTGTAGTCAAAGCCGTACTTCTTGGGATCCTGGCAGACCTTGTAGGCCATCACGGGCAGCGTGTGCTTGTGCGGGAAGTAGTCGCTCAAGTTGATGTGCTGCGGCGGATAATGCATCGGGTTGTCGCGCGCCTCGCCCTTGGGCTCGACCACGCCGTCGGCATCGGGCTTGAGATGGTACGGGCTGCGGGCCTTGGCCACAGTGCCGCCCGGGACGTCGATGCCGCCGATGAGCATGGCCATCAACTTGCACATCAGGTCGCAGGGTACGCCGTCGCGCTGGTTCTTGATGCCGCGCTTACTTTCGATCATGGAGCCGCGCACGGGCATCTCGACCATTTCGCCCTTGCTGTTGGCAAGCTTGATGGTATCGCCGATGCGGGCGTTGTCGATGTAGTCGTGGGCGATCTGACGGATGCGCTCCTTCGGAACCCAGCAGATCTTCTCGGCCCATTCAGGCGTCGTGTCCTTGAAGCCGTTCTTCACGAGGACCATGGCGGCCTTGGTGTTGACGCCGTTGACCTTGATGTTTTCGCACCACAGATCCGGATCCTTGAGGGTCTTGTCGTCGAAGGACTTCACGCGGCCGTCGGCGCGGTCGCGGATCTGGGGCTTGCCGTCGGCGCCGCGGGCATAGTGGCCGTCGGGTCCGATGAGGTACGGGGCGTTGGAGCGCCACTTGAGGAAGTGATCGTCGACCTTCTTGATTTCATAGAGGATGACGTGCACGAGAGCCATCAGGAAGGCGAGGTCGCCGCCCGGACGGATCGGCACCCATTCGCCCTTGCTCGCCTCGGGGCTGCAGCGCGGGTCGCCCACGACGAGGCGGAAGTCCTTCTTGCCTTCGTACATCAGGTCGAAGATGCCGCGGGTGCCGCCTTCGCACGAGCCGATGCCCATGCCGACATTGAGGCCGATGGCGATGAAGTAGCGGCAGTAGCTCGCATCGGGCACCGAGCCCGGGAAGACGCCCTGCACGAGGTCGGAGGCATAGTGCAGGGTGCAGAGAATGCCGTTGCTCTTGACGAAGTTGGGCGTGCCGTAGCACTGCGCGAAGTAGAACATGAACGTGCAGAAGAAGTCCATGTCGCCGAAGCCCACCTGGTACAGGAAGCGGCGCGGGTCGCGCTTTCTGATGTCGCCCAGTTTCTTGGCGACGGTGCTGAGGGCTTCTTCCCAGGAGATCTCGACCCACTTCGGATCAACGTCGAGTCCCTTCTTGGGGTTGGTGCGCTTCATCGGCGCCTTCACGCGGTACGCGTTGTAGGTGTTCTGAAGGATGCTCTGGCCCTTGGCGCAGAGCGCACCCTTGGTCGTGGGCGTAGCGGGATTGCCCATGATCTCAACGGCGATGCCGTTTTGCACGCGGTACATGTTGGGGCAGGTGCCGCGCATGCACATACGGCAGTGACCGTAGTGCCAGCCATCTTTCATCTTGGGATTGAGTTTGACGCCCTTGGCGTGAGTGGCGGCCTGTACCGCATCAAACGGTACGCCGAGCACGCCGAAGACGGCACCCAACCCGCCGGCCTTGAGCAGATTGCGTCTTGAGAATTGCATTCTGAAGGTTCCTGTTGGGGTTTTTAAAAGGGATTGGCGAAGCCGGGAAATAAGTGTTCTTTTCAATCGTTTTTCCCGCATCGTCCGCGTCATGGTAGAGTTCGGCAAAAGTAGAAACAACGCCACCGATGAAAAGTAATAATTCCATTTATGGAAATCTCGACGATTTCTTCCTCTTCTGCTCCGTGGTGGAAGGCGGCTCTTTGAGCAAGGCCGCAGCCTCGCTCAACATGCCGGCTTCAACGCTTTCGCGCAGGCTTGATGCGCTGCAAAAGCGCCTCGGCGTGTCGCTTTTGACGAGCTACAAGCGCGAGCTCACGCCGACCGATTTCGGGCGCCGGATCTTCGAGGCGCTCTACCCCTCGATGTGGCAGATCGACAGCGCGATCGGCGCCGTGCAGGCCGAGCAGCAGACGCTAAAAGGCACGGTGCGCGTCACCGTGCCCAGGGCCTTTTACTACGACGTTGTGCGCCACTCGGTGCGCACATTGCGGCGCCAGTACCCGGGCGTGCATTTCGTTTCAATTCCCAACCAGTTTCCGTTGGTTGCCTCGCTTGACGTCGACTGCGACATCCTCATGACGTTTGACGATCTCTCGGAATTGGGCGACTTCGTGGCGGTGCCGCTATACCGCACGAAGCTTGGGATCTTTGCGCACCGTGACTTCTTCAAGGACCGCGAGCCTCCGGCCACGCTCAAGGACCTTGCCAAATATCCCTGGATCGGCAACTACGCCATCAAGGAGCGCCCGCTCTTTCACGAGGAGCGCTTGGTCGAGGTGCTCGACGTCGAGCCCGTGGTGGTCGTCAACGACATTCATGCCGTGGCCGACGAAATCCGCGCTGGCGTGGGCATTGGCATGATTCCGATCGCCAAGGCCCGCAAGCACCCCGAGCTCGTGCGGCTTTTTGACGACATCAACGGCAAGATCCGTCAGAGCTATCTCATCTACCGCAAGCACCGCTACAAGCCGCGCGTGATCGAGGTCACGGTCGAGCAGATCCGGCGCGACGCCATCCGGTGGTTTTCAAGAAACGACGACTGGGTGGTGGAGCGAGAAATGAAGGAAGCAAAGGAATCTGCGGCAGCGTCGAAGGAGGACTGAAGCCTTTTTTGTCTGGTTTTTTCGATTTTTCCTGGATTGGTCAAGACAAAAAGGTTTGGTCTGGCTTGCTGAAATTTGCCGAAAAATTCGACGCATCGTAGAAAATATGTGAGGAATAAAACTTCGGTGCGTTTCCGTTCGATTGTCAAGTGAATTCGGGCGCAAAAAATGGGCCGCCCGATGCACGCAGAATGCACCGCAGGCGAGCCCGCAACGTCCCAAAGAAGGACCTCGAAATGAACGGAAATGGATGAATTGACGAATGGATTGTTCAGGGGCGGCTCTCGACGTTGAAAGCTGCCCTTTTTCGCCCTTTTTTGGCCTTTCTTCGCCTTACGGATCGTCGTCAAAGCGCCCGAACTTTTCTTCCCAGGCGTCGACGAAGCTCTTGACGGTCTTTCCCTGAAAGCCCGTGAGCGTCTGCGCTGAGTAGATGGCCTTCAGGATGGCTTGTTCGGTCGCGTCGGCCGTGGCTTCAAAGAACTCGGGGTCCAATGCCGTGTCGTTTAGAAACGCGACCGGAGCACGCAGCGCCGAGTCGCTCTTCCAGTCGATGCTGTAGGCCGTCGAAAAGGCGATCACCTCGTCGCCGCTGCCGTGCCCGTAGACCGAGCCCGTGCGCGAGATGCCCGCGGTGGCGCGCACCGCGAGGCGATGCAGCTGCCGGTATTCAAGCGGTGCGTCGGTTGCAACGATCATGATGCAAGAGCCGCTTTCGGGCTTTTCGTCAACGGCGGGAGCCGGGGGATTGAGCTTTGCGCCCACGCGCTCGCCGTCGATGATGAGCTGATGGGGCTTGCCGAAGTTCGAAAGCACGAGCACGCCCACCGTGTAGGTTTTGCCGCCTGCGCGTGCTAGGCGCGAGGCCGAGCCGATGCCGCCCTTCAAGCCAAAGTTCATCATGCCGCGGCCTGCGCCCACGGCGCCGCAGGCAAAGTCGCGCCGGCAGTCGGCAAGAGCGGCCTGATAGTGCGCGTCCGTGATCGAGAGCTGCTGGATGTCCGAGAGCTGCGCGTCGGAGCACTCGCAGACGATGGGATTGACCGAGCTCGTGATGCGGCAGATGCCGGGGTTGGTGCGGATTGCTTCTCGCACTTGCGACATCATCACCGCGCCCACGCAAAGCGTGTTGGTGAGGGCAATCGGCGTTTCCAGGACGCCCAGTTCCTGCAGCTGAATGTAGCCGCTTGACTTCGTATGACCGTTGATGACGTGCGCGCAGGCGGGAATCTTGTGCTTGTAGACGTCCTCGGCACTCGGGCGCACCACGGTGACGCCCGTGTGGACGTCGTCGCCGATGTCGACCGTGCAGTGGCCGACGGTGACGCCCGCCACGTCGCTGATGAGATCAAGCGCGCCGCTCGGACGCGTGCCGATGCGGGGCATGAAGCGTTTTGCCATTTTGTTTGAGAGCCTCTTAAAAAAGAAAGTTTGCATCAAACCCAAAAAAGCCTGCGGCAAAGGGTGAATGTCTTTGCCGCAGGGACTGATTGTCGCAGGAATGCCGCCGCCCGAGGGGAAATACGGTCTCGGGCGGCGGGCACTGCGGCTTTTTAGGAATCGACGTCAAGCTTCGGGTCGAGCGCGTCGCGCAGACCGTCGCCCAACAGGTTGAAGGCGAGCACGGTGAGAAAGATTGCGAGCACCGGCATGATGACCGTGTGCGGGGCCGTGACCATGTCGGCGCGCGCCTCGTTGAGCATCGCGCCCCATTCGGGCATCGGGGGCTGTGCGCCGAGGCCTAGGAACGAGAGCGATGCGGCCGTGATGATCGAGGTGCCGATGCGCATCGACATGTAGATCACAATGACCGAGATGGTGCCCGGCAGAATGTGCTTCACCAGAATCGTGAAGTCCGAAGCGCCGAGGCTCCTTGTGGCTTCTACGTACGTCTGCTGCTTGAGGGAGAGCACGTTGCCGCGCACGAGACGCGCAAAGGCCGGAATCGAGAAGATCGCCACGGCCATGACGACGTTGATCATGCCGCCGCCCAGGATCGCGACGATGCCGATCGCAAGCAGGATGCCCGGGAAGGCAAAGAGGACGTCAGCGACGCGCATCGTGACGCGGTCGATCCAGCCGCCGTAGTAGCCCGACAGAAGCCCAAAGGCCGTGCCGATCACCGCGCCGATTCCGACGGCGCCGAACCCGGAGACGAGCGAGATGCGGGTGCCGGCCACGATGCGGCTGAAGATGTCGCGCCCGAGGGCGTCGACGCCGAACCAGTGCTTGAGGCTCGGGCCCGCGTTGATCAGGTCGTAGTCAAAGTAGTTTTCCGGGTCATAGGGCACGATCACGGGCCCGAAGATGCCCAGCACGATCAAAAAGAGGACGAAGCCGCCTGCGGCCATGGAAAGGGGTTGGCGGCGGAACTTGCGCCAGAACTCCGACCAGGGCGTGCGGATGCGTTCATTGACGCCCGCCAGACGCGGATCGCTCGAGGCAGTGCTGCTCATGATGGTTTCACCTCGTTATTACTTGTAGCGGATCGACGGATTGACCCAGCCGTAGAGCAGGTCGACGATCAGGTTGATGACGATGAATTCGGCCGAGAACAACAGGACGCAGGCCTGGATCACGGGATAGTCGCGCATGTCGACGGCGTCGACCAGAAGGCGCCCCATGCCCGGCCAGTTGAAGACCTTCTCGACCACGATCGAGCCGCCCAGGAGAAAGCCGAACTGCAGGCCCATCATCGTGATGACGGGAATCAAGGCGTTTCGGAAGGCGTGCTTCAGAATCACCGAGCGCTCATGCACGCCCTTGGCGCGGGCCGTGCGGATGTAGTCGTCTCCCAAGACCTCAACGAAGGCCGAACGGGTAAAGCGCGCCATGACGGCGGCAACGGCCGCGCCCAGCGTGATCGGGGGAAGAATGTAGTGCTGCCAGCTCGAGGCGCCCACCGTGGGAAGCCATCCGAGCTTGACGGAAAAAAGCTCCATGAGCACCATGCCGAGCGCGAAGGCCGGAAACGAGATGCCCGAGACGGCAAGCG